>DAHWFY010000018.1 GCA_027336365.1 Bacillota bacterium | reverse complement strand
AGGAAAGCCAACTAGCAATAGTTGGAATCCCCCGGATTTATCCGTGGGAGGATATCAATCGGTATGATGAAGAAGAGGTATAATGGAACTTCACAAAATCTCCGATTGATCTTAAGATGATAACGATGTTCGTTATATAGACAAACGATATGGAGTATGTTATTTATTAAGAACAAATGAATACTTGTTAAAAATGCGATAACGACATGAGGATGAATGGATACCTGTTGTGAGAGGAAGATGAGCTCTGTGAAGACTGGAAAAACTGTTGTTTCCTTGTTGACTGCTGCAGCGATGATGGGAATTGTGCCGGGAACTGCTATGGCTGCCACCACAAACGATTCGACTTCGGTGGCGCCTATTTCTATCACCCTGCCGACGGCACAGAAGGGAATGTTGGTAGCGTTAGGAGATTCGATTACCTTTGGATACAACTTGGGACCCAACAACAAACAACCTGCTCACGAAGCCTTTCCCTATTTACTCGGCAAGTGGAACGGCGACACTGTCCGCGACCTGGGGGTTCCCGGATGGACATCCGGTGACCTGCTCACGGCTTTGCAGCAAGACACCACACTACAGTCCACCGTCCGTCAGGCGAGTGTGGTCACCATCGACATCGGTAGCAATGATCTGTTGGGGCTTGCTGAGAAAGATGGTTTGCTGAATTCCTCTAACCCGGTGGTGACTCCTCAAGAGCAAGCACAGTTTGTTCAAGCGATTGCTGAATTTGCACAGAATTTACCGCAAATTCTGGCGCAAGTGCATCATCTGGCTCCCCACGCGTATGTGGTGCTCTATAATTTGTATGATCCCATTTCCAGCCAGTTTGTGAACTTGCATGCTTTGGCTGAGCAGTTAGTGGGTCAAGAGAATCAGGTGATTGCCAAGATGGCCAGTCAGGCAGGTCTGCCAGTGGCGAATGCCTACGCTGCATTTAATGGGCGACAAGACATTTTTGTTCGTCCTGCGGATGTCCATCCTACCATACTTGGCCAAGACGCCTTGGCTGCGGTAGGCGAACAGGCGTTAACAACAGAAGAGTGGCAGGCGTGGAACCAGTTTGTGCAAGATGTATCCAATCATTCTGTGAGTTACTGGGTGCACACTCTGTTATAAGAAGGACGCCTAACTTTCCATCTCTTTCAGAGGATTGGTAGCGCTGCGAGGAAACAAATATGGGTTACTGTGTGTATATCCTGCGTTGCTCTGACGGCACACTTTATACTGGCATTTCAAACAACATTATACGGCGGGTGGTCATGCACAACAGGGGCCGAGGAGCTAAGTACACGCGGACCAGGCGTCCTGTGACACTGGTGTACATGGAAGATACTCCGAACAAAGGGTATGCTCTGAGACGCGAATTGGCGATTAAACGCTTGACCAAACAGAGTAAGGATGAGTTGATTGCCGCATATCAGGAGGGAATTGAAAGAATGAACGTGTTGAATACGGTACGCGCACGTCGCAACATAAAACAATTCACATCTGCCGAGGTGGCCGAGAAGGATTGGATGGAGTGGCTACAGGCGGCTGCTTATGCTCCAAATCATCACATGGCCGAACCTTGGCAGGTTCAGGTGGTGGGACCGGAAACGCGGGCTCGATTACACCACAAAACGGACTTCGGTGGAGCTCCGCTGGTATTGGCGATTCTTGCTGCACCTGGAAAATCCGACTTGGAGGAACGGGAAAATCTGATTGCCACGTCCTGCTTTATCCAAAATTTTTCTTTAATTGCCCATGAAGCGGGAGCGGGCACTCGATGGTCTTCAGTAGGGTCCACGCATGCCATGAGAGAGGTTCTGGAAGTCCCTGAGGGATTTCAGGTGGTGGGTGTGTTGGCGACAGGGTATCCAGCCGAGGTGCCTGATGCGAAACCGCGCAGCCCGATTGTGGAGAAGGTCCATCTCCTTCCCTGAGTGAGCCAATAAGTGTGTGTCCGCAACAGATGGATGGGCAGTCGAGTATTCCTAAGGAATTACGCCTTTAAGAGATTGCCCGGAAAGGGGTCATAACTCCTTGGCTCATATCTCGGTGAAACCCGATAGACCCACGGATTGTCTCATATGGGATTGGCGGACCCTGATGGGGTTGCCAATCCCGTTGTCCTCTTTGTTTCTATTTTCCAACAGGGTTTCAGCGCTCGCCGCGAGAGGTTACCAGAGATGGAGACTTGGCATAAGACGGCTTAGGATTACGGCTGGCCCACGCTTTCCAACCATTAGCCAGCAACAAGCCCACCAATAGGTAGGTAAGGCCGCCTTGAAAGGCGAAAATTACAATACTTACAAAAGCAGATAAAAACCCGAAGTACACCTGTTGTCGATAGGGTGCCGGCGAGGTTGGCGGGTCCGTGAGCATAAAGAAGGCCAGGAACAGTGCCGAGTTTACAAAGGGAACACGCAGGGCGTCGCCCGGTGTGTCTGACGGCAATCCCAGGTGAAAAATTGCCATCACCAGCAACAGACCAAAATAGGTTCCGAGAAAGGCAAAAACTTGGGGGAACTTATTGACACGCTGTGTGACCACCATACCTCCAATAATCAACAGGATGATGGACCAGCCGGGTAGCAGGGACAGACTTCCCCACCAGCTTTGTCCAGTTGGGAAAAGAAATGTTGCCACGAGCAGACCCGCGGCTGCGGGGTTGAACAATGGTTTTCGTTTCACCTTAAGCAGGTGTTTGGCTGCAATCGCAATGGCTGTTGTCAACGCTGCGGCGTACCACGGAGCCGTGGCGCTTAATACGTCCGCCACAATTAATCCTGTGATTAAGCCTCCATCGGAAAACCAGCGGTGGGAATGCTGAAGTATGCCCACAAGCCAGTCCAGTACCAGAGCGGTCAAAATGGCAATCAAGGCGTTCATCAGACCGTGGTTTTCATTTGAATTGAGGGAGGCCAACAGGGTCAGACCCACGAGGACGACGAGAACAAATCCCTTGGGTGTTTTGATAAACTTACGCCAGGAGATTTGCTGTGGGTGGTTGCTGGTTTGCCCATTTCTAGTTTGTTCGGGCTTGACTTGTCTGTAGTTAGTTGTTTGTCCGTGCATAGATGTACCTCTCCATCTGACTTGTCATGTGAAGGTCCAGGGACGGCGTGATAAGCACACCCTGTAGACCAACATCTTCTAATAATTGTAAGCCTTTCTCTCGACCGAGAATGAAGGCCGCAGTCGAAAAGGCGTCTGCCAACATAGCGTAAGGGGCGAGTACGGTGCTGCTCAGTACGTCACTGGGGAGAGTTCCTGACCTGGGGTCAAGCAGGTGGTGGATGGTTTCATCGAGTGGGCTCACTCGCTCATAGTTGCCGGATGTGCATACCGCCATGTCTGGCACCTGCAGGGATACCAGGGTATCTCCCTTGCGCAGGGGATGAGCAATTCCTACGCGCCAAGGTTCTTGTTGGGGATTCTGTCCACGGACCAAAATGTCACCACCCGCGTCAATGGAGAACCCTTCACAGTCTGACAGTTCTTTTGCCGCCAAGTCGACGGCTAGACCTTTGGCCACGGCTCCTAAATCCAACACCAAAGGCTTGAGCAGCAGAACGGTCCGGTGTGGTTCATCGATGACCACATCCCGGTAACTGACCGATTCTTCTACTTGGAATGCCAGCTCAACCTCTTGTCCGGTCAAGTAGTGGCGGTTGAATCCGTGTTTTTCCATCACCTGTCCGACTGTCGGGTCAAAGGCGCCCCCAGTGAGAGCGGAGACTTGTAAGGCAAAACGAATGGCCTCAAAGAGAATAACCGGAACTGTCACAGGATTTCCTACCTGAGCTGTCAAACGCCTAACTGGGCTTTCCTCATCGAACCGACTGCACACCTGTTCCACGAATCGAATGGCGGAAAAGGCTTGCTCCATCTGGATATCCACCTCGTCCTTTGGACGAGTGGAGACAACCTGGATGGTTACCCGGGTCCCCAAGCATAGTTGTGATTGAACCAGCTTGCCCATCTTTCATTCCTCCTGCCGTCGGGCGGGCCCGCGGCCCAACGTCAAAGTTTCGCTTGTTGCAATGCATTATAAACCGCCTGTGCGAAGTCGATGGTGCTGGCCGTTGCTCCAGTTAAAATGTCCACCTGCCAACTCTGCTTTGCAATCACCATCTGTGGTAGAACCGGATCGATCACGCTTTGTGGGTAATGGGTGGTGCACTGGGTAATGTTGACTGCGGTAATTCGTCCACTCTTGACGGTCAACGCCACGGAGACCGTACCGTAAATATTGGTGCCAGTTCCTTGGAAAGTTCCGTCTTTGTACTGAGTCTTGTGAGCGGTGGATGTCTTCCCTTGATGGGTTTGACCTTTTGGAGCTGTACTTGCAGGCCCACTGTTTGTGGCCGAACCGGTCTGGCTCCCTGAGGAAACTGAGGTTTTTCCCGAAGGGTTTGTACCGCTCTGGGGAGATATGGAGGTGGCTGTTCCATTGGGAACGACGCTGGCGGATGCCTCCGTGACCAAGTAACCTGCTGCGTAAATGGAGCCTATGGCCAGACTGCAAAGAGTAATCAGGCGATTGCTGATTCGGGCTGCCACACATGTCTCTCCCTTCATACCTTCTGGACAACTCGAATACCATGGTAGTGTGTAGAGAAGGGAGAGTCGTGAGCCATTCATGAGGAAATCATGAGCAAATTGTTTGAAATCATAAAAATTCTTGCTGCAACTCGTGAAGGGTTGTTTGCAGGCTTTCATCGAGCGGAATTACGGTGGGCTTTGCCTCTGCGCAACACCTTCACCAAGCTTGGAGTGCGTGTCCGAAACTTTCATGGCCTGACGGCCACCACCAAAGATGAAAATGGCCAAAGGGTCAGGACGAGCTATTTTCGTATAGAACATCCATGGCAGCCTGACGACCATCCCTCAAAAATCGCTTAGAATGTTGCGCCCAGAAGTTTATAATGAATGTCAGAGCACTGACAGGAAGTTGCAACATCAGCAGGGTAAAGATAGATGTCATCACCGGGTTCGTGGACTTGGTGAAAATTCATCCATGGCCAAAGGAGAGATGATCATGGCCAATTGGCAATCATATTTGGAAGACCATCAAGAGGAAATGGATCAAGATTTGGTGCACTTGCTGTCCATTCCGAGCGTTTCCACTCTACCTCATCATGCGACAGATGTGCAAAGAGCCGCTCAGTGGGTGGCGACGCGACTGGAGCGAGCAGGGGTAGAGCACGTGCAGGTCCTGGAGACCGGAGGTCATCCCGTGGTATATGGAGACTGGCTGTATGCCGACGGTGAACTCACGGTTTTGATTTACGGCCACTATGACGTACAGCCTGCGGAACCCTTTGAACTGTGGACTTCGGATCCGTTCACACCCAGGGTGGAAGGAGATCTGATTTTCGCTCGCGGGGCTTCCGACATGAAGGGCAATCTGCTTTTGCCTATAGCCGCTTGCGAGGCACTGCTCAAGACCGCTGGGAAGTTGCCGATTAACGTAAAGTTTCTATTTGAGGGAGAGGAAGAAATCGGGAGTCCCTCTTTGGCTGATTTTATGAGCAATCACAAAGACCTTTTGGCCTGCGATATGATGGCCAGTGCCGACTCCGGTCAACTGAGTTTAGATAGACCCGCCATTGAGGTGGGGTTGCGGGGATTGTGCGCTGTGCAGGTGGATGTGCGCAGTGCGGGGGTGGACCTGCACTCGGGTATGGCGGGGGGATTGGTGCACAATGCGGCCCAGGCTTTGGTGGAAATTCTCGCATCTCTAAAGAGATTGGATGGCCGCGTGTTGGTCACTGGATTTTATGACGATGTGGCCGAAATTACGCCGGAGGAACGGCAGATGATGGACCGTTTTCCCGTGACAGACACTCAGTTGAAAGCCGTGTTCCAGGTGGACGAGTTGTTTGGAGAACCTGGATTCAGTCCCGTGGAACGCAACTGGGTGCGCCCTACTCTGGACATTAACGGTTTGTGGGCGGGATTTCAGGGAGAGGGCGTGAAGACGGTGATTCCCGCCGAGGCCCACGCGAAAATCACCTGTCGGCTGGTGCCTAATCAGACTCCGGAAGGAGTGTTGGCCAAGGTAAAAGCTTACATTCTTGAACGTGCCCCGCGACAGGTCAAGGTGAGCTTCACGGATCTGCCAGGTCGCGGTGATCCGTACCGGATTCCCAGTCAACACTTGGGGTTGATGGCGCTGCGTCGGGCCCTGTCGCAAGTGTATGGGGTGGAGCCATTGGAAATCCGTATCGGAGCCAGTGTTCCCGTCACAGCCATGGCCTTGAAAATTTTGGGGGTTTATACCGTGCCTCTGGGCATGTCCCTGAATGATGAGCACATGCATGCCCCGGACGAGTTTTATCGTATCTCCAATTTTCATCGCGGTCAGGCGGCTTATGCCGTGTTTTTCACAGAACTGGCTAGGAAATAGAGATTATACCAGAGGTGGTTTGTTTTACTTGTTCTGTAATCTATCCAGTAAATACACTCACATGTATTTACATCCCTTGCTGGTGCCGCTAACAGCGGCATGGCGGTCTATCCGAATATAATCGTTTTAAGAGGCGAAAATTTTACGGTGGAGGGATGATTGTTGGCCCGGGAGAGGCAGACGGGTTACTGAGATGACACCTTGGTTCACGAGGGAACGGTCTGTGTTCAGGGATTCGTCAGCGAGGTTGACTTCATAAGTGAACTGTAACCATTCTCCAGTGTCGGAAACTTCCTGATGGTCAATTTTCTGTTGTGGAGGAGTACTGGCAAGTTCGCTCCAAGTCCAGTGAGACCCTCCGGTTGTGGGGATGTTGATGTTCAGCAATTCCCCCGGGTTGGTCATCGCCTCTTGTAGCCAATCCGACAAATGGCGGGAAATAGTCTGCACGATACCATCCCAATGGTCTCCTGGGTTGGCAGACAAAGCAATGCTGGGAAGTCCTCGCATGGCCGCCTCTCGCGCGGCACCGACGGTTCCGGAGACGAAGGTGTCTGTACCAAGGTTGAAACCGTCGTTGATACCGGAAATCACACCATCGAATGTCTCTGTCAGGTAGCCTGAGCAGGCCACCCGAATGCAGTCCGCAGGAGTTCCTCGCACCACATATCCGTCTACACCTGTTTCATGCACCCGGCGTACCAGCAAGGGTCCCAGAGTGATGCTGTGAGACTGACCGCTGCAGTTGTTTTCTGGGGCGACAAGGGTTACGTGATGTCCATGCATTTGCAGGGCATTTTTTAACATCTTCAATCCGGTGGCCGAATAGCCATCGTCGTTTGTGATTAAAATGCGCACTTTACTCAACCTCCTTCAGAATAGAACCTCATGCCGTTGATGGCGGTATCAACAAAGAATGTAAATCCACAGCAATTGTATTTACTGAACAGGTACTCGTTGACTTGTGGAGAGCAAAAGTTTGCAGTTGGGTGTTGGTGAAGGGCCCAATCTGTCTTGGCTGGAAGAAAAAACTCCTCATTTTGACTCAACTCCCTCTCGCTCTGCAGAGTGAGCATAGCACGCACACTTTAAGGGGGTGTGAAGGGACAACGGGTCCTGTTGAGTTTGCGTGAAGACCAGGCAAAGATTGTGTAAAATGCTTTGGGTCGGACTTTGGCTCATCTCTTTTCTCCCGACTTTCGGCGCCGAGTCCACCAGCGCCAAACGCCTGCAACCAAGGCCATCACTCCAGCCCAGGGCAAGATCCAGCCCAGCAGACTCACCCCAAGTAGTCCTGCCTTGACCAACCCGTGCAGTGATTCCAGGAGGGCTGCAGTAAACGGGGTACTGCCGTGGGTGATGGGGATGGCACTGGGGTGAAAGGTGATGTTGACCGTGGACAACTGTACGGATCGGTCGAGGCTGTGGAGTTGGCTTTCGATATCGGCAATTTGTGTGTTCACCTGGGTCAGGGACTGCTGAATCTCCAGCATGTCCTGCATGGACTGCGCCTTCCCAAACAGTCGGGTATAAGCGCTGGCTTCGTTTTGCAACTCGTCGAATTGCTGCCGGAGTCCATTGTATTGTTGGGTCACATCCTGGCCCGTCTGGTTGAAAGAGTTGACTGATCCGATTTTTCGTGCTGCTAGCAAGAAAGAATTGAAATCCCCTTCCGGAACTCGCACTGTCAGAGTGAGACTGGATTGATTGCTGTTGTCAACAGAATTCATTGATTCCACAAATCCGCCATCTGTTACGGCTAGTTTACTCAAGTCGTTGGCCGCATGGGTCAAGTTGGTCACATTGACATCCAGGGTGGCCGTCTCAATGATTTTACGCGCACTTTTCGTATTCATAGTGGAGTCATAGGCTACTGCTATTGCGGACTTATGGTTAGCGCTTACAGCGGGGATTGAGGCCAGTCCTTGGGCGGGGATGGCCATCGAAGTGCCTGAGGCCACCGCCGCAGAAGAGGATGTCGAGGAAGATGGCGTTGTGGAAGTTGACGCCGCAGGACTCGTCGTTTGCTGCCCACTCAAACCCAATGAGGAAGATGGCCCTCGGGCTGTTTGGCTGGCCCATTGCAAAGAGAAGACGCCCCCTGACAACAGCAACACACTCACACCAATCCCCAGCCAGGCCTTTTTCCCCAGGACGATTTTTTTAAGCTTCATGTCCATCATGCTCCCATCCAGGTCCATTCTTTAACTTTTGCTGGAATAGACGTTCATGGCGGAGGATTGTTACAGAAATTCAACTTTAATACCCCCTCATTTCTCTTGACACTTGAAGTGCGTGTCCGGAAAGGGGTCCGGTTAGACCCAAACAGTGCCAGGAGGCCAGCCCAAAATGCGCACAGAGCGAACGTTTTCGGTACGTGAAGGAGCATTTTGGGCGACGGCGCAGCAATGCGCCGGGGAGTTCTGACCTTCGTTTGGGGAACCTCTGCAAATAAATGTGCGCGGGCGCACGAGCAATAAGTCGAGTGTGCCCAATTTGGTGATGCATTAATGCTGCAGGAACTTCAATGCGGAGACTGTTTTATTGCTTAACCTTTGTGACTTCTCTCCGGTGTAGATCGAGCACAACTTCTCCTTCCTGGTTTACTGCTAAATATGTCACATCTGCCAGTCCATGGCCTCCGTGACGAATAACTTGTTCATGAATCCAGTTCTCATCCAATTTCTGAACTTGCAACGTTTTCCAATCAATTTTTCCGTCCACGACGACCACCACATATGGACCTCCACCGGCATAAGCCAGGTTCGGACCGCTGACTAAATCGGCCTTGGATGCCGATTGTGACTCTGGAATCGGCAGAATACTTAGATTCCCAGTGGTCTCTAAAATGGCATACTCAACATCATTATAAGAAAAGTATCCCTTTTCTCGCAGCAACATTAAGAGCACATCCACATTGATTCGGGATTTTACTAGATTTGCGCGTAAAATGGCTCCCTTATGAATCAAGATGAGCGGTTCCCCGTTGGCTACACGGCGAAAAGTTCGACTTTTTAGAGCAATCCACGCGGCCACGATGGCAGCGACCGTGAAGACAACCAGGCTATACCCTGCTGTCATCCAATCCTGCGTCGTATGTGCGGTAATCATATTGGCCGCGATATTGCCCATGCTGGCTCCAGCCACCCAGTTGAAAAAGGTCAACTGGGTTAATTGTGTCGCACCCAACCAACGGACCAACACCAACAGGATAATAAATGTAAAAATAGTACTAAGCGTGATAATCATCCAGTTAATTTCGCTCAGAGAGGCCATGGCGGCTCACCTCCGTAAACCGTTGTCCTCTCCTGTATGCCCACTCTAACTGAAAACATACGACTGGATTCACACCTTGGAAGCGGTTTAAGCCATCCACTATTCAGTAAATACAGTTGCGTGGATTTACCTTCTTTGTTGGTGCCGCTAACAGCGGCATGAGGGTCTATCCCGTTTCATGGTCACCATACACTCAGTCGAGTTGAAATAGTACAGATGAAGAGGTTGCCCAATATATTCAAGATATTGGCAATCATCTCTAAACCTCCATGCCTCTGCGGGGCACGAGATTGTGGTGAAAATAACTGAGCGGCTATTTTCCCATCAAAGTTGGCACTTTGTCAAACTGCGTAGGCTGCATCCAAGTTTAAGAATTCGCGGCTTGTCATGTTTGATCCACATGTGAGACTCCCACTTCTACAAGTGGGAGTGGAACTCCGTGCCCTGCTTCGGTGGGGGTAGACTCCCCCACCGAAGTTTCGATGTTCAACTTTAGTTGAACGAGTTCACTACCGCCTCGTGAAATGGCGAAGCCCCCAAAAACCAACGCGTGATTTTCGCAAAATTCTGCGGATGTGTAAAGTAACCTTACAAATAGACTTGAGTGACATTTGTACAGTCAGTAAAATTGTAATTGCAATTTTCGAATATATCTTGGCGCTGTTCTAGTGATTTACTTAGTTTCGTCATCTTTGCGTTGCGTTTGGAGGTCACTGTTTTGAGGTTTCGAGATTATGGTTTTAGAGTTGGGTACCTTCCCACGGGCACCTTGAATGCCATCACAGATGTGCAGGGAGTTCGAGTTGGTCAGGTATCGTGGATCACGGATGGGGACGTAGTTCACCGAACAGGTGTGACCGTCATCTGGCCGCATGCTGGCAATCCGTTTCGCGACAGGGTGTTTGCTGGTACGTGGATTTTAAATGGGTATGGCATTATGACGGGGAGAGCCGTGATTGAGGAATGGGGTGTGCTGGGAGCCCCAATCGTGTTGTGTAATACCCGCAGCATCGGCTTGGGGTACGAGGCGTCGGTACAATTCATGAGTGATTTGGACCGCGAGGTGGGAGATCTTGATGTTTTAATGCCGATTGTGGCCGAATGTGATGATGGATTTTTAAACGATAACCGTGGTTCAGCTACTCCTGTGGAGGTGTTTGCGCAGGCCTTACGGGAGGCCAATACGGGACCGATTGCTGAGGGAGCGGTGGGAGCTGGGACCGGGACCCAATTGTTTAGCTTTAAAGGTGGAATTGGCACCTCATCCCGTGTGGTGCGGGTGTATGGGAAAAACTACACTGTAGGTATCCTTGTAAACACCAATTTTGGCAGTCGACATCAACTACAGGTTCAAGGTGTGCCTTTGGGACAAATGATTGCGGACTTTATGCCGGCATACGAAAAAGAAGGATCTTGCATTGGGGTTCTGGCCACAGACGCCCCTCTGATGCCAAGCCAGCTGAAACGATTGGCTAAGCGCATTGGACTGGGACTGGTACGAACAGGTTCTGTCGGCAACGATGGCAGTGGAGAACTGTTCATCGCTTTCTCCACGGCGCAGACGGTTCCCAGAGAAGCTGGCGCAACCAGCAATATGGAGTACATCGCCACTGGCCAGTTTTGGACTCAAGGAGCACCGATTGATAGCTTGTTTGACGCTACGGTGGAGGCTGCCGAGGAGGCGGTACTAAACGCTTTGGTGCAGTCCCACACTACAGTTGGCAGGGATGGACATGTTTTGACTCAGTTTCCGGTTGAGCGTGGGGTAGATTTCATTCGAGACTATCGGCGGAGGACAGACCTATAAATGCGTGTTTGGAAAGGGGTTAGGCCAGATTCAAGCAGTGCGAGAAGGCTTGCCCAAAATGCGCACAGGGTCTGCTTCCCAGTGGGGGCGTTTAGACGGGGCGGGAGCCTTGTGCCGTACGTTGTTGGTACGTGAAGGGGCATTTTGGCGACGACGATACAATGTGCTGGGGAGTTCTGACCCCTTTCCGGACAACCTCTATAAGAGAAAATTTGAGTGAGCAAGGTGGGGTGGGTTGTGGAACGTGAGATAGTGCAATCAGAAGAGCTGTTAAAACAAGAGGGATATCAACAAGAGTTAGCCCGGGTATTAACAGTCTTACAAACGGTGGGTTTGGCGCTGTCCGATATTACCCCGACGGCTTCTTTCTTTGTAATTGCGGCGCAGGTGTACCCTATGACTGGAACGGGTGCCGTTTGGACCTTTCTATTGGCGGGGATAATTGCTTTAGCTGTGGCGGCCAGCATGGCCGAATTAGGGTCCATGTATCCTATAGCCGGGGGACTGTACTCCATTGTGGCTCGGGTATTGGGAAAACCGATTGGCTTTTTGGCCATGACCGATTATGTAGTGCAGGCAATTTTTTTACCAGCAGCCATCGCACTGGGTATCGGGAGCTACATGCAGATGCTCATTCCTGCTGTAAATGCCAACTTGTGGGCAACTGTTTTGATGTTGATGGTCACAGCGGTGGCAGTGTTTCGCGTAAATACCAATGCTAACATCACTGGAATTTTTCTTAGCGTGGAACTAGTCGTCATTGTTGTGGTGGCGATTGTTGGTTTCTTGCACCCCATCAATGGAGCGGCTCTGTTTCATCCCGCTCTAACCACTGGCGAGTCCCTCCACCCAGTTTCTTTTGCGGTTATTTTGTCTGCGGTTGCCGTGGCACTCTTTTCTTTTAATGGCTACGACAGTGCGATCAATTTCAGTGAGGAGACGGATGGCTCTGCCAAAAACGTGGGCCGATCTGTCATCAACTCGGCGAGCCTGGGGGTTTTGTTTCAAGTAATTGCCTCCATTGCGGTGTTGCTGGGCGTTCCCTCCCTGCCGAAATTCTTCGGATCAACCTTGCCAATTTACTATTTTCTCCAAGTATATTTGGGCACTGCCCTTGCAAACGTCATGGTGGTTGGGGTTGCCCTTGCAGTTCTCAATGCTACCTTGGCCATCGTTTTGCAGTTTTCGCGGGTCATCTATTCCACCGCTCGCGACGGTTCTTGGCCAGGCTCTGTAAATCATTTCTTGTCTCGTGTGCATCCACGCTTTCGGACACCCTGGGGGTCTGTTCTGTTTGTGGGTCTGTTGGGGACCTTGTTGACCCTGTTTGGCTCGGTGGTTTCCGCCATCACCTTCACTTCTGTAATGATTATAATTCTCTACGCTTTAATTGCCATTGCCGCTCTGGTTAATCGAGTACGTATGCGGGGAGTACGTCCACCCTTTCGCATGTGGTTGTGGCCTCTTCCTCCCATCGTGGCTTTGGTGGGTGTCATTCTTGCCATTATACAGCAAACCACTCACGACTTGTTGATCTGCGCGGTTATTTTTGC
Organism: Bacillota bacterium; assembly: GCA_027336365.1. Classification (GTDB taxonomy): domain Bacteria; phylum Bacillota; class Bacilli; order Alicyclobacillales; family Alicyclobacillaceae; genus QXHL01. Next base: position 14,205 of record DAHWFY010000018.1, on the reverse strand, counting down.
CGCGGGTATTGTATATTATTGGTTTGGCGCTCGCCAGGGTAACGGATTGTGGGCAAGGCAGAGGAGCCTGGCGGTCACCGAGGAATTTCCTTCCAATGCCCCAAACATTGAATAGACCCTCATGCCGCTAGCGGCATCAGCATGGAATGTAAATCCACCGTCATTATGGTTGCAATGAAATGGACGTCGTATCGGTCAGGTCATTCCCAAACCAAGCTGTAATGGAGGCCTCTCTTTGAGCTGCGTATGTGGGTTGGCCGTCTGTCAAAGTCATGGGTAAATCGTGTCCAGGCACAAATACCGTTCCAGTTCGACGATTCCAGAGGTCCCACAGATATAGGATGGATGCGGTGCTGGATGATTCATCCATCGTCATGTCCGCATGACGGGATAATAATTCGGCGCGATTTTTTACGGCATCTCCGGCAAAGAGCCAGTCGTGAGGTTCAGACTCCAAGTAATAAGCAAGGTGACCTGGAGTATGGCCAGCCACCTGATGTGTGGTCAGTCCAGGGAGAATTTCCTCTTTGTCTGCGACAAGTCGTAGCTGCGGGGATTGAGCCAAGGCGTGAATATACAATTCTGGTACATGCCAACCTGCAGGAGGTTCCTGAAGAGCCCAGTCTAGGTCTACTTTGCTCAATACCACTGTGGCGTTCGGGAAAAGGGTCCAATTGACGGCATGATCCCAGTGTGCGTGAGTCAATAACACCAGGGAAATGTCGTTTAACCCAAGGTTCAAATGACGCAATTGCTGGATGAGTAATTGCCGTATTCCAAAAGAACCACCATCCACGAGAATGTGCTGGTCTTTGTTGGAAACCAGAGCGATGGTACTCCATCCGAGACTGCCATGTGTGGGTGAGGTGCCGGGATAGCCGTAGACGAGAAAATTCACTTTGTACAACTTTTACACCCTCTTTGTGAGTGCTATGTTATGGATTAAATATCCTATCCCAGTAAATACAGGTACGTGAATTTACATTTCTTGCTGGTGCCGCTATCAGCGACATGAGGCTCTATTTAATAAATAGCAACGAAATTGCGAATCGGGTCAGCGTGATACACCTCATTTCTTACAGGTCTCCACCTGCAAGAAATGAGGTGTACTTAGATTGCTGGGATTAGTGCATTACACCGCTGGCGTCCACATAGTCTTCCAGTTCTTTACCTTTTGTTTCTGGTAGAAAAATTAGGGCGATTAAGCACAATACATATGCAGACGGACCGAAAATGGACATACCAGTGGCCAAACCATAATGTTGAGCCATTAGGCCAATAATCGTCGGAGCAAATGCGGCAGCTCCTCTGCCAAAGTTATACGTGAAACCTTGCCCCGCCCCGCGTGCTTCAGTGGGGAATAGTTCTGCTAAAAAGGGACCAAAGCCACTGAAAATACCACTGGCAAAAAAACCTAACGGGAAGCTGAGAGCCAACATCAAGCCATTTGAAATATGAAAGTGGGTGTAGAGTAGGATAACCAGACCGCTAAATACGGAATAAATGACAAAGGTGAGCTTTCGCCCGAGGATATCATTGATGTATCCGGAAAACACATATCCGACAAACGAACCAAAAATAATCAAGAATAGATAACCCCCAGAACCAATGACGGTAAGGTGTTTGACCGTTTTGAGGTAAGTTGGCAGCCAAGTGAATATAGAATAATAACCGCTCTGCGCCCCCACAGCCAACAGCGCCGCAAAGGTGGTTCTACGCAGTAAATTGGGGTGAAAGATGCGCCAAAAGCTAAGAGTCTGTACTTTAGCCTGTTCGGGCAGGTGGCTCCACTTGTCTGGCTCGGGCACCTTTTTTAGCACGTAAACAACCAACAACGCGGGGAGTATACCTATCCAGAACATGATGCGCCACACAAGGTGGGCAGGAGCGATGCTTATGACAATGATTTCGAGAATAACAGCACCGCCCCAACCCAAAGCCCAAGCACCTTGTACCAGACCCAAAATCCGCCCTCGACGGCTGGAGGCCACTGATTCTGCAATCAGGACCGCCCCTACGGCCCACTCACCTCCGAATCCAAGACCCTCCAAAGCGCGAAATACCAACAATTCTCCGTAAGACGTCGTAATGCCGGATAATGCCGTGAATACTGCGTAAAACAAAATGGCGATGCCCAGTGTTTTGACTCGTCCAATGCGATCAGACAATGTTCCTGCAATGATTCCACCCAATGCAGAAGCAAACAGAGTGACTGTACCAATCATTCCACCCTGAGCGGGGCTTAAATGAAAGGCTTTCATAATCATGACGATAATCAGGGTGTAAATCATATAATCAAATCCGTCGAGACCCCAACCGAAAAATGTTGCCCAAAATGCGGGCCTTTCCTGTTTGGACAACCGTAAAATTCCCACCTCTGGTTGACCCATCTCCATCCCTCTCCTCGAAGAAGACATTTCGTTGCAGCTCGCTTCAGCCACGCTCTAAACGAGTACCAATATTCTACTTAATGCTTTATTATAGCGCGTCAATACAGAGTCATTGCAAGATTCTCATAACAAAGGCGATAACTTTGCTACTTTTGCAGGGGTGGGGCGATATTTAATAGGTCTGCGGGGTTTTGTGCTCCCATACGGAAAATTTCAGGTTCAGAGACACCGCCATTCAGCAGGAATTGGATGAAATTTTTATACCCTTGCGCAGGCGTTGGATGGCCAGCTTGACCGAGGTCTGTTTGTAATACGATGTGGTCTGTCCCAATGGTTCGGATGCTCGCCACCATTTCCGGTAATTCAATGCTCTTCCATGATGGAAGCAACGTCAAATACGATTTTTCCAGGTAGGCTCCCTGCTTAGCAAGGTCCACTTGTATGGACAACGGAATTTGATTTAATCGCAAGTCTGGGTGGGTCACAAGAATTTTCTCAACATGGCGTTCCTTGGCGGCGCTGACGAAAGCCATCGTTTCATCAGGGGACAAGTGACCAGAGGCTACCACCGCATTGGAACTTGCCACCATGTCCAGAATGTCGTAAAGCTCAGAACGAATCCGCCCCATGGCGTCAAAAATGCTGATTCCTTCCTGCTGGAGAAGAGAGGTTGTCGAGCGCTGTTCTGTATATCCTGAACCGCCATAGTACTGAATATGTTGCCGACTAGATCCAGTGGGCATCCAGATAATTTTTGCTCCCAGTTGCAGGGCCAAGTCCACCGCATATGGATTCAATCCCCCTACAAACCAGTTTAAAACCAAAGAGCCGAATAACGCTAAATCCGGGAAATCAGCTTGCAACAGTTTGATCCTTGACATGGTAGATTCCTCGTGTGCTTTAAGAACGAACCCCCGCATGCCAACAGACTGTACTTCTTGTGCAAGTTGATGGTCTGTCACAGACCTGGGGAATATACTGGGGGCTGCATGCACATGGATATCGATTAACCCGGTCATTTCCATGGTTTCACTGCACTTCCTTATCGCAAATTGATTGTTTCAGCGTCGCTTCTTTTATGTGATTTCACTACTGGGGGACCTTTAATTCCAGAGGCGCAATCATCAACCCTTTCCAGACACGCACTTTATGACAACTTATCAGAGCATTAGCCACTTTGCTATACTGAGTATATCTCAGTAAATCCTACACGTGTATTGACACCTCTTATTAGAGTGAGAAGACTCACAAAATGTGTCCGTGAAAGGGGCGAGCGGTTCATGCGGATTGATATCAACAGCGATTTGGGGGAAAGTTTTGGCGCTTACAAAATAGGTCAGGATGAGGCTGTCATTCCAATGGTTTCCTCTGTCAACGTGGCTTGTGGCTTTCATGGAGGAGATCCCTTGGTGATTCGCAAAACGGTGGAGATGGCCAAACAGTATGGAGTGGCAGTGGGGGCCCATCCTGGATTTCCGGATTTGCAGGGGTTTGGACGCCGAAATATGTACTTGCATCCCGATGATGTTTATGCGTCGATGATTTATCAGATAGGCGCCGTACGGGCGTTTACCGATTTGTACAACCTGCCCTTGCAACACGTCAAGCCCCATGGGGCCATCAATAACATGGCTGCTGTCGACATGGACCTGGCGAGAGTCATTGCACAAGCAATTTATGATTACGATAAGTCCCTCATTCTGCTCGCTGTGGCTGGCACCAAGCTGGCTCAAGCCGGCAGGGAGATGGGGCTACAGGTGGCCAACGAGGTGTTTGCGGACCGCACCTATGAACCCGATGGGACCCTGAGAAATCGGAAATATCCTGATGCTTTGATTCGCGATCCCGTTGTGGCCGCCCGTCGGGTGGTGGAAATGGTGAAGGATGGGGTCCTCGTGGCGATTGACGGCTCAAAGATCTCCGTACAGCCGGACAGTGTTTGTCTGCACGGAGATGGGGAAGCTGCAGTCGCTATCGCACGGACGTTGCGTGAGGAGTTGGCGAATCACGGCATTGAGATTCGTCCCTTGTTGGATGTTCAACCATGAGACGCTTTGCTTCTGTCACCCTTCATCCTGCCGGAGATCAGGCGGTGCTGGTAGAATTTGCGGGAGAGGTTTCGCCTGAGTTGTCCAGTCAGATTCAGTCCCTGGCAAATTGGTTCAACCGTTCCGTTAAAGAGGGAGTTTACGAATGCATCCCTGGCTTTAAGACTCTGTATGTCGAGTATGATCCGTTGGTTTACACCTTTTCTGTGCTGCAGGGTCTGATACACCAAGGTTTATGTGACATGCCGAAAACTGCTGAGATGACATCAAAGGTAATTTGGATTCCCGTTTGCTATGACCCTGAATTGGCACCTGATTTGAGCGATGTGGCTGAGATTAACGGACTCACGGTGGAAGATGTCATACGGTTGCACAGTCAGCCTCAATACTATGTGTATTTTACCGGATTTCTTCCGAATTTCCCGTTTCTCAAGGGAATGCCCAGGGAAATTGCCACCCCCAGACTGGCCAGACCAAGGGTGTTGGTTCCTGGAGGTTCCGTGGGTATTGCCGGGGAACAGACCGGGTTTTATCCTGTGGACAGCCCTGGAGGGTGGAGAATTGTGGGGCGTATTCCTGTGCGGATGTATGATCGAAGAAGAGATCAGCCGTTTCTCTTGCAACAAGGGGACTGGCTGCAGTTCTTCCCTATTTCTCGTTCGGAGTATGAAGATTTGCAAGAGTTAGACAGACTTTCCCCTTATGAATTTCGCATCGAGTCGTTGCACAAAGGTCGGTTCATGGGTGAAAATCCAGTGATATTGACTGAAGGTCAGTCGACGGTTGATGATTCGAGGGAGGTTGAAACATGACCTTGCGCGTCATCCATCCGGGACTTCAGTCTTCTATCCAAGACCTGGGTCGTCGCGGTTTTCAACGCTTCGGCCTGTCTGTTTCGGGTGCTGCCGACAAGTACGCATTGCGCTTTGGCAACCTGTTGCTTGGCAATCCGTTGAATGCCGCGGGGATTGAAACCACTCTGCTTGGCTTGGAGTTAGAGATTCTCGGTGACTGTACGGTTGCCGTCACCGGCGGGGATTTGGGGCTTCAGGTAGACCACAACCCGGCCGCCACCTGGCGAGTGTTGAACCTGCAAGCGGGACAACGGCTGCACTTTACAGGCGGTCCAAAGGGGTGCCGGGCGTATGTGTGTGTTCAGGGAGGCATTGATGTGCCCATGCAATATGGGAGTCGTTCAACTGATGCCTTGGTGGGCTTGGGAGGGCTGAATGGACGAGAGTTGCGCGCAGGAGATGTGATTTCTGCGAATTTACATTTCGTAGGAGCGCAGAACAAAACGGCCCATTTGGCTCGGCGTCTGGTCAGTCCACGCTGGGTTCCGCGGTATGAGAAAGAACAGACCGTGCACGTGATACTTGGCCCACAGGAGGCGGCCTTTACTCAGGAAGCGGTTGAAACCCTGTTAGGGTCGCCATATCGGGTAAGCCCCCAGTCCAATCGCATTGGCTGTCATTTAGAGGGGCCCTTTTTGCAGCACAAAATTGGCGCGGACATCTTGTCAGAGTGTGTACCGGAAGGAGCCATTCAAGTGCCATCCTCAGGCAATCCCCTCATCCTCCTGGCAGGACGCAGGGGCATTGGGGGATACACGAAAATCGCCACAGTCGCTGGTGTCGATATACCCAAAGTCGCCCAGTCCAGGCCTGGGGACAGACTCTTCTTTAAGGCGGTTACCGTGGAACAAGCACAATCCTGGTGGATGGAGCAAGAACGCTTTTTTAAATGCGCCGAGTCTGTGCTGTGTTCCCCTTTATCATGATGCGGGAATTCAACCATCAGCCTAGCCGTAATCAGTCGATCCGTGCGTATCCGGACGACCGCTGTACGTGCGTGTCCGACGATGGGGCGTGACTGTGTAAACATCATGTCACAAAATATAACAAAATATATTGAATAATCGATACCGTTTGTATAATGTGAAACATCGAAAGGCAGTGATGGGCTGAATGGCGGGATGTTAATCAAAGTCTATCTAATTCGAACGATAAGCGGGTGAGTGAATGGAAGAAAAACAGTTGCGAAAGAATTACCTTTCCATCTTTGAAGTGGTGGCCCTATCGGTTTCCATTATTGCTCCTACCATGGCCATGGCCTTCAATACCTCTCTGACTGCTCAGGTGGCGGGTGGAGCGGTGCCCTTGTCTTTTCTGGTGGGGACTGTGGCTATGCTGTTGGTGGGGGTGTCTTTTTTCGAGTTTTCTAAACGAATTCCCCATTCGGGATCGGTCTACGCATACAACGCCCGCGGCTTGGGTCCCAAGGCTGGGTTTGTCTCTGGGTGGGCCTTGACCGCCACCTATTTTGCCTATGCTGCAGCGACTGCTGGCCTGTTTGGGAACTTTGCCAACGTGTTTTTACAGCACTTTGGTTTGCATTTGCCGGAGTGGTCCCTGGTATTGTTGGGCATTGGCCTGGTGTGGCTGTTTTCTTTTCGAGATGTACGTCTGTCCACCCGCACGGCGCTACTGCTGGAGGGGGTATCCATCGTCGTTCTGCTGGTTCTGAGTCTGGTGATTGTGGGTAAAGGAGGCGCTGCAGGCAATACGGTAGTGCCCTTTACGCTCGGATCGGGTGGAGCTTCTGGGGTGGGAATGGGAATTATTTTTGCCATTTTATCTTTTGCCGGGTTTGAAGGAGCAGCCACGCTTGGGGAAGAGGCGAAAAATCCCAAACGTGCGGTTCCTCTGGCCATTTATGGAACGGTGATTGCGGCTGGAATCTTTTTTGTCTTTGTCAGCTATGCCCAGGTTGTGGGTTTCGGTATGGGCCATATCAAGGCCTTGCAAACTTCTCAAGCTCCCCTGGATGCTTTGGCCACCACCTATGTGGGCAACGCGATGGCGGTGTTTGTGGATTTTGCCGCCATGATTAGCGCCTTTGCCTGTTCTCTGGGTTCGGCCAACGCGGGTTCTCGCATGTTGTTTGCGCTGGGGCGAGATGGGACCTTGCCCAAAGTCCTCGGTAGCGTTCATCCCATTCACGGGACACCCCACATGTCGGTGCACGTGCTGGGTCTTTTAATGGTTGTTTCCTATCTCTTGGTGGGGGTACCTGCGGGAGCCGCAAATTTTTACGGCTACTTTGGTACCGTGGGTACCCTGACTCTACTGGTGGCTTACCTTTTGATTAACCTGTCTGCCATCCGCTATTTCCGCCGCCACCGGGAAGGCGGTTATTCTCCCATCCGTCACCTCGTTATTCCAATATTGGGATTTCTTATTTTGTTGTGGCCCGTGTATGGAAATCTATATCCGGTACCTGCCTATCCATACAATTTGTTTCCCTATATCGCCGGTGCATGGATCGTTTTGGGCATTGTGCTCATCCGTGTGATGTCGGGCCGCGATCCCGGACTTGCAGACCGCATCGTCGCCGATATGGAAGTTTCGAGTTAATTGAATGAGGAGGAGATTCATGAACAGCGAAGAAGTGGTACGCCAAGCACAGCAAGCAGGCGTTGAACTGGTGGAGTTTTTGTTTGTGGACAACAGTGGGACCATCCGGGGGAAGTTAACTCATGTGGACCACTTGGCGGGACGCATGGTGGGTGGGATTGGTCTGACTCCCGCCATGATGGCGATGAATCTATTAGATCAACTCCAGCCCGTTCCGGAAATGGGACCCGTGGGTGAGGTGCGGCTGATGCCCGATCCCGATTCTTTCCGCATCCTTCCTTATCAACCACGGGTGGCGTCGATGATGTGTGACCTTTTGGCTCTGGACCATGCGCCATGGAGTGCTTGTCCTCGTAGTTTTCTGAAGTCGGTGGTGCAGCAGGCTGCGACGATGGGGTTGCAGGTCCGCACCACCTATGAGGATGAGTTTACACTCGCTCAGGCGGATGAGGAAGGAACATACCATCCCATGGACGAAGCCCTGTGCTTCAGTTCCATTGCCATGGATGCAGGAAATCCAATTATTCTGGATATTGTTTCCGCCCTAAAGGCACAGGGGATTCAACCAGAGCAGTACTATCCGGAACTCGGGCATGGTCAGCATGAGTTGTCCATCAGCCCGACAGATCCCCTGACTGCCGCGGACAATCAGGTGCGCTACCGGGAGACGGTACGGGCGGTGGCTAAGCGTCACGGACTGGTGGCTTCTTTCGCCCCCAAACCCTTTGCGGATGAGGCGGGCAATGGCGCTCACATCCACTTTAGTCTGTGGGATGAGGCAGGGCAGAAAAACCTCTTCTGGGATTTTGCAGACCCCCATCATCTCAGTGAACTGGGTTATCAGTTTGCCGCTGGCATCCTGCATCACCTCCCCGGGTTGGTGGCTCTCACTTGTCCTAGCGTCAATTCATACCGCCGCTTGCGGCCCCAGTCCTGGAGTTCCGCCTTTACGGCTTTTGGACCCGATAACCGCGAGGCGGCCGTGCGGATTGCCTCTATTTTTTGGGGGAATGAAGAAAAGTCTATCAACATGGAACTGAAAGCCAGCGACTCTTCAGCAAATCCTTATCTGGCCATCGGTGCCGTCATTGCGGCAGGACTGGATGGCATCCGCCAAGCTTGGCGTCCCACGGCCACGGTGGAGGTTGACCCTGCGGCTTTAACTGAGGAGCAACGGGAACGACTGCATATTCAACGCTTACCCGGCAGTCTTGCAGAGGCCCTGGATGTCTTGGAGACCAATTCCTTTTTTCGCGAAGCGTTAGGTGATTTGCGGTTGCGTTCATTTATGGCGGTGAAACGGTCCGAACAAGCTGCCTTCGCGCAAGCAGAAGACGCCTTTGAGTTTAAACACCACTTTTACAAGTTTTGAGTCGGCAGAAAGGGGACTGAAGGATATGGGGGACTGGCTTGATGGGCTGCCGCTTGTGGATCACCATTGTCACGCCATTGTGGGGGAGAGCCGCAAGGCGGACGCCTTGGGGGCACTGCGAGCCACGTCTGAGGCACCCGGCGGTTATCCTTTGGTTGACCTGGTGGAGCGACCCGCTTGGCAAGCGGTGCTGCGGGTGATGGAGCGATTTGCGGCCAGTCCCTTTCGTTTGACAACTGGGGATGTGTCTGTGGAAGGGGTAACCACGCTGAATTGGGCAGAGAAAACGTTGTCCGGAGTAGACTATCACCGGTACTGTACAGACCTGTTTCGAGCTGGGGGGTACGCACAACTGTACGTGGATGGAGGCTACGAACCAGAGGGGTCAGTGACCCTGTCGAACTTGGCTCGTCTGTCGGGGGCCAGCACCAGGCCCATCCTCCGCTTGGAACGTTTGGGTGAGGACCAGCATACTCCGGGGCGCAGTTTTGATGACTGGTGGGAACGAGTTACACAACGGGTGCGGACGGCCAGGGAAGAGGGGTATGTGGCTGCCAAATCCATTGCCGCCTATCGCACTGGATTACATGTTCAACCCGTGTCTTTGGCAGAGGCTCGTGCCGCTTATACCCGTTGGGGGGAGCCGGTTTCTCTGCAACAGGTTGCTCCTCGTCTGAAGGACAAGGCATTGATTGACTTTTTGCTTTGGCACACGGCGCCTTTGTTGGCAAACCAGGCCTTACCCCTGCAATTTCATACGGGGTATGGGGACCCTGACACAGACCTTCTACAAGGAAATCCTCTGTGGTTGCGGGGATTCTTGGAGACCTTCATTCCTCAGGGTCTGGCTGTTGTTCTACTGCACACCTATCCTTATCATCGAGAAGCGGGTTATCTGGCCAGCGTCTATGAGGGAGTATACTTCGATGTTTCCCTCATCATTCCCATGGGGGTGAGCGGAGCCCGGCGTGTACTGGCAGAGGCTTTGGAGTTGACTTCCTATCGTCGATTTCTTTTCGCTTCGGACGCCCACACCCGTCCAGAGATGTTTCTGCTTGCCGCTGACACCTTTCGTGATGCCTTGGCCCATCACTTTGCCGACGCGGTGTTGACGCACTACGTCTCCCCAGCCGTGCGTGAACGATGGGCAGGTCTCATTCTCCACGCCAATGCCCGTAAATTGTATTTGGGGGAGGAGGAGTAAGCGGAAGAGACAGTGTGGGAGGCAATCTGAGCGCAAACACTTGTAAAAAGTATGGAAGCAGACGAGTGCAGGTACTTGTGGAAAGTATGGAAGCAGACGAGCTTGGACGAGGCGGGTGAAAGACACCCGCCTCGCTCAAAAACTCGGTGGCGTCATGGCCCATACGGATCGACTCACCGTGGTGCCGGGATTGTGATAGCGGTGGGGAGTTGTCGAGGGAAAACAAATACTGTCTCCCGCCTCCAGGTGGACATCCGAGGTGCTGAAACGCACAATTAGTTCTCCCTCCAGCACGTAGCCACACTCCTCCCCGGAGTGTGTAAACAATTCCTCGGTGTCATCCGCTTGACCGGGGAGAATTTCCACCAACAGAAATTCGATTTGTCCGCGTAAATTGGGAGACAGGAGTTGATATTCCACATGGGAATTCGGCAGTTTGATCACTTTCCTGTGGTCTTTGCGGACCACCAGTTCTTCGTCAGGGTTGGCCGCAAAAAAGTAGTGCATAGGAAGGTTAAGGGCCTGGCACACGTGCAGGAAGACGGTGAGGGTGGGCACCACTTTTCCCCGTTCGATTTGGCTAATGAGGCTTGCACTGGCGCCACATTTGTCGGCCAGTTCTTGAATGGTCAGTCCTTGTTCTTGGCGAGCAGCGCGCAGTTTGGCGTAATTGAATTCCATCTCCTGCTCCTCTCCGGTCATATGCTGACCTTGATCTGAATCGGTTCAGCGAAAGACTCGCAAGGCGTTGTGAAAGGAAATTTGCTCTACTTCTTGAGCGCTAAATCCTCGTTGTCTCATACGTATCAGCAAATTTGGCACATCCTCCACGCGTGCCAAGCCCTGGGTTTTCTCTGAGAACCCCAAATCAGGAGGAAGATAATCCATAAAATCAAATCCAAGGGCCACGTGTTCAATGCCAATCAGGTTTGCCACATAGACGATGTGGTCAATGTAATGGTCTAGCGTGGCTCTGTCGGGATGAATAAAACGGCTGTAGGCGTTGATGCCAACGACTCCATTTCGCTGGGCGATTTCTTGCAAATGGGCGTCCGACAAGTTGCGTGGAACGTCGCACAGGGCGCGGGCGTTGGAATGTGAGGCAATGACCACATCTTCCACAGCATTGAATACGCCATCCGTGGACCGCTCGTCCAGGTGAGACACATCCACCACAATGTGACGTAACGTCAATTCCCGCACGGTGTGCACACCAAAGGCAGTTAGGCCGGCACTTGTAAACGGGTCATAAGAATCCCCTGGCCCACAGGCTAATTGATTGTTTTCACCCCAGACCAGGATGGCATGGCGCAATCCAAGAGACTGCAAAATTTCTAAAGACTCGCGAAGTTGTTCCGATAACAGGTCAAATGGCGTCCTTTTACTCTGTGTGAAAATAGGCCACTGTTCCACAAATGTCATGCCTTCCACACCTAGAAAGACACCCATCTTGCCTTCTTGAAGGGATTGTAACAAAGAGGCTTCGCCCGTAACCAGCCGAACGCAATCACTCGATTCCGCCAGGTCTGCCAGAAAGGCACCCAGCAGTTGCAGCAAGCGGATGGAACTGTTTTGACGATGGTGAGGTTCAACCCAGAGGACGAGGACAACCGCCATAACTCCATTTTTTGACAGACGCGGAAAGTGTCTCGTTTTAAAAACACTCCGTTCACCTTGAGCACGGCGAATGGCGATGTCGCTAATGATGTCAGAGTGCAGGTCAAAGACGATGGGTCGATGCTGCACATTGTTCATAAGAACCACTCCTCCTGACCCGTCTGCGCCCCATTATAGATTTGAACGGTGACGAATTTCAAGATATTAATTTTTATTAGATGGATTTCACTAAACTAAATAAAATACTGAGTGAAACCCAGTGTGTCCCGATGGTCGGTGTTGAAGATTAGACTCTCATGCGCTGATAGCGGCATGGGCATGGAATATGAATCCACACAACTGTATTTACTGAATTGGGGGAATGATTCCTCTGTCAGCATCGGATTTTGCTGGCCTGTAGAGGTGGATATAAAGTGATTGACACGCAAAAATAATTAATATAGTGTAAAGAGTAGCTAGAAGTTTTAATATATTGAAATTAACAAAGGGAGGGTGGATTTTGTGAATAGTACAGGGGAACAGTCCTCACACGGCTTCAAACCTGTTCTTGGTCTGAACCGGGTGCTGGCGATTGCCGTTGCTGCCATTTCTCCAACAACCTCCGTCTTTCTGGTTTATGGAGCGGGCCTGAGTTCGGCGGGAACTGGCGTCTTTTGGGCATTCATCATTGGTGCATGTATTGCTGTCTCCATGGCGTTTGCGTATGCGGAACTGGGGTCTGTACATCCAGGCGCTGGCGGGGCGTATCGCATCATTCGACAAGTTCTCGGTGGGCCCTGGGGATTTGTGGCGGTACTCTTGTTTCTCGTTCTCGGTGTGGTGATTACAGCCAGTATTCTCGTGGCGGCTGCCACCTACCTGAACACTCTGGTGCCGCAGATTCCCATCAACTGGGCGGCTGTGGTGATGATGGTGTTGGTTACGGTCTTCTCGCTTGAACGCATTGGCACGGCGAGTTGGGTGGCGACGGTGATGTTGCTGATTGAAATGGTTGTGATTTTGGCTTTTATCGGGGTGACTTTTGCGGCCGTCCGTCATCCGTCGTCCTTTCTTTTCCATCCAGTGACGTTAAGTTCCACAGGGGCTTTGACTGGGATTGGCCTGTCCGGATTATTGGCCGCGGTGGTGCCTGCCTTGTTTGCCTTCAACGGGTACGATTGGCCTTTGTATTTTGCTGAGGAAACGGTGGACGCAAGGAGAACGCTGCCACGTGCAGTGATGGTGGCTGTGGGAGTGTCCATTGTCACGGAGGTGTTGGCTGTGGTCTCTGCCACTTTGGCCATTCCCAACTTCGCGACGGCTATGAAATCGAGCGCACCTTTGGCATACATTGCTCAATCTGTGGCGGGTCCCGTCGGTGCTACCATTTTATTGATTGGTGTCGTCATTGCCATGTTTGATACCGGACTGAGTGGGAACCTGGCTTATGCCCGGATCTATCTGGATTCCTCAAGGGACCACAGTTGGCCAACACCCATCAATCGTTTTTTTGCCAGTATGAATCGGTATCATGTGCCGAAGTGGGGATTTGTCTTTCTCGGAGTGGGGAATGCCCTGTTGTGTTACTTCACCTCGCTGAATAACCTCATCACCTTTACAGGAGTCATCATTGTGGTCATTTACTTGCTGGTTGCGGTGTCAGCTATTGTCAGTCGGGTTCGCAATCGGTCTGCAGAACGGCCCTTTCGTATGCCGATTTGGCCCATTCCACCGGTGATTGCCGTATTGGGCGTTCTGATTGCTCTGTCCCAGCAAGCACAGCGGGACCTTATCATCACGGGAGTTCTCATCGTGGTGGGATTGCTGTATTGGTTCGCATACCTGCGGACGCGAGGGCAGCGCAGAATTATCGAATGAGTCGTGATGTTTTGTGGAACTGGGACGCTTGCGGACGGAAAAATTTTTGATGAATATGGAGAGGGTATCAAACAGCAGGAGTCGTTGAGGAGTTTGCTAAAAAAGCGTGTTCGGAGTGGGTCCGGTCAGATCCAAACAGTGCCAGGAGGCTAGCCCAAAATGCGCACTGGGTCTGCTCCTCGGAGTGGAGCATTTAGACCGGCTTGAGCCCTGTACCGTACGTTTTCGATATGTGAAGGGGCATTTTGGGCGACGACGAAGCAATGTGCTAGGAAGTTCTACTCTTTTCCTGGACAACCTC
>DAHWFY010000189.1 GCA_027336365.1 Bacillota bacterium | reverse complement strand
ACGCAATTTGCTGTAAGAACATGACTGTAACACTTCACACCGCACTTCACAGCAAAATAGGAGGATAAAGCGATGGCCACCATGGAACAAGAGGTACACGCAATGAACAAAACAACGCAGCCAACGCTCGCGAGCATTTTTGAAGAGATGGAGAAATTTGGACACGAACAGGTTATTTTCAACTACGACAAGGCCACAGGACTCAAATCCATCATCGCGATTCACGACACCACCTTGGGACCTGCCCTAGGAGGCTGCAGGATGTGGAAATACTCCTCGGAGCAGGACGCTATTGCGGATGCGTTGCGCTTGTCCCGTGGCATGACCTACAAGTGTGCCGTGTCAGGAGAAACATATGGCGGAGGCAAGGCAGTCATTTGGGCAGACCCGCATCAAGACAAAAGCGATGAATTATTCGAGGCCTTTGGTACCTTTGTGGAAACACTCAAGGGCCGATTCTACACCGGAACGGATGTCGGCACCGTGGGCATGGATTTTGTTTCCGCGCACAAACAGACGGAGTATCTGGTGGGACTCCCTGAGGAATACGGCGGGAGTGGAAACTCAGCCATCATCACCGCTTACGGTGTGATGCGGGGAATGAAAGCAACAACAAAGGAAGCGTTTGGCGATGAAAGTCTGGCAGATAAAACGGTTGCCGTGCAAGGTCTGGGGAAAGTCGGGAAGCTACTGGTGCAATATTTACTAGAAGAAGGAGCAAGGGTCATTGCCACTGACATCTACCAAGACAACATGGATACCGTGAAAGCCCAGTTCCCTGCGGTAGAAATGGTGACTCCCGAGGAAATCTATGGCGTTCCATGCGACATCTTTTCTCCCAACGCGTTGGGAGCAGGACTTAACGACACAACCATTCCACAATTGCAGTGCCGAGCCATCTGTGGTGCTGCCAATAACGTGTTGGCAGACAAGCGCCATGGAAAAATGCTCTACGACCGAAATATTTTGTACGCTCCAGACTATGTGGCAAACGGCGGCGGATTGATTGAGGTGGCCGATGAACTACACGGCTTCAACAAGGACCGCGCTTTCAAAAAGGCTGACCAAATTTACGACATTTTACTGCAAATCTTCCAAATTTCAAAAACCGAAAAAATCCCCACCAGCGATGCCGCAGATCGCCTCGTGGAGCGAAAACTCGAGACAATTCAGCGTATCCAGAGCAAGTATATCGGCAAGAAGCGTTAAGAAATTCGTGAATTCGTGAAAATCGTTGCAAATCAAAGGTCACGGTGCGGACATTTTTCATTAGACGTCCCAGGATAAACGCCGTCCCTCTGAAACAGGAGTTAAGGGAGTGGGGGAAGAACAGTGGCTAAACGATACACATCGTTTGCCGAGGTGTGGAATTCAGCGAAGAAGAGTGACCCGCTACCATTGAGTGTGGTTGCAGCACATGACGTGGATGTTTTGACCGCAGTTCATTTGGCTCTACAAAGTGACGCAATCTTGCCTTACTTGATTGGCGACGCCCACAGTATTGAGCAATTGGCTGAGCGCATCGGCATCGACCGAGATCGTGTTGTGGTCATTCCAAGTCACTCGGATGAAGAGTCCGCCTATATCGCCGCAGAGTTTGCGGAGCGCGGTGTGGTTCGCTGTGTCATGAAGGGAATGCTGAACAGCAGCGTATTTCTCAAGGGCATTCTGAATCGTGATTTTCACTTGAGAACAGGGCGCCTGCTGAGTCACCTGTCGATATTTGAAATTCCTGGATTCTCGCGGTTATTGTTTCTCACAGATGGCGGTTTAAACATCCACCCAAATCTGGAAGAAAAGGATGCCATATTAATGAACTCGATTGAATTTATTCGAGATCTGGGCATTGAAATACCCAAAGTGGCTTTGCTGGCCGCCAACGAACAAATCAATGAGAAAATGTCGGTCACAGTGGACACTCATCAATTGTCCTCGCGAGGACGCCAGGGCCATTTTGGTCCAGCCATTGTGGAAGGACCGCTGTCCTTGGACTTGGCACTCAGTAAAGAGGCGGTCGAACACAAAGGCATCCAATCTGAAATCAACGGCGAAGCTGACTTGTTGTTTGTTCCCACCATCGAGGTGGGCAACGTGTTGGGAAAGGCAATTACTTACTTTGGGCACGGAGTGATGGCAGGTTTAGTACTGGGTGCCAAAGTCCCACTCATTTTGACGTCGCGCACCGATTCATACAGTGCAAAACTGGCGTCTATTGGTTTTGCCATGTTGGCATCTTCCCATTTCCTGACGATGGAGAGGTCCTAACCATGAGCGCAATGGTGGAAATCAACGCGGATCTTTGCAAGGGATGCGGGATTTGCGTATCTGTGTGTCCAAGCCGCGTTTTGGCACTCGGCCAGGTTGTCAACAGTCAAGGGTATGCCACGGCCGTTCCCGTATTGCCCATGGCGTGCACAGGGTGCAGATACTGTGCCGTCATGTGCCCGGATGTGGCCATCCGGGTCATGCTGACCTGAAAGAAGGCCTGAACCTTGGAAACGATGTTTATGAAGGGCAATGAAGCCGTGGCTGAAGGCGCACTACAGGCTGGCTGTCGGTTATATTTTGGCTATCCCATCACACCCTCCACCGAGATTATTGAGTACATGGCAAAACACCTGCCCGCAAGGGGCGGGACTTTCGTACAGTCGGAAAGCGAAGTGGCCGCCATTTATATGGTGTTTGGCGCTGCCGGCAGTGGTGAGCGAGTGATGACGGCCTCCTCTGGCCTGGGCATCAGCTTGATGCAAGAAGGCCTGTCTTACATGGCCGCCAATGAATTGCCCGCAGTCCTTGTCAACATTATGCGGACAGGTCCTGGATTGGGTGGACTCGGCCCGATGCAAGGGGATTATTTCCAGGCCACCAAAGGGGGCGGACACGGCGACTATTCACTCCTTGTGTTGGCCCCCGCCTCCGTTCAGGAGATGGCCGACCTGACCATGACAGCCTTTGACCTGGCCGATGAATACCGCAATCCAGTGCTCATACTGGCGGACGCCGCCCTCGGTCAGATGATGGAACCGGTGACATTTGGCGCCCGAGAGCCAAAACGGTACGACAAACCGTGGGCAACCACCGGCGCAAAGGGACGAAAGCGAAATCTGGTGACATCATACAATCTGCAAAACGAGGTGGGTGAACAAAAATCCATCTACCTTGAGGAAAAATATCGATTCATCCAGGAAAGACTCCAGTGGGCGGAAACCTATCAAACGGAAGACGCCGAGTACGTTCTGGTTGCCTATGGCACGAGTGCGCGCATCGCCAAAGGGGTGGTCAATGCCCTGCGAGAGAACGGCGTCAAGGCGGGACTGGTGCGACCCATCACCCTGTGGCCCTTTCCATCCAAGGTGTTCACCCCCCTAAACGAACGCGTCAAGGGATATTTGGTAGTGGAAATGAGTGCCGGACAAATGATAGAAGACGTTCGCCTGAGTACGGAGGGTAAGGTGCCTGTGGCGTTTTATCGCCGACAAGGGGGCATCGTGCCACAACACGACGAGATCTTGGAAGAATTTGCTCATGCCTTCTCGGTGGGGGGAATTTTAGCGTGAAAACACTGTTTGAACGAACTCAGGGTTTAACGGACATTCCGTTTCACTATTGTCCTGGTTGCACCCATGGCATTATTCACCGGATTATCGGAGAAGTACTTGAGGAACTCCATTTATTGGAAAATACCGTGGGTGTCACGGGGGTGGGCTGTGCGGGATTTGCCGAGCAGTACATCAACGTGGATTTTCAAGGGTCGGCCCACGGTAGAGCTCCCGCCGTCGCCACGGGCATCAAACGCGCCCATCCGGAGTTGGTTGTCTTCACATACCAAGGGGATGGAGACATGGTATCCATCGGCTTGGCCGAAGCCGTCCACGCGGCGGCCCGGGGTGAGAAAATCACCGCTTTTTTAGTAAATAATGCGAACTATGGCATGACGGGTGGACAAATGGCACCCACCACGTTGATTGGTCAGAAAACCGCCACCTCCCCCTATGGACGACAGTCAGAGCAATCCGGATTTCCCCTGGATTTACCGGTGCTCATCAGCAATTTACCGGGTGCCGCCTATGTGGCCACCGTCACCGTGGACACCCCGCAAAATGTGTTCAAGGCAAAACGAGCGGTTCGACAGGCCTTTAAGACACAGATGGACGGACTGGGGTTTTCCTTGGTACAGTTCTTGTCCACCTGCCCCACCAACTGGGGACTCACTCCGGTAGAATCCATCCAATGGATGCAGGACAACATGTTTCCTGTTTTTCGCATCGGTGAGCTGAAACAACCGCAATGAGGAAAGGAGTGAACGAGATGGAACAAAGAGTGATTGTCGCAGGATTTGGGGGACAAGGTGTTTTGTTTGTCGGGCAACTGCTGGGATACTCCGCCATGGTGAAAGGCCTTAACGCGACTTGGATTCCCTCCTACGGCCCGGAGATGCGGGGGGGCACCGCGAATTGCTCGGTAAAACTGGGAGATGAAGAAATTGTTTCTCCGTTTATCACCCGAACCACCCACCTATTTGCCTTCAATGAACCATCTTTATTGCGTTTTCTTCCCTCCGTCGAACCCGATGGCGTGGTGCTAGTCAACGGATCGCTCATCGGCGCTGACAGTCTGAAAAACGTCTCATCCCTGGCTGTCGTGGTTCCCGCTCTGGAAATCGCTGAACAACTCGGTACCCGTAACTCATGGAATATGGTCATGTTGGGAGTTTACCTGCAAACCCAAACATTGCTTAACCGCGAGAATTTAAAACAGGGCATGGGAAAAATGGTGGGACAAAAACACCCGGAACGAATTGAAAGTAACCTACAGGCAATTTCCGCAGGAATGAAATGGATGAGTGAGCAAGGAGGGTTCATTCCCAATGAAATCGTTGCTGCTCGCCATTGACCCTGGGTCCACCTCGACCAAATTCAGCTTGTACAGCGGAGAGCAACCCCTTTACATGGAAAATATCCACCATCCAAACCACGAGTTGGGCGCCTTCTTGTCCATTGCGGACCAGGCGGAGTATCGCCTGCAAATGATAACAAGTCATCTGCAGACACACGGCTTTTACCTGAATAAGCTAGAAGCGGTGGTAGGCAGAGGTGGATTTCTACACCCTTTACAAAGTGGCGTCTACCAGGTCAATCAAGAAATGGTGACAGACCTACGGACGGCAAAGTACGGAGAACACGCGTCCAATCTGGGTGGGATTTTAGCTTACACTCTGGCCCAATCCCTTCACGTTCCCGCATATATTGTGGATCCC
>DAHWFY010000188.1 GCA_027336365.1 Bacillota bacterium | reverse complement strand
TTCAAACACGTGGGCCACTTTCTGGTGTCGTTCCTCGATGTAAGACAGTTCAGTTTCCATCATGCCTCGCACCAGTTCTGGATCTACGCCATCCACCACCCACTGGATACCCCTGCGCAAAAAGTCATCGTCCATCCCCTCCAATCGCTCTTCCAGGGCAAGGAGACCCTCTCGACGTGCGACGACAGCCAAGGTAACCAGGCCTTCCACCACGGTCAAAGCTTCTGGGGAGTGATGAACCATAGCCACACGCAGGGCCTTAAAGGCCTTCACAAACTGGAGAAAGGACACAGACGCCAAGGTGGCCCCCAAGGTCCCTCCGAAGACCAAGACGAAGGCCGCCAAATTCAGCAAAGCGGTCGCGTTGCCCCCATCCAACGTAAACCCCAGCAGCAAAGCGACAACCGCCATAACTACTCCACCCACGGTTGCCAGGTCCATACCTCCACCCCCATTTTCTCACTGTTCACCGTCTGTGACTCTGAAGCCGGACAATGTCTTTACGAGCTTCCTCTTAATAAATCCGGCACTGGCCTGCCAATGCTCTTCACAGCGGCGTGGTTTCGTGACTCTGCCCTTGACGGTGCCTTCCCCTGGCTGGGCGCGCCGGAATCTCGGGTACTCCATCGTCGACACCTGTTTCCAGCGTGGTCTGTTCGCCGAGCTTGTTTCCTCGGCCCTTGCCATCATTCTCCCGAGCCGTGATGATGGGCATCTGCAG
Source organism: Bacillota bacterium (assembly GCA_027336365.1). Classification (GTDB taxonomy): domain Bacteria; phylum Bacillota; class Bacilli; order Alicyclobacillales; family Alicyclobacillaceae; genus QXHL01. The sequence goes on along the minus strand of DAHWFY010000188.1, from coordinate 4,544 downwards.
GGTAGCGAACAACCCACCCACCCGTCCAGCGTAACTGGGGATTTCGACCTCATCAGGTAGAAGCACCAAGCCCAACTGATTGCGTTCCCCTGTAAAAATGGAACCGCCCACCAAACGAGGTTCCCCATCGGGCTGAATCACCTGTAGCTTTGCGTAAGCCGGGCTTTGATCCAGGGCAAAGTGCAAATCGTATAAGCTGTGTACGGGAAACTGGTTGACGTGTGTAATCACGGTGCCCGTCTGCAGTCCCAACTGTTTTGCAAGAGACCCCCGATGAACCGCCAGCACTCGCACCCCTTGGGGATGACCTGCAAGCAGTGGATCCGGCTGCAAGTCTTGGCGCCATTGCCAGTTCAGTGTTAACCCTCGGGCGAGAGCCGCGAGTAGCAGCCCCGCTCCCCCGTACCAGCCGTGAAAATAAGCCTGAGCAAAGCCACCCGCTAGGGCCAACACACCGGCCATGCCACTGTCGAGAGCCACCCTGGTAACCAACCGGGGAGCGGATTGTGAAAGAGCCAACCCGCTGAAACCCAACAACAGAGGCATCCCAATCCAGGCTAATCCACCTGGATTGCCCCCCGCCCCAACGGCAGTTCCCAACCATGGCCAGAGGTGAGGCAGGCCGGACAGCCAATGACCGGATCCAGGTTGCAAAACCAGTACCGGAGTCACAAAGCTCAACTGCACAGCGACGGCTCCCACCGCCTTACCGCGTCGACTGCGGACCAGAGCTGGTGCCCCTTGTTCCCGATGGAAGACAAGCAACACCGCCTCCACTAACCAATTGAGCCCTACCAGAACGCTCCAAGCTGCGGCATTGACCAATCTCAGGTGGTTAAAGGCCGTGACGATTAACGAGTTCCCAACAGCCGGTGGGAAGGCCGCAGCCACCCCACCAACCATCACAAGCACGGCCACCGGATAACCGGGAGACAGCCAACGCAAACCGAGAATCGCCGCGATGAAAGATAGCCCTGTAAAGACCGCCACCTGCCACCAGGGAACAACCACTCCGAGGGCAAACAATGCCGCCGATAGACCCGCTCCCATGCCCAAGGCTACCGCCTCGCGTCTGGCCAGGGGAAACCATACACGGGTCACTCGGATACCAAAAAACCGCTTTTCTAGACGGCTTTGTCGCCGCAACTCCCAAGCGGCCAAGGCAATGCCCAAGTACAACAATGGGTTCCCCAGTAGCCATAGTAACCCAAACTCTGCACCATGCAGAATTTGTCCCCATTCGACAACTGCCACCGAGTCCTCCGCCCTTTCACCATTGAGAGGTTGCCTCTCATCAAACCCGTAGAAATTTGCGAATGGACATAATCCCACCCCAAATACCTACAAATAATCCAATCAACAACATAACCCCAAACAACTTGATGGCAACAGCAGAAACTGGCAACAACGGAAAGGTCAGAATTGGGAATACGCCGCCTACGTGAACATAGAGCGAACGGTAGCCCAGAGTGAGAATGGCAAAGGGAATTGCCGCTCCAATAAACCCAATCAGCATAGCCTCGGTCAAAAATGGCCAACGAATAAACCAATTGGTTGCCCCCACCAGTTTCATGATCTCAATCTCCCGGCGGCGAGAAAAAATAGTAATCTTAATGGTATTCGAGATCAGAAACATGGCTGTGACCAGCAACCCCAGCACAAAGGCCAGACCGATGTTTCGCAGTACAGATAGAAATGCCAACAGACGATTGACTACCTGTTGACCAGAGTCCACTTTATCCACTCCGGGAACGGCTTGAATCTCTTTGGCCACGGTCACCGTGTCTTGAGGATTGGCTGCCTTGACAATCAGCTTGTCCGGTAAGGTATTGGCTTGCGACAGACCACCCAGCACATCGTGATACTGGGTGCCAATCATCTGCTCCAATTGCTTAAATCCCTCTTCTTTAGAAACATACTGAACCGAGCGAATTCCAGGCATGTTTTGCACTTCACCGACTATTTGTTGCGCCTGGGCTTTGGTGACTTGTTGTTTGAGGTAGACATTGACCTGAAGCTGGCCCGCCACATACTGAGACATCTGCTGAGCATTGAAAGCAATCAGCAAAGCAGCGCCGAGAATCAGCAGGGTAATCGCCACAGCACCCACGGAAGCGACGGACATCCAACTATTGCGGATGAGGTTTTTAACCCCTTCCCGCAAGTGCCGCCCCATCATACTAATCCTCATATTCGTATGTCCCCTTTGCCTCATCTCGCGCGATTCGGCCATTTTCGATGGCTATCACGCGCTTGCGCAGGGTGTTCACGATGTCTTTATTGTGAGTTGCCATCACTACCGTGGTTCCTCGGTCATTGATCCGCTGAAAGACCTTCATGATTCCCCAGGAGGTTTCCGGGTCCAAATTGCCAGTGGGCTCGTCCGCAATAATCACCGTGGGATTATTCACCAATGCCCGAGCGATGGCAATTCGTTGCTGCTCGCCACCAGACAGGTGCTCGGGCAACACATCGGCTTTATCCACCAAGCCAACCCAATCCAGCGCTTCTCGAACCCTTCGTTTGATCTGCCGCTGTGCTCCAATGACTTCCAAGGCAAAAGCCACATTTTCATACGCGGTTAGTCGAGGCAACAGCTTAAAATCCTGAAAAACCACCCCGAGGCTACGCCGCAGCAAAGGAACTTTACGGGGTTTCAAGCGGCCAATGTTAAACCCATTGACAAAAATCTCACCCTTCGTAGGATTTTCCTCGCGATACATCAATTTTATAAAGGTAGATTTGCCTGCTCCGCTGGGCCCGACGACGTAAACGAAGTCTGACTTCCCAATGTGCACGGAAATCCCCTGTAGGGCGATAGTCCCATTAGGGTAGTTCTTCCACACATTTTGCATTTCAATCATATGGGCACTCCTAACAAGTCACAAAGTGCGGGTCCTGAAAGACCGGATCCTCCGGTGTAGGAAATTCGACAGGAAAGAGCAAAATCCTGTCTGCAACCTCCTGGATATGCATGTCAGAAGATCTACGTCAGCGAAGTTCCGCCTGTCCGCTGCGCAAAGCCCACAGCACTGCCTGTGTCCGGTCCGTAATGCCAACCTTTTGGAACAAAGCAGACCAACGGTTGCGCACCGTCTTTTGGCAGACATTGAGAACCTGGGCAACCTCCTGAGTGCTCAAACCGTCAGCCGCCAACTGTAAGAGCATTCGGTCCCTGTCGTCCAATTCCAGTCGCGTCTGATCCACGGGGGCATGGGGAACGTGTCGCAACTGCTCCAAAATCACAGGGGTGACATCGGTCTGCAAAAAAGCGCTACCACGCTTCAGCACCGTTAGGGCTTCAAACAGGACATCAGCCGTGGCAGTGCGCAACAAGTACGCATCGGCACCCAACTGCAGCGCCCGAATCAGGGTTTCTTGGTCATAAAAGGTGGGCAAAAAAATTCCCAGCCGCACCTCTGACTTGCTGCAGACCTGAAGGAGGGTTTCTGCATTCTGCAACCATGCCCCATAAAAGTCCACCAAAACCACACGTAAAGGCGAGTCTTCACGTTGGTCCCCTGTGTTTACTAGGGAAGAAGCCAAGTCGTTCACGCACGGATAGAATTGAAAGCTTAGTTGGTCGCTTTTGAGGGTTAAATATTCAGTGAGAGTTTTCGACAGGGCGACCTCAGAAATCAGCAAATAAATCTGCACTGCGCGACTCAAACCCCTTAGACCAGTGTGTTACCCGTTTCGTTTGCTCCAGTAGGCGGCATTTTTGTAACATCCTTCAAAGCGCCCAAAGCGGCTAACACACCCACCGCTTCTGTGGGAATAAACAAGGTGGTCGCCGTGCCTTTGGCCATGCCCTGGAGAGCCTCAAAGGACTGATAGGTTAACACATTGGCGTCTAGTTTTGCTGCCCGCAACAATTCAATCCGCGTCCGTTCTGCCTCGGCTACCAAGCGAATGGCCTGGCCCCGTCCATCTGCTTCCAATTGTTGCGCTTGGCGCATGCCTTCGGCCTCGCGAATCTTTGCCTCTTTCAACCCTTCCGCCTCCAGGATAGCACTCTGTTTTTCGCCCTCGGCCTTCAAGATGGCAGATTGGCGAAATCCTTCGGCCTGAAGGATATTGGCTCTCTTTTCTCGTTCCGCTTTCATTTGCTTTTCCATGGCATCCTGAATATCCTTAGGGGGCTTAATATCCACAATTTCCACTCGATCAATGCGCACTCCCCAAGACTCTGTTACCTCATCAAGTGCCGTGCGCAGGGCTAAACTGATTTTGTCCCGTCCTGCCAATGTTTCATCCAGTTCCATATGACCCGCCACTTGGCGAATGTTGGCAGCGGTAATATTTTGGATGCCCTGCACTACATTTGCTATGTTGTATGTGGCCATTTTCGGCTCCACGATAGTGTAAAAAAATACGGTGTCAATTTGGATCTGCACATTATCTTTCGTGATAACCATCTGAGGCGGCACCACCACCTGCTGAGTCCGCAGATCCAACAGACGTGCAACGCGATCAACAAAAGGAATGATGAGGTTCACACCGGCGCTCAAAGTCGCCTGATATTTGCCTAAACGTTCCACAAT
>DAHWFY010000187.1 GCA_027336365.1 Bacillota bacterium | reverse complement strand
TTTGACCGATTGCGGGAAAATGGTGAGGGAGATCCGGTCACCAATTATCCCGTGGGCAACTCCAAGGAAATGCTGCAATCGGCCATTGCAGGTGAGACCTATGAATATACCGAGATGTATCCCGGGTTTGCCGCCACCGCCCGAGAGGAAGGTCTTGTCGAAATCGGTGAATGGATGGAAGTCATGGCCAAGGCGGAGCGGGTACATGCACAGCGCTTCCAGAAGTTGCTTGACTCTTTGGAAATCTAATTTTATCACGGAAATTGCTGCGGAATTCGCCGTCGGAATTCGCCGTCTCAGATATCTGAGACGGCTCGATTATCAAATGGGGGTGAAAGCATAATGAATCAAACCACCATCATCACCCGCAAGGACTTAATTCCCCTAACGACTTACCAGAAGGGAAGGATGGAGTACCTGCATCAGATGATTGAATACAAAAATCACCGTCGCGTGCGACTAGAACCGCGATTGTCCTTGCTGTTTGAAAATCGCAACACGGTGTTGTTCCAAATTCAAGAACTGATATACAGCGAGGCACTGACAGATATTCGCGAAATTGATGAGTACATTGAGATTTACTCGGCCATGTTGCCGCAAGGCAATGAGTTGTCCGCCACTTTATTTATTGAACTGGACAATCAACCGTTGTTGGAAAAATTGTTGGTTCAGTTAAAGGGTATCGAGCATGCCTTGGGGTTGGAGGTAGGCGAAGAAACTATAGTGGCTGTATTTGAAGAAGAGCACGAGGACCGGGATTTCACCACCAGTGTGCATTATGTGAAATTTCCCTTGACCGACTCCGCTCGGGAGTATCTGGGGAGTCGCTCGCCTCAGGATGCTCATTTACGGTTGGTGCTGAACCACCCTCATCTACAGGCAATGGCAACTCTGGGGCCGGACATCATCGAGAGTTTGCAGTCGGACCTGCGTTAGACTGGATGAGTCGTTTTTTTTTCGTCCGTCCACAGATAAAGTGCGTGTCCAGAAAAGAAGTTAGACCCTCATGCCGCTGTTAGCGGCACCGGCAGGGGATGTAAATCCACGTCATTGTATTTACTGGGATAAATCAGACCCAAGCAGTACGAGGAGTCTACTCCAAAATTCCCACTGGGTCTGTTCCCCAGTGGGAAACGTTTAGACCGGGCGGGAGCCCCGTACTGTAAGTAATCGGACCGTGAAGGAGCATTGTGGGTGACGATAAAGAAATGCACTCGGGAGTTCTGACCCCATTGCGGGCAACCTCGTAAAGCAATTTATCGGTGAGGACGGCTATTTTCACCTCAAATCCGGGTTCGATTTTCGGGGGGTAAGCACTTCACAGGTTGTATCTGGGATTCATGCGTCATCCGTGATGAGGGCAAGCTTGCGTGCAGCGTTGAGGTCCGCAGGGTTTGAGCATGTCGCACAGGTAAATACCCCCATTGTTTGCTCACCAACCATGGGTGCTTCTCCGCACTGACCACAAGGGTCATCGATGGATTGAGATTTTACCCAATGTACTCGAATACCCCTTTCTTCCGCTTTATACTTTAATTTTTGTCGCAAATCATAGTAAGGCCAGCGGCCAAGGAAACGGTGGTGGCTATTGCTTGCTGCAACTTCTTCCATTTGAATGGTTCCGCAACCGTATTTCAGAGCTAATTCGACCAATGCCCGGCTGTAACGATGGTTGAGTGTTTGGTATATATTAGATGACTGGTTGTCTGTGGTTCGGCGGAATCGGGATTTTCCATTTCTCTGGGTCATTCGTATCAACACCGGCATGTCCTTTTCGCCGATGATGTAATGGTCTTGTGTATGGCTAAAGGCCACACACAGGGGAGCGGAACTGCCAACGCGGACTCCCATCACCCTGTCGGGTTGGAACTGGGTCTGGCCTGCAGTGTATTGGTAGTGTAAATGGATTAACCACTTGTGCTTGCGATGGGAGACTTGGGCAGAACTTTGTTGCAGGGATCCGTCCAGAATTCCAGTCAGCACTTGGCGTTGAATTTTGTCCTCGGCGCCTGCCCACACGTCCAGCATCCCTGTACTTAAACCAAAAGTCTTGCGCCCCTGTCGGCTGAGTAGACTTAATCGGAATAAAAATCGTCCGGGAACCTCTTGCTGTATCCGGATGGATTGCTTGTGCAGTTCGACGGGGACCTGACGGTGGTAAGATGGGATGGACATTTCTCCTTTCAAGATGGCGGGCAGACTGGCCTTCCACTGTAGAGTAGCTCGCTGGATGGTCTGAGACAAGTTGCCAGTGTGAAGCAGAGGGAACTGCTCTTTGAGTTGGTTATAACAATAGCCGGACACCCCACGGAAGCCAAGAATCTCTTGACTGAGGGGATAGGTGGCAGTGCGTCGATTGTAGGAACTGGAAAATCCCTGCCATTCCCAACACAACTGAATGGTCTTATTCAGGACTTGCCAAGTCTGAGACTGTGTTTCTCGCAAAATGCTATCCAACACAGGCCAAGAACAAGAAGCGGGTTTAATGAGTTGGAACGTCATCGTGCGAGTGAATTGAACCATAGACTGTTCTCCTCGGTGTCAAGTGTTTTAGTCGCAGTATGGCTCCGTTTTCCTCGAGTGCCGCTACCGCTGCACTCGAGGAAGGGAGGAGTGTGACTTTCCCTTACACCGGACCTGACAGATACTTTCTGAACAAAGAACAGATCATCAAGTGTCCATCGTGTGGGGCACTTCCGGTGCCTTGGCGGATTTTGTGCCAAGGGTTTCAGTCTGCGCCAATTTGACGGTCATCGGTGTGGGGTGCGCAGCACTACCTTGTCCTTGCGTACCTCATACATGGGAGGTGGGCAGAACAGTTCACCGCTAAGTCGGCTCTCTGCATAATTATACAACATTTTGTTGCGAACAAACAGACAGATAGAAGAAAGGGTATATTGATAATTTTGTGATCAATTTGACGGAAAATAACTATTCCTGTAAATACAATTGCGTGGATTTTCCTTCCTTGCTGGTGCCGCTATCAGCGGCATGACGGTCTATCCTGTTATTTTCACGACAATCTTGTGTCCCGCAGGGGCATGGGATTTAGGTAAAACTCCGGTAGATAGCTATACCTTCTCCTCTTCGTATTCGGCTCTGTTATAATAGACAAGGTTATCATAGACGGAGTTCTTAGACCGCGAGGTGATTCTGGGGTGCATAAAGAGTTTTTTCTACGATTTTTGGCCATTCTCTCTGTGGTGGGTATGTTTATTGTGAATTTGGCCGGCTTTCTCGATACGGAGACTCACTCAGCCCTCGGCTGCGGTCGTGAGTGGCCGCTGTGCAATGGTTCCGTGATTCCGGCCAAGTGGGGATTACACACCATCATTGAATTTGTCCACAGGGGTTTGGTTGGGGTGGTTACACTGTTGTTCTTGGTTGTGGCCGTATGGGCATGGTGGAAATACGGTCGTTTCGTCGAGGTGCGGATACTTGCTGCCCTTGCCGTTGGGTTTATTTTTCTGGAGGCGTTGTTGGGGGCGCTGGGCGTGTTGTTTGCAGACCCACCTCCACTTTTGGCAAGTCACTTCGGAATTGCTCTCATCGCTTTTGATGGAGTGGTGCTATTGGCAGTGGTCATTGGTCAAATTCAGCGTCAGCAGCAGCAACTTGTTGCAACAGGACAGTTGCCGGGTTCGGCTTTATATGGGCGAGCGGCAATTCCGAGGGTGCCCTTGCGTCCGGAGCTGCCAAATTTGCGGATACGATTTTGGGTGTGGTTCACGGTGGTTTACCTGTATGTAGCAATGTATGTTGGTGCATTTGTCGCGGCAACTGGAGCGGGAGCCATGTTCAGAGGTTGGCCTTTCCCTACAGAATCTTATGGCCAAGCCGGATTCTATTTCTTGATAGATATTGCCCATCGTAGCTTTGGACTCGGGTTGTTGATTCTGACCCTCTGGTTGGTGGTGTTAGCCCATGCCATCCGCAAACAAAGGCGAGACCTGTATTGGGGCGCATGGACCTTAGTGGTGCTGGTGTGTGCACAGGCGGTCAGCGGTGGCTACCTCATTTGGTCCGATTTGAGTACCACTGCGTTCTTGATTCATGTGTCCATTATCAGCATCTTATTTGGCACCTTGGGCTACCTGGCTTTACAGGTATCTGCGGAACCCCGAAGTCGGATACAGTGGCAAGGATAGAAACCGGGGGGTAACCTGGTGACGCAGGAAATGGAACAGAAAGGGACAGAAATGTGATGGAAGATAAAGCGGATTTACACAAGCGCTTGTTGGCCATGCAGGGGAAGCCATATCCCGCTTATCGAGATATTGCAGGGAGCTACAATTTTCAGTGGTTTACTTTGAGGATAGATCATGTTCAAGGGGACCCGTTTGCTGCTCCTTCTCGTATAACCCTCAGAAGTACGCCTCGGAAAATAAATCTGCCAACATGGGCGTATCACTCCTCTGAAAGGGCAATTAGCACGGCGGATTGGCTGACTCGGCAGTTTGCCTTGGCACTCCATCGATTGGGGCCGCATCATCTGGGCAGTGGTAAGAGCGGCTTGCTGGCGGTGGATGAACCAGGGCAGGAAGTGTTGGCCCGTACCTCTTGTAGCGTGCATGACGGAGAGGTGGAGATGCGCCTCGTTGTGGGTTTGCCTGCCTCGGGTCGTCGGATCTTGGGGCGAGAAGCAGCAGACTTATTGTGCGTTCAGTTGCCAGAAGTTGCTGCGTCGGCCCTGGTTTTGCGCCCAGAGGCGGTGGTGAAATTGCGGGCACATGTAGAGACGGTGGAGGACGCGGATGCCTTGCGGACACAATTGAGGGAGCATCATCTGGTGGCCTTTGTGGGCGATGGGTCTGTGCTGCCCAGAGCAAGTGGGGTCAGTTCGCAGCCCTTGCATGGTCCTCAGGTGGTTCCTTTCACAGCACCGGAAGGTCTGGCGGTCACTTTAATGCGGCCGCACGCAGGTCCCATCCGAGGGTTGGGCATTCCCGAAGGAGTGACTCTGATTGTAGGCGGCGGATTTCACGGCAAATCGACTCTGCTCAAGGCCTTGTCTCTCGGGGTATACAATCACGTTCCGGGGGATGGGCGGGAATGGGTTGTCACTCATCCACAGACATCGGCCATTCGTGCCGAGGATGGCCGACGCATTTGTGGGGTAAACATCAGCGGGTTCATCGGGACGTTACCGGGGGACAAGGGGACGAATGAGTTTTTTACGGACAATGCCTCAGGGTCTACCAGCCAAGCCGCCAACATTGTGGAGGCTTTGGAACTGGGTGCCAATCTACTGTTAATAGACGAGGATACTTCTGCCACCAATTTTATGATTCGGGATAAAAGAATGCAGGCCTTGGTGG
>DAHWFY010000186.1 GCA_027336365.1 Bacillota bacterium | reverse complement strand
TACCTATGAGTATGTGCCTGGAAAGAGGTCCAATCAGACCCAAGCAGTGCGAGGAGGCCAGCTCAAAATGCGCACCCAGCGTACGTTTTTTGTACGAGAGGGAGCATTTTGGGCGACGACGCGGCAATGCGTCGGGGAGCTCTGACCCCTTTCCGGACAAACTCTATGAGAAAAGATCATAAGAGGTCACTCCAAAGGCATAGAACACTTTTGTGGTATTGCGCCAAAAACTGCACGGTGATACGCTCGTATGGGAAGATAAACTGATTAGTCAGTTTGTTGCCAACGAAGACTCTCATGCCGCGGATAGCGGCACCAACATCAGAAGGACAAATTTGGGAAACTAGAACACTGAATCGGTAGGGCCATCATCAAAACGGGTTATCCTCGAAACAGTTTGGTGTCAAGAGATGAGACGCAGGGCAAAAGGGTGTGAGTGAGTGCCAAAGGAAATACAAACATTGCAAGAAGTGCTGTGGAGTCACAGTGAAACAATTCCCCAGAAAATTTTTATCTACTACCGAGATCGGCACTACACCTTTCGAGATTGGCGAGAGTGGGTTGAACGCCTAGCCGGGGGATTCAAGTCCTTGGGGGTTCAACCGGGAGATCCCGTATTGTTGGCCATGGGAAATTCTCCGGAGGTATATGCCAGCATCACCGCTCTGTCCTCTTTGGGTGCATTGCCTGTGGCGGTGAATCCTGGACTGAAGGTCAGTGAGTTGCAATTCATGGTGGAAGATCTGGGCTGTAACGTAGCTGTGGTGGATTCAGTCTCTTTAGCCGCTTTGAGGGAAGTGGTGAACACCTCCAGTTCACTGGGTCATCTGCTGGTGCTGGGGAAAGACAGCGCCTCAGAGAACGCTCAAACACCACTGGCGGTTGCCGAAACATCAATGCGCACTTCGATGAGCTGCCAAGTTGAGGATTTCAATCGGTTAACTGTGCAGTCTCAGCCATTCGAATTGGTCACAGATGTGAACCGCCCGGCCCTTGTGCTGTACAGCGCCACCTCGTCAGGCAAGCCCATGGCCACCCTTGTTTCTCATGCCGTTCTGGCACAGAGTTGGGTTGGAATGCAGAAGGTGCTTCAATTGAGTGGTGAGGAGGTGTGTATCAATGTGCTGCCCAATTACCATGTCTTTTCCATCGTGGCCGAGTATGGCCTGATGTTGTGGCTGGGTGGCACCGTCGTTCTCCATGATGGATTTCAACCCAACACAGCCTTGCAACATTTGGCGCAGTACCGTGGTAGTTGGATGTGTGGAGTCCCCTCCATGTTTTCCGTTTTTGCCGATATGGCGGAGCGAACCGGAGTTGATCTGCGAGCTTTCCGATATGGGGTGATTGGGGGAGCTCCGGTAGACCCGCCGTTGCTGGAACGATGGCAAAGTTTAACTGGAGGAACGCTGTTGCAGGTTTACGGCAGCACCGAGGTGGGTGTCGCCACTCTGGAAAGGCCAGATAGACCGCGTCCCCAAAGTTCGGCTGGCCTGTGCCTACCCGATTGCCAGATTCAAATTGTTGATGAAGACGGGGCTGAGGTGGAACTCGGGAGTGTGGGTGAAATTCTTATTCAGCTTCGCCATGGCCGAGCACATTACTGGCGACGTCCACAAGAGGAGCAGACGGCCTTTCGGGACGGTTGGTTTCATATGGGGGATCTTGGTTGGCTGGATGCAGAAGGGAACCTTTACGTGGTTGGGCGTAAAAAACAAGTCATCCTGTATGCTGGGGAGAATATTTATCCTAGTGAAGTTGAGCCAATCTTGCAAGAGTATCCCGGAGTGGCCGAGGCGGTGTTGCTTGGGCTCCCCTCCGCCACCAAAGGGGAAGAACCGGTGGTTTGCATCCGTGTGGAGCCGCAATCAACAGTGAACACACAAGATTTTTTGCGTTACGCTCGTGCCCGTCTGGCTGACTACAAAGTTCCACGTCGAGTGATTGAAGTGCAGGATTTTCCTCGGGCCGCCGGAGGTAGTGTACGTAGGTATGATTTACTTCAGCAAATTTTGCGTCAACAGAAAAGTGAGTCGGTTTTAAACTGAGACGACGGGAGGGCTTTTCGTGAATTGGATAGACTCAGGAGAAACCTTATTGGACCGCTTTCATCAGCAGGTGGCGGCTCATCCGGACCGTGTGTGCATCCGTTACGGGCAAAAATCGTGGAATTATCAGGAATGGCAAGACTATGTCCAACAATTGACGCGGGGGTTTGCGGCTATTGGCGTTCAGCCTAGAGACACAGTGATGCTGGCTTTGCCCAACTGTCCAGAGGTTTATGCCAGTATTCTTGCCGTGAATGGATTGGGTGCCATTGGTATGCCACTGAATATCGCGATGTCCGACGGTGAAATTGCCTTTCAAGTCGAGGATGCGGGTTGTCAAGTTGGCCTGGTGACGGATAAAGTGTACCGACTGTTGCAAGAGAGAAGGGGGAATCTTCCGTTCCTTCGCAAACTGGTTGTGATGGACGGGCAACCCGATGCTGACAGCGAGGATGTATCGCTGGATTTTCTCTTGCAGCAGTGCGGGGACGTGCCAACGCCCGTGGAGTTGAATCCCATCCACGTGTTGCTGTACACCTCGGGAACCACTGGATTTCCCAAAGGAGCCCTGCTACCACACTCCATGTTTATCTATGCCCTCGATATGTTGCAAGACATTCTCCATCTGGAGGACGGTGAAGTTTGTGTCAACATGCTGCCAAACTTTCACTTGTTTTCGATTGGTGTGGAGTATTGGATCATGCTGGCCACAGGTGGGACATTTGTGATTCGCAACACCTTTGATTTGACCGGTGTGCTACAGGACATCTCCCAGTACCGCGCCACCTGGGCTGCGGGAACTCCAAGTTTGTACAATGCCCTGCACGACGGAGCCGTGCAGCAGGAAGTGGACATGACCAGTCTACACAACGTATTGGTGGCTGGCACTGCGGTCAGTACTGCGCTGTCCAAGCGATGGGAAGCCCTGACACAAGGCATCATGTTTCAGGTTTATGGCATGACGGAGATTTTCATTGCCACCATTGAAGACCCTAGTGGCAAGCGCAAACCTGGCTCTTCAGGCACAGTGCATGGGGGCGCTCAACTCGTGATTGTCGATGAAGAGGACCGTCTCCTCCCCTACGAACGAGTGGGTGAAGTGGTGGTGCGCTTGCCCGGAGGTGTGTCCTCGTACTGGAACCGACCTGAGCAAAACGAACTAACTCAACGCAACGACTGGTTTCACACCGGTGATTTGGGATACCTGGACCGAGACAATTTCCTATACGTGGTGGACCGTAAAAAAGACCGGGTCTACGTGGAGGGACGGGAAGTGTACTCCGCCAAAATTGAGAAGGTCTTGATGCAGCACCCTGATGTCTCAGAGGCGGCCGTGGTGGGTCTTCCTGTGGAGGACACTGTCGAGGTTTACCGAGAAATCCCGATTGCCGTTGTTTTGCCCAGGGGAGGCGTTGCCTTGGACGTGGAGGAACTGCTGGAATTTGCCCGGGCTAACCTGGAGGCCATCGAGGTGCCGCAGGAGGTGCGTGTGGCTGACGGATTTCCGCGGACCGCAACGGGCAAAATCAGAAAATTCGAACTCAGAGATCAAATGTTGAGCCGAGAGGATCGGAATTTCACTCCGCGTTGAACGGATCTCGGCATTCATCAAACGGCAACATGCCCGTTTGACGAGAGATTATCGAGAAGATATGATGATGAAGTATATTCAACAATTCCGTTGATTAATGGAGGATTAAACAAATGAGCTCTGACCGGGCGTTTAAAGATGCAATCTATGAGCAAATCGCGCGTGTGGGCCGAGCAGTAGATCATCCGCGTCGGTTGGAACTCCTGGATTTGCTCTGCCAGGGACCCATGACGGTGGAACAATTGGCGCGCAAGAGCGCCATGTCGGTCAGCAGCACGTCCCAGCATTTACAACACCTGCGCGAGGCGCGGTTGGTGCGGGTGGAACACAGGGGGACTTTCCGTATCTACGACCTCACCGATGATGCAAGTTGTGAACTTTTCCGTACGCTGCGTGGGTTGGCGCAGCGGTATTATGCCGAGATGTCGGCCATTACCGAGGCGTTTCTGCGGGACCGCGAGGCACTCGAAGCGTTGGACACGGCTGCGCTCCAGCAGCGCTTGGCGCAAGAGTCGCTGACCCTCCTTGATGTTCGACCCTCCGAGGAATATGCCATGGGGCACTGGCCAGGTGCAGTTTCTTTACCTGTGGAGGAACTGTCTGGTCGGTTGGCGGAGCTTCCTAAGGACCACACGATTGTTGCTTATTGCCGTGGGCCATACTGTGTGCTATCTCTGCATGCCGTCGATATGCTCCGTAAAAACGGATTCCGCGCCATTCGGTTGGCGGACGGTGTGAGTGATTGGAAGGCTCAGGGGATTCCCGTGGCGGCCGGGGAGGTTGTGTCATGATGGGTTCTCACCAAGAACTGAATGTTCCGGTGTATTTGGACTACAATGCCACCACTCCGGTTGCTCCGGAGGTTGTGGCTGCCATGGCTCCTTATTGGATGGAACGTTTTCACAATCCCTCCGCGTCCTATCCAGAAGCTGTGACCGTACGTATGGCTGTGGATGCTGCTCGATCCGATTTGGCCACACTGCTTTGCACGGTTCCCGATGCCATTGTATTCACCAGCGGGGGCACGGAAAGTGACAATTGGGCGCTTCGTGCTGGGTTGGCTTATTGGCAGGGAGAGCGTCGGCGAATCTTGATTTCGGCAATAGAACATCCTGCGGTGGCTGAAACAGCGCAGGCATTGCGGGCAGCTGGTGCAGAGGTTCTCTCCATCCCTGTCGATGAGCACGGGGTCATCCGCCTGGATGCTTTGGATGCTGCCTTAAACCATCAGGTGGCTCTTGTCAGCGTGATGTGTGCAAACAATGAAATTGGCACCATTCAGCCCGTCGCACAGGTGGCCCGCCGCGCCCATGCGGTGGGTGCGCTGGTTCACATCGATGCTGCGCAAGCGGTGGGGAAAATTCCATTGGATGTTCAAGCTCTCGATGTGGACCTGTTGACCGTGGCGGGTCACAAACTTTACGCTCCAAAAGGCATTGGTGTGCTGTTCATTCGCCCTGGGCTGAACCTGCCCCCTCTTTTGACGGGCGGGGGCCAAGAATTCGGGTTCCGCAGCGGGACGGAAAACACTCCTTTGGTGGTGGGGCTTGGCATGGCGGCTCGTCTAGCCAAAACCTGGTTGGACGGGGAAGGTCCCAATCGGCAGGCTCAGCTTCGGGATGGACTTGAGAACCGATTGCTGGCTGATCTCCCAGACTGCCGCATCTTTGGTCGGGAACGGGATCGCCTTCCTAATA
>DAHWFY010000185.1 GCA_027336365.1 Bacillota bacterium | reverse complement strand
TCCGTTGCCCATTTGGATTGCGGATTACGTTTTGATGGAGTATGGAACAGGGGCCATTATGGCCGTTCCTGCGCATGACGAACGATACTATGAGTTTGCTCAGGCTTTCGCTCTGCCCATTCTTGAAGTGATATCTCCCAGGGACGTTCCAATGACGACTCCTGGTGCCATCCCTGACCTTTTCACCGAAAGTGGCACGTTGGTCCATTCTGGTGCGTTCGACGGACTGAGTAGCCAGCAAGGTAAACAGGCCATTGTCGCCGAGTTGGTTCGCCGCGGTGTGGGGGAGGCCACTATCACCTATCGCATGCGGGACTGGGTGTTTGCCCGTCAGCGCTATTGGGGTGAGCCCATCCCCATTGTCCACTGCGATGTTTGTGGAACCGTGTCTGTTCCGGTGGAGCAACTGCCCATTCGGTTGCCGGATGTGGAGCGATACGAACCCACCGGTACTGGTGAGTCTCCTTTGGCGGCCATTGCAGAATTCGTGCATACCCGCTGTCCAAAGTGCGGTGGTCCGGCGAGGAGGGAAACGGACACGATGCCCCAGTGGGCCGGGTCCAGTTGGTATTTCTTGCGCTATCCAGACCCTCATAATGAACAGCAACCTTTTTCTAAAGAGCGCGCAAACGAGTGGTTACCAGTTGACATGTACATTGGTGGAGTTGAACATGCTGTCTTGCATCTGTTGTATGCCCGTTTCTTTACCAAGGTGATTCATGATCTGGGCCTGATTGACTTTGACGAACCGTTCCAGCGCCTGTTCAATCAAGGTATGCTGACCTTGCAGGGAATGAAAATGAGCAAATCCAAGGGCAATGTGGTCAATCCAGATGACATCATTGCCGTTCACGGAGTGGATGCCCTGCGCATGTATGAGTTGTTCGTGGGACCTCCTGAGGACGATGCTGAATGGAACACCAATGGTCTGGAGGGTGTCAGTCGGTTTCTTGCTCGCATGTATCGATTTTTCATCCATCACTTGGAGGATGAGGCACCCGTCCGACCTGAACTGGAGCGCTTGCGCCATCGCTTTATCGCCAGCTTGACGGAGAGATTGACCTATTTTCGCCTGAACACGGCGGTGAGTAATTTCATGGAGTACCTAAATGCTTTGCAAGATGTGTCAGCCGAAGGGATTGACCGGGCTACCTTGACCACTCTCGCCGTGACCATAGCCCCGTTTGCTCCCCATTTGGGGGAGGAGTTATGGTCACAACTGGGACACGAAACCTCAGTTTTTGCGGCAGCATGGCCCACGTATGAAGAGCGCTGGCTAAAGGATGACGAGGTGGAAATTGCAGTTCAGGTGAACGGACGGATTCGAGCGCGGCTGACAATATCAGCGAGTATCAGTGAAGACATTGCCGTGGCTACTGCACAAGCCCATCCCGAAGTGCTGCCGTGGTTGGAGGGGAAGATACTCCTTAAATCGGTGTTCGTTCCCGGTCGTTTGGTCAACCTCGTCGTGAAGGGCTGATTGCTGTGACAAGGGGAGAAACAGGAGTGCGGGCCAAGCTATCCGTACAGGTGGCCATTCTCATTCGCAGACTGGTTGAGCAAGGGGTTTACGGGCCGGGGGACCGACTCCCTACCCTTGCCTCCTTAGCGGAAAACTTCCACTGCAGTCGGGCCACGGTCCGCGAGGCTCTAAGTATTCTCCAGGGTCAGGGCTTGGTGGAGTTGCATCACGGAGACGGCATTTACATTCGTACCGCGGCTATGGAGACGTGGATGCAACCCTTGGATGCGGCGTTGTTGCTCGCGGTGGAGCAACTGGAACAGGTGGTGGAAGTGGTACTGTCCGTATTGGCGGGGGCTGCCGGACACTTGGCGCAAAATCGCGACAGTGATACCTTGAGGACTCTCAACCAGCGGTTGTTTCAAATGGAGTGCTTTGGTGGCAAAGGAGAAGAGGCCGTTAGTTCAGAGTTGACCTTTCACCTGTCTCTGGTGGAGGCTGCAGGGAATACCCTTGCCACAAATGTTGTGCGGGTGATGGAAGAGGCGTTTCGCAGTTGCCTCCGATTCGCAAATCGGGATGGCGCACTCGGTTTGCAGACTTGCCAGGCGGTAGTGGAGGCTATTTCCCAAGGTCACTCCGGCGCTGCCAGGGAGGCTCTATTCACTTACGGAGACAATATCATTCGCCTGTTAGTCTGGCTGCGGGAGTCCTCTCCGGAACGTATGTACCAAGGACCGGAAACAACAAGAGATGGTTGGCAGAGTAACTCGGCAGATTTGTAGAACTTGTCCGAGAAGGTGAATTTCCTACATGGTGATGGTCGCTGAGCAATGCAAGTTTCAGAGTTCCACTTTGAAGTTCACAAATTGGCCTCAGGTGTGTATAATAGAGGTGGTGAAAGCGTTATCAAGAGATGAGAGGCGACCCTGAGATTATGCTCAAACTACTGGTTGTGAGTTTTGGTGAAAGCGGTTTAACATATGTTCAGCAGGCAACTCAGGCAGGTTGTGAGGTACGCGTTCTGGATTGTTCTGAGTCTCATCATAATCGCTTGGAATCTTGGTACGGGCCGTCGTTGCTGTTGTATGCAGAGGGTCATCGGACCAGCGTGCGTGATGTAGTGGCAAAGGAGGGGTTTATGGCGGCATTGGTTGAGGAGAGTGATGATTTTGTCTACACCGCTCTAATCACACAGTCCTTGCGAGAAGCTGGTGTCAGGGACATCACCGTGGTGACTGCATCACCTCTGCGCCGCGGTATTTATCAGCATTTTGGAGCGGACCGGGTGTGGGTAACCCGCCCACCGAGAGAGGTGTGGCGTCAACTCACAGATGTGCTGTGGTTGAGTGCGGGGAAGGTTGTTCCACCTGCTTTGGCAACCGTTTGAGGTGCGAAGTTCAGCAGGTTCGGACGGCAGAAAATCATGTGGGATGTTGACCAAGACACCACCGTAAGGGTTCGGATGGGTCTTGGTTTGGGTTGGTGCAGTTCAATGGAGATTTCATACAAGTGGCTCCGTCTTTCCGCCAGGGAGGGCGGAGTTGTCGTTTTGTGCTCATTTTCTGTGTTATGATGGGGACGATGATTCAAAGCCGATGAGGGCGTAGTGGCGACTCAAGAGGATGTTGAGAGATAGGAGACTTAAGGGTGTCACAGAGAGCGAAATTGATATATTTTTTGACTGCATTGGTAGCCATGGCTTGTTTGGCAGCGGCGAGTACGGAGATGGCGGTTGGGCATATTGTGGCCACGGTGGCCTTGTTTGTGCTGGCTTTTGTCATTATTGGGATTGCCTTTGCAATGAAACGTCGTGTGATGAAAAAGTAACGGTCGTTGCGGATAACTTTTTGCAAGTGGAAAGGCAGGCTAACTGGATGACCGACCTCGCCCGGAAAAACAGCATTCGCCGTTACTTGTGGCGCTTGGTGGAGGCTGGCGTGCTGTTGGCCCTAGTAGTTATTCTCTGCCTGATTTTTGTGCTCACGTTGCGGTATACCCTGCCTTTTGTCTTGGGTGCTTTTTTTGCTGTTTTACTGATGCCCTTGGTGCGGGGGCTGGAAAACCTGGGTTTACCCAGGGTGGTGGCGGCTACGGGGATTTTGGTAATAGCTCTGGCGGCAGTCTTGTTGGCAACGGGCTTTGTGATTGTTTCGGTAACTCGAGAAGCCGTGCTCTGGTCCGCAGAATTAACCCGGGATTTTCATTTACTTCAGGTTTGGGTGGCCAATCAAATTACGGCGGGGCAACTGTTTTACGGACAGCTTCCGCCTGAGGTGGCCGGACAAATGCAATCTGCGGCAGTACACGTCGTTGGACAGGTCAACCACTACTTTCAGTTGTTTGTAAGGTCTGTCATACACGCCATCACGCGCCTACCGGATACTCTGTTTGTCGTCGTCATTTCGGTACTTACAACCTTCTCTGTATTGGTGAACCGGGAACGCATGTATCTCCATTTCCTGCGTGCTCTACCTCCTGGGTGGTCTCACAAGGTCAATGTTGTGTTCAAAGATATCATGCGGGCATTTATCGGAACCTTGCGCGTACAAGCCTTGCTGATGCTTTTGTCCGCAATATTGGGCGTTGTTGGAATGTGGGTGTTGCGAATTGATTATTTCGTCATTCTCGGCATTTTGTTCGGTCTGACGGGATTGATTCCTGTGGTGGGCTCGTACATTATGACCCTGCCGTGGGCGGTGGGCGCTTTTGTTCTGGGCAACACTCATTTAGGGATTAAGATCTTGTTGTTACAACTGGTGGCCTCTCTCATTCGCCACATGGTAGAGCCGAAGATGCTCGCCGACAACGTAGGATTGGATATGTTGTCCACCCTGTTCGGGTTGTACGCGGGAATGAAGGTGTTGGGTGTTCTTGGACTGTTCATCGGACCCATCATTGTGATTGGGTTGAAGTCCTTGCTACGTATCCGGTTGTTCGTCGATTTCTTGCCTTTGGATGCGCAATTAGACGTTGCGGGAGGTGCACAGGCCAACTCGGGGCCAGGACCCGGGGGGCCGCCTATACCGGAAGACTCGGAGCCAGGGCCACATTCTTCGGGACCGGGAGGGGGCAAAGGGTGAGAATTGTTAGTTTGCATGGGGATGGGGCCGCCCATCGAATCTGGCCAGCTGTTGAGTACACGCCGGATCCTTGGAGTTTCGCCATCCCTGCCGATTGGTCAGTGGTGGAGGCTGACGGGCGAAGTTGGTCGAGTCCTTACCCGGTGGTGGCTGTGTTTTGGCCCGAGCGCTTTTATCAGGTATTCATCTTGTTAAAACCGGGAATTACCGAGTATTACTGTAATGTCATTTCACCGCCAACTTGGTTGACGGCATCTGCGCCCACATGGGCCAAACAAGGGTCTATCTCGTCTAACGTTGCCGCAGAAGTCCGGTTCCACGATTTGGACTTGGATGTGTACGTGGATGCTACGGGAATTCGGGTATTGGACGAGGACGAGTTTTCGGCTCGTCAACAAGTCTACCCGCACAAGTGGGTGGAATCGGCCCAAATCGCATTGCAAGAACTGCGGAGGTTGGCCACAATGCAACAAGGACCCTTCGCTCCCGTCACCGCGCAATTTTGGCGGAGTTGGTTGGCAAAGGGTCGTAGCTAGGGCAAAGAGGACATCCATAGTTTCCCTGCAAACCGTGTCTGTTTGGGCTGGGAACCTATCATTCGACCTCCAACTTTACTCCATTCTCACCAAGCAGTCGGCGGGCACGTTCCATGATGGCAAATAGGGCTCGCGAATCGGCCGCAAGTTGCTCAGGAGTTAAAGGAGCGTCAGCCTGGTGTGATGTGCGCGATTGCGGAACGTCAAGTTGCTGGATTTTTTCCAGAAGACTGTTCCGCTCGAGTTGGACTTGTGCCAATTCTTCTTTCAGGCGTTGAAACTGTTCGTCATA
>DAHWFY010000184.1 GCA_027336365.1 Bacillota bacterium | reverse complement strand
ATTGACTCTATCGGAGATGCGGGTGAAGTGACCGCAGGGGTTGGAAATAAATTTCAATGGGGCACGGCATTTTTGCCGAAGGGAACGACTTTAGCCGTTCCACCCGGCGGCGGGGACATGGCTATCATTCAGGGCACACCAGCGAACCAGGTGAAGGCTGCAGAAACCTTTATCGAGTGGTGGACTTCACCCAGTCAATCGGCGGAGTGGTCCGAGTTGACCGGGTATCTGCCGGTGCAACAGGCTGCGGTCACTGAGCAGAGTTATCAGCAATACCTGCAACAACATCCGCAGTACAAGACGGCCTTGGCGGAACTAAAATATCAGCATCCTGCGCCAGCGTCACCGAATTACCTTGCGGTTTTGCAGTATGTGCAGCAGGCCTTGCAAGGAGTTCTGGAAGAAGGGAAACCAGTACAAGCCACCATGCAAGCCGCTGCGCAGCAAGCAGACAGTGTGCTCCAATAATGCTTGGCGGTTCTCTAAAACAGGCCCTGGGAGAGATGGCTTATTGCATATTCCCGTAAGCTCCCACTCTGGCTACTGAGGATTAGGCATTTTCCGAGAAGTCCTGGTCTTGCCACTGCCACAGGTGCAAAGAGCTGGTGGAAATGCCAATACAGCCGGATTTTAGAACCATTCTAACATGCTCCGTTGTGGATAATAGACCTCCGGCGATGATGGGGGAGTGGTTGCCAGTGTGTGTCATGGGAAGCACATGGGGAATCACCAATCCCGGCAGAACTTCCACCGCGTCAGGACGAGAATCTTGCATGGTCTTGAGGGCCTGATCAATGGATACGGAGTCCAGAATAAAGGTGCGTTGCACCGTTATCAGGCCATGGTGTTTGGCAATGGAGATGAGATTTGTTCGTGTGGTAACAATTCCGTCAATGCCTATTTTTTCGGCCAAATAGCGGATTCCGGAAGCATCACGGGCCACCCCGGTCATAAGGTCCAAGTGTACGAAGCAAAGTTTGCCTGCGGCCTGAAGTTGAGCGGTGGTATCCGCTAAGGTCATGATGTCTGAGTTGAGTAGAAAGGCGACATTGGCGCTCGAACTTACCGCTGTGTCAAGGTCTTCATCCCGGGTGACTGCAGTAATCACAGGCTTTTTCTTAAGAGCGTACTCTAACGTATTGATTGACATTTGCTCCTTTCTAATTAGCGGGAGATTTGTTCTCTATTATAGTGGTAAAAGAGTTTGTGTGAAACACAGATTCTGACTAGGTGCATGGATGATGGTCATGGGCTGGAGATGAAGAGAGCCCCATGGTTGCCCCTTCCAGTACGGAGGTGGGTGTACCATGGGGTTTCCTACTTCTCGGGAGTCGGGTCTGAACGCCTGTACCCCAATGACAAATGGGCATGGGACATCAATTGGAGGGAGCAGATCCATTGCAGAACAGATCTTTGATATTGGCACATCGTGGGTGGAGCGGACGTTATCCTGAAAACACCCTGCTGGCTTTTAACGAGTCTTTAACGTTAGGGGTGGATGGATTCGAATTTGATGTACAGTTGTCTGCTGACCAAGTGCCTGTTATCCTTCACGACCCAACAGTGAATCGCACCACGAATGGGAGCGGCAGGGTCTCAGAAAAATCTTTGGAAGAACTGCGCAGTCTCAATGCTGCTCATGTTTGGCCACATCTGCCTGCTCAACCCATTCCTCTGCTGGGAGAGGTTCTCAACCTGATTGCGCAACGCAATCCCAGCGGCTTTTACAACATCGAGGTTAAGGTCTACAACGAGGATTGGAGAGAAGTGATTGACCGTTTCATGCCGACTCTGCTTCATCAGTCGTTTGGGGAACGTGTCCTGATTTCTTCTTTTTATCACCCTTGTCTGTACTATCTGAGAGATCAATTTCCCAATACTCCGGTGGGGTTGCTGTATGAAGAAAATGTGAAAAATCCATGGCGGGATGCGATGGCGATGGGAGCCTATTCTGTAAATATGGATTACCATTTTATTACAAAAAAGCTGGTGGATGATTGCCATGAGGCGGGAGTGAAGGTCTGCGCATGGACCGTGGACGACGCAAATAACTTGCGTACATTGGCTCAATGGGGTGTGGACGTGCTCATCTCGAATCACCCGGACATAGCACTGCAGACGGTGAGGGATTTGTAGGGATTGTAATGATTGAATTGTAATGATTGTAATAACTGAAATAAAGCGTAATTACAGACACTGCATTCGCCTCATGAGAGGGCAAATGTTAAATATTTTACCCATTGAAGAATGAG
The DNA here is from genome assembly GCA_027336365.1 of Bacillota bacterium. Classification (GTDB taxonomy): domain Bacteria; phylum Bacillota; class Bacilli; order Alicyclobacillales; family Alicyclobacillaceae; genus QXHL01. Next base: position 3,202 of record DAHWFY010000184.1, on the reverse strand, counting down.
GCGAAACATTTGAGAGCTTTTTAGCGGGGAGTGTGCTGTAAATGACAAATCAATTTTCATTAGAAACTAGGGCCACACTGATTTCCAGCCTTCGGTCAGGTCCGTTGGACCTATTGGTCATTGGTGGCGGTGTGACAGGTGCAGGCATCTTATTGGACGCGCATACGCGGGGGATGAAAGTCGGCCTTGTGGAGATGCAGGACTTTGCAGCTGGGACTTCCAGCCGTTCAACGAAGCTGGTTCACGGCGGACTGCGCTACTTAAAGCAATTCGATGTGAGCTTGGTAGCCGAGGTCGGAAAAGAGCGAGCCATTGTGTATGAGAACGGGCCTCACGTGACAACGCCACTCTGGATGTTGTTGCCCATTGTGCAAGGGGGCACATACGGTATGTTTATGAGTTCTGTGGGAATTTATGTATATGATAGACTTGCGGGGGTCAAGGAAAGTGAACGTCGTCAAATGTTGACGGTTGCACAGACTTTGGAGAAGGAGCCTTTGCTGCGCAGGGAAGGTCTGCGTGGTGCCGGATTCTACGTGGAATATCAGACAGATGACGCTCGGCTCACCTTGGAAATTCTGAAAGAAGCCGTCGAGCGTGGAGCGGTGGCTCTTAATTATTCGAAGGTAGAGAAACTCATTTACAATGAGCGGGGAAGAGTTGCTGGAGCACAGATAAAGGACGTATTGACGGATGAAATCTACTCCGTCTATGCACGGAAGGTATTAAATGCCACGGGTCCATGGGTAGATGAATTGCGAGAGATGGACCGTTCTAAACGCAGGAAAACCATGCACCTCACCAAGGGAGTTCATATTGTGGTGGATGGGCAGCGCTTTCCATTGCATAACCCGGTTTACTTTGATGTTCCGGATGGACGCATGGTGTTTGCCATTCCTCGTGATGGCAAGACATACGTGGGGACGACTGACACAGATTATGTCGGAAATCCGGTTTCGCCGAGAACGAGCAAGGCGGATAGAGACTACCTGATTGGCTGCGTAAATTTCATGTTTCCTTCGGTGGCTTTGGGGGCACAGGATGTTGAATCGGTCTGGGCGGGTGTGCGTCCACTGATTCACGAGGAGGGCAAGGCTCCATCCGAAATTTCACGCAAGGATGAGATTTTCATTTCACCTTCCGGCTTAATAACGATTGCTGGTGGAAAGCTGACGGGATATCGTAAAATGGCCGATAAGGTGGTCTCATTGATAGCAGATGAGTTAGGCTCCGAAACACACCGCCAATTCCCCCCCTGCTCTACAGATCAAATTGCGTTATCTGGAGGTAAATTTGGGGGTTCTGAGCATATGCCATCCTATTTATTGGATAAAATTGCGCTGGGTGTTGGACTTGGTTTAACTGAACAACAAGCGACTCAGCTAGTTCATCGGTATGGGACTAACATTGATCTTGTCTACGATGAAATACGGAATGAGGATAATGTCGTGGAGCGATTTGGGCTTCCGATGGATGTGTTTGGTTCATTAATGTACGGAATTCAACATGAAATGGTGGTAACTCCCTCGGATTATCTTGTGCGCAGGACCGCTGCCATGTTCTTTGATATAAACTGGGTACAGAAATGGAAAGAACCGGTGATTCGGTTCATGACTCAAATTTTAAAGTGGTCTCAGGAAGAGGAGCAACGAAACCGAGCCGAGTTAGAACGAAATATTGCGGAAGCCACAGAGGTCATCTGAGTTCGAATGGGCAATCCATCTTTACATAGGAGGCGGCGAGTGTGGAAGTTAGCAGACTGCAAAATCCCCAGCAGGAGTTGGAAGGTGAAATTGCGGCAGATCCGTTGGAACGTTTGGTGGAACTGGTTGTCGGCAGGGAAGAAGCCTTGAAAGAAACCTTGGAACTGGTGGATTTGGCGAAAGAGAAGGGCATCTTAAGAGAACTGAACTATCTCCTGAATGAAGTGGATGAATTGATTGATGCAGGCATCATGGCCATGACAAATCCGAGGGCACTGAAGCTTTTGGAACTGGGGAGGAGCGCCGTGGAGACTATTGAATCTTTGGACGAGACATTTCTCCCGGAACTGGGAAGGGGAGCCAACGCCATCATGCGCGGAATGGCGAATCCAAACGCGCAAGTTGAGATCCGTGGTTTATGGGATTTGGTAAAACTTCTGCGGGATCCAGACATCAATGCCGCTCTGGTGACACTCTTCACTGGCTTGAAGTTTTTCGGTGCAGAGGTACGTAGCGCACGGTCGAACGAGTAAATACAGGTTTATGTGCTTGCATAAAAACTTTGTCGATGTGCGGAGCAATTCCCCTGTTGTAAAGGAGGGCTTGCCTGGCGCTGGGGCTTGTGTTGAACGGGTTGTCATTGGCTGAAACCTTCAATCCAGAATACGCAGGAATCTTGGTAGATTCGCCCATATCAAGCCTATGTCCATAGGGCGCTAATATTGTGAAAAGGTTGGAAACTTCAATGACCATCGAGGTGCTGGTGTTTATCCTGATTGCCGGTTTTGCGATTATTTCAGGAATCAATGATGGGGGCAACTTGGTTGCGACTTTTCTTGCCAGTGGGACCATTGCGCCAGTTTGGGTTTTACCATTGCTGTTGTTGAGCATTGGCTTAGGACCGATTGTCTTTGGCACAGCGGTCTCCCATACAATAGCGGTCGAAGTGGTTGATTTTGGGCAAGCGGGTTCGCAGGTTCTCCTGGTTTCCTTGTTTGCTGCGCTGATTACATTAGGGACGACATGGTGGCTTAAAATGCCCACAAGCACAACCATTGCTTTGGGCGGCGGGATGGTGGGTGCGACCCTGGCAAGTGGACACATCCATCTCATTCATTGGATGGGCGTGGTAAAATTAATCTTGGGTCTCTTAGGTTCAGTAGGATTGGGATTTGCCGCGGCTTTTATCTTAACCAAAGTTTTGTGGGCAATTTTAAAATGGTTGTCCATGAATGAAATTGATTTTTTAAAACAGGGTCAGTATCTAACGGCATTCTGGCAAGGTCTCGCTTATGGGGCAAATGATCAAGAAAAGGTGATTGGCTTGATGACCATTTTTTGGATGTTGGTTTATCACCATTCTCACTATCGTGTGCCCTGGATGGCTGTGGTTTTACCATTACTTTTTTGGGCACTGGGATTGATTTTGGGCGGTTTTCGGATTGCCCGCACGGTGGGGGAACACGTGGTACGCATTGGCCCCATGAATGCGTTGAGCA
>DAHWFY010000183.1 GCA_027336365.1 Bacillota bacterium | reverse complement strand
GACCTCATTGCGCGCATGTTCCAGGGCATCCATTGTGTCTGTGCCCACTGCCCGGACGACCACAAAGGTGTTGCTCGTGCCAGTGGCGGGGCCGCTACTTGAACTTTGTCCAGAACCCAACTGTGCCACCCGGGCAATTTGCAGGGTCAGTTGTACTGGCACGCCGTTGCTTTCCTCCCGATTGTCTGTGGGAGTGGTGTTTAGAACCCTGGGCAGAGCCGAGGGAGGAGTTGCGTTACCCGTGCCACTCATATCACGAGGGGGGATATTGTCCTGTGTCCCGGTGCCCGATGGAGCCACGTCCAATCCGGACATGGAGACGATGGCCAACTGATCGATAGCTGTGGCATCCCAGCACCCGGTGAGACTGAGGCAGATGAGAATGATGCCCATCACGCGAACCGCTGGTTTGATCACTCGAATTTCCTCCTCGTATCACATTGTGTCTTGGCACGTTGCTGAGAAACAGGTCATCCAACGGTGAGCGTTGGATGACCTCGGATTTAGCCGCAGGGAGGATGTCAAGCCCGCTAAGTAAGGGAGTGTTGCTGTGCTTCTGACCTGCTCGGGGGAAACCGCTCAGGAGTGCGTCCTCAGTTACGCTGAGGCAGACGGTGCTTGGGTCGGGTGGCCTCCCCTGCGCGAACGCGGTTGCGTTTGCTGTTCTGTAAAGGACGTTGCAGTATCAACCAATGTGGGGGGCGAACGAGGGTACCGTTCCAGGCGGCTCTATCCAACGGAGTCACGGGTGACAAATAGGGCTCACCAAAGGAACGCAGGTCTGCCAGATGGATGATGATGGCCAATATACCCACAAATATCCCAAAAACACCCAGAGTTCCTGCCAGAATAATCAATGGAAATCGCAACATGCGGATAGAAATGGCAAAATTGTAGCGTGGAATGGTAAAAGAAGCAATTCCAGTAAGGGCCACAATCACGACAATGGGGGCGGATACGATACCCGCTTGTACGGCCGCCTCGCCAATCACCAAGGCCCCGACAATACTAATGGTGGATCCGATGGCTTTGGGTAACCGTAACCCGGCCTCGCGCAGGGCCTCAAAAGTGACCTCCATCAAAACAACTTCCACCACCGCCGGGAAGGGGGTCACCTCTTGGGCGGCCGCCACCGTGTACAGAAGCTGAGTCGGCATTAGTTCTTGGTGAAAGGTGATGATGGCCACGTACAGGGAGGGAAGCAACAGGGCCAGAAACAGGAATAAAAATCTCAGCCAGCGCAGGAAGTTGGTAATCATATACCGCTCATAGTAGTCTTCCGCAGAACTCAGGGCACCCCACAAATTGATGGGAGCCATCAGAGCAAAAGGGGTACCCTCCGTCAAGATGACCACTCGTCCTTCCAATAATACCGACACAGCGACATCGGGGCGTTCCGTGTTTTGAATTTGAGGGAAGGGAGAAAACGGGTTGTCCTCAATCAGTTCCTCGATGTAGCCAGACTCCAGAATGCCGTCCACCTCAATGCGTTGCAGCCGCTGTCTGACTTCGGACACCAGCGATGGGGTGACCACGCCGTTGAGGTAGACGAGAGCGACGGGGGTTTTGCTGTAGGTACCGAGAGTGAAACCTTCTATTTTCAGGTCGGGGGTGCGTAACCGTCGCCGCAACAGAGAGGTGGAAGTGCGAATATTTTCGTTGAATCCATCTTTTGGACCGCGGATGACAGCTTCTGTCCCAGGTTCCTCAATCGTTCGATCCGCCCTTAGGCGCAGACTCAGTACCAGAGCAGCAGGCTCTCCCTCTGTGCACAGAACGAGGTCTCCCTGCAAGATGGCTGTCAGCGCCTCAGAAAAGAGATGGACCTTGTGGACGTCCGCCACGTGAGTGTAGGTTTGCGCCACCAAGTCCAGGTTGACGAAATTAGACTGAGCTGTCACTTGAGCGACAACGGATGAATGCGCAGAGACGTTGGCTGTGATTAAGGGTTGGAGGATGTTGTCATCCACCAACTCTGTGTTGGACAGGCCGTCGACGTATACCAATAGAGCGTTCTGCCCTGTGAAAAAACGAAACCTATGAAAGATGATGTCATTGGCGGGGGACAGCGCTTGCCTGAGAGCTTGTTCGGTGAGGGTCACTTCAGAGGCAATTTCTGCGTCTTTCAGTGCCGGACCTCTTTCCGTTTCCCAAGGAACGGAACCATCCACCCCATAGGTTTGGGATTTGGATGTGTCAGTTTTCTGTGCCTGTGTACCCCATTCTGATACTGGCTCGGCTTGTGAGTCCGTCCCAGCCGCGGGTGCGGTTTTTTTTGCCAGGCGGGGCTTCGAATTGAGCAATTCCTGCGGCTTTTCACGGCTGTACAAGAGTTCGTGGAGTTTGCGAGGCGTACGCAGACGTCGAACGGGCACTGCAATCCCCTCCTATTTCAGTAAATACAAATTTCCGTGGATTTACATCCCCTGTTGGCGCAGCTATCAGCGACGTGGGGGTTTATTCTCGGATAAGATTCCCTGAGGTGGAGGGGACCATGCACAATGGTGAATTGCGTGCGTTGTCAGAGGTGATACTGTTTCTGTCTCCCGTTTCATGAGATATTCTAAATGGAATCAGTTTATGATAAAATAATGATAGTGAAAATGGCTTTTAGTGATAAGGGTGTGATGACTTGTACCCATCTCAACGACGGGATCGGCTGTTGGAGTTGTTGGCCGAGCATCGCTTCGTTTCCCTACGAGATCTGGCATCTCAACTGGGAGTGTCCGAAATTACGATGCGCCGAGATTTGAAGCAATTGAAAGACCAGGGACTGGTGGAAACGGTGGTGGGAGGGGCTCAATTGGCCGGGGGAGCCCAAGAACCCCCGTTTCTCAGCAAGCGAGTCTTACAGGCGAGAGAAAAACAAGACATCGCCAGAGCGGCCTTGGCCACTCTTGAGCCCGGAATGACCGTTGGACTGTCGGCCGGAACCACCACCTGGACCCTGGCAAGGTTGCTCAAGTCCAGAGGATTCGCCGGGCCACTGACGTTTGTCACCAATTCCGTGAATGTCGCCACTGAGTTGCAGGCAAATGGGTGGACGGACATTTTATTGTCCGGGGGGAATTTTCGCACTCCCTCTGACGCCTTGGTGGGACCCTTGGCAGAACTGACGTTGCGGCAGTTGTATACGGATGTGTTGTTTCTGGGGATTCATGGCATGGACCTGGAGAGAGGCTTGATGACGCCTAACCTTTTTGAACGGTCCGTCAACCGCACTTTGATGGAGCAGGCCGGTAGAGTGGTGGTGGTGGCAGACCACAGTAAGTGGGGAGTACTGGCTACTGCTCATGTGGCCGACTGGGAGGAAGTGGACCTGGTGTTGACGGACAGTCTGGGCGGCGAGGAAGAGGTGCGGGCATTGCGCCAATTGGGTGTGGAGATACAGGTGGCTCCAACTACAGAAGTGGAGGTGGGTGGCGAGGGGTAGGTGGGTTCATCTGGCTACTGGGAGCAATTCATTCGATAGTGTCGAGGAGAGACTTGCATGGCAGAATTGCGTTTTAATCCGCTACTGAGGGATTGGACCATGGTAGCGGCGAATCGGCAAAATAGGCCAGATATGCCGACAAGCGGGTGCGCCTTTTGTCCGGGATCGGGCAAGGTACCGGAGCATTACACGGTGTTGAAGTACGACAACGACTTCCCCGTGTTGTCTCCCCATCCACCCCATCCGGATGATGTGGCTACCGGGATTTATCAGACGGCAGAAGCATATGGCAAGTGTGAGGTGATTTTATACTCGTCCGAGCACACCACCACACTGCCCCAGTTGCCCCTTGTCCACATTCGTGCTTTGGTGGATCTATGGACACAACGCATGGTTGAGTTGGCGAAAGATCCCAAACACGACTATGTGTTGATTTTTGAGAACCGAGGACCCGAGGTGGGGGTGACCATGTCGCATCCTCATGGGCAGATATACGCCTATCCCTTTGTTCCGCAAAAGTTGCGGGTGGAGTTGGATTCTTTTCGACATCATCGGGAACAAACAGGGCATTGCTTGATGTGTGATATTAATGAAGAGGAGCAGTCTTTCAAGCAGCGTATGCTGTTTTCGACAGAGTATTTCCTTTGCTACCTACCATTTTTCACGGATTTTCCGTACGGTGCCTTCATTGCCAGTCGGTCTCATAAGGGCAGTTTGGCGGAGTTTTCGGATAACGAAAAGACCGACTTAGCCCGGGCATTGAAGTGGTTGACGGCAGGCATGGACCAAATGTTTCAACGGGAGTTTCCCTACATGATGGTGCTGCACCAAAAACCCGTTAATGGTCCGTTGGCCCGGGAGGATTTTCACTTTCATATCGAGTTTTATCCCCCTTTGCGCAGTCGGGATCACATCAAATACCTTGCATCCTCGGAAACTGGGGCCTGGGCACCAGCCAATCCGCGCCGGGTGGAAGATGCGGCTGTAGAACTGCGACAGGCCATTGCACAGGCTCGCCAGGGGATGGGTGAGGAGGGGGGAGACAACCGATGAATTCCGCGGGGAATGGACAAATGGTTCGTCCCAGCCCACCTGATTGGGTGGAGTTGATGGCTCGGTTTTTCGCGTATTCTCCAGGGGACGAGGGGAGTGTGCGGGTGTTTTTTGCCCCTGGCCGAGTCAACCTGCTGGGGGAACACACGGACTACAATGGGGGATATGTGCTGCCCGCTGCGCTGGAGATGGGGACCTGGGTGGTGGTACGCCCGCGCGCTGATGGCCGCTTTCGCTTTCAATCCACCTTGTTTCCTGGTTTTGAAGTGGTGGATGAGGCCGACGTGACTGAGAACCTGACTTTTCGACCGGAGGACGGGTTCGCCAATTACCCGAGAGGGGTGGTGTGGGCCATGCGGGAACGGCTACAGATGGAACGGGGCGGCGACGCGAACGATGTGACAGAGAGGCTACTTGGGGCCGACATGCTGTTTCACGGCGATCTACCCCACAGCGCAGGGTTGTCCAGTTCTGCCTCCATTGAGTTGGTAACGGCTGTGGCGGTGAACGGGTTATGGGAATTGAATTGGTCTGCTCCGGATCTGGCTGTTCTCGGCCAACGGGCCGAAAACGATTTCGTTGGGGTGCAGTGCGGTATCATGGACCAGTTTTCTATTGCGGTGGGTGAGAAAAATCAGGCGTTGTCTTTGGATTGTGGCACTCTGGCCTATCGCTTGGTTCCTGTCGAACTGCGTGGACACCTGCTGGTGATTGCCAACACCCATAAACCTCGGGACTTGGCGGACTCCAAGTACAATGAGCGGCGGTGGGAGTGTGAGCAGGCATTATCGCAATTGCAGACCGCTCGGCCTGGGTTGCGCCACTTGGCGGATATCACTCCGCAGGAGTGGCCGGATTTAGCAAGATCCCTAACCAATCCGGTGCTATTTCGCCGTGTTCGCCACGTGGTGTTCGAGAACCACCGAGCCAAAACGGCACCTGCCCTGTTGGCTCAGGGAGACTTGGCGGTCTTTGGGGAACAGATGAACGAGTCCCACCGCTCTTTGCGAGATGACTACGAGGTGACGGGTCCAGAGTTGGACGCTTTGGCAGAGGCGGCC
>DAHWFY010000182.1 GCA_027336365.1 Bacillota bacterium | reverse complement strand
CATCGCAAACCGCGAAGAGCCGGGTTTTTGCTACGAAGATTAAATGGACGAGTCTATCTGTCCAAGATTTGGGGTAGATCACAGGCTGTCTCATGGAACGCAATCCTTAGGGATCTCGTAGTAGGACATCCCGAATACATGGCAGGATTCATGTATCCGGGACACATCTTGAAGCTATACCAGATAGAAAGTTATGGTGAATCCCACAATTGAGTTGCACTGTTGAGTCAGACCTCTGATCGGAAAGTTTTTCCCAATTCTTCACCAAGACCAAAGTAGTGGCGAAAATTGTAGATAAGTGGACTCCAAGTCGACGTGTCGATGTGAGTGTCATCAAGGGCAATGCTCTCATGGGCGTGGACGGTCACAGCCTCCACTTCAATAATTGCAAAGCGAGTTCCTTCGCCAGCCATGCGAATGTCCACAACTTTCGACTCGATTTGCAGCGGACATTCGGCGATCCGATTAGGAAGAACGTGGTGTGACTGAACAGCAGTCAAACCGGATGCCGAAAACTTGTTCTTCTCATAGCGAAATACATCTTTCTTAAAATCGGGTACTGGATTTGCTCCGGTAAAAGGTGCCAACGCCTCGACCTCCTGCCACAGTTCTGGGCTTGGAACGTTGGCAACGCATTCTCCGTGCCGTCGTAAATTCGCGAGCCCATGCCCGCCTTCTCCGAGTCCAAGAACGATATGGGTTCCGAGTGCCCACGCCGATGACATCGGGGTGATGTTGCTGGACCCGTCCTCATTGAGTGTTGTGAGCAGAACCACAGGTGTCCCAAAATACAAGATTTTCGGATGAACAATCTGGGTTTGAATCGTTTTCTGGACAGGTTGCTTCATCGTGTTTGACCTCCCACACGTTTCTCTTGTTCATTCGTCATTGTAATTCAAAAATTACTCGACTATCATCGAACTATGAATGTTGTGATCGGACAAAGCCGAAGGGAGGATGCGGAATATGATGATACCCAATATCGTGGAGGTAGCTTCTTTGATTGGTGATGCATCCAGGGCCTCTATGCTGATGTGCTTGCTCGGAGGAAAATCCTTACCCGCCAATGAATTGGCCCGTGCGGCTCGAATCACGCCCCAGACAGCCAGTTCGCATTTAGCCAAAATGGTGGAAGGCGGACTTTTGGTCCATGAATCGTATGGTCGCCATCGATATTACCGGCTTGCCAACTCGGAGGTAGGACAGGCATTGGAAGCCCTCAATGCGATTGCACCGCAGAAACCAGTCCGTTCCCTTCGAGAGTCAGATGAGTCAAGGGCACTCCACTTTGCCCGAACGTGTTATGACCATCTTGCTGGAGAAGTAGGAGTTGCATGGATCGACAAAATGTTGCAGCTTGTCCTTCTGAAAGAACAGGGACGAAATTTCGTTTTGACAGCGGAAGGGGAACAGTGGTTCGGAGACTTCGGTATTGACCTTGACGGCATTCGAGGTGGAAGACGCCATTTTGCTCGGAAATGTTTGGATTGGAGTGAACGCCGTTATCACATGGCTGGGGCGCTAGGAGCGGCAGTAACCAGCCGACTGTTTGACCTTGGCTGGATCGAGCGAATCCCAGGGGGTCGAGCGATACGTGTGACAGACAGGGGATTCAGAGGATTGGAAGACAAATTTGGACTTACACTTTCCTCGGATTTCAGCACAGACTTGCAAAGAAGACTGATTCGCAATGGGTTTGTGGAGGGTTGACAGAGCGGGAGCCACTTGGTATTGCGACACAATGAAGAACCAAGTCGATTTGCTGTGATTGCGATGCACAGTAGAGACCGGCCTCCTACCCCTGACCGGACACGCACTTTAAGCACTCCCCTCGAGATATGGGTAATGCAAAAGGCTGTTGCTGTGGGTAATGTCAAGGATATCCTGTAATCTCCTGTACTGCACGGAAAAGGGGTCGCAATTTCGGGTACATATTTTGATAAACTTGGCGGTAAAGGCGGTCATAAAGATTGACATCGGTTCTCTGTGGTTCAAATATCTCACTTTTATGGGTCATGTTCCGTACGGCTGTGGGCAAATCCCGATACCAGCCCAATTCGTTCGCTACCAAAATGGCTGCACCCAGACCGGATGTTTGGTCTGTTGCAGGTCTGTATGCTGGTAACCCCAAAACATTCGCGGTGATCTGCATAACGAGTCTACTCCGAGATCCGCCACCGGAGACATAGACTTCTTGTACCCTCACTCCACTTTTCTTTTCAATCCGTTCTTTACCGTCGCGGATTGCATATGCCAGTCCTTCCAGAATGGCCCGATAGACATGGTCTTTGGTATGAATTCCCCCAAAACCGATAATTGCTCCCTTGGCCTCTGGTCCGGGATAACGGATTCCCGGTGACCAGAAGGGTTGGAGCATCAACCCCAGGGAACCCGGTGGGACTGCAGCCGCTCTTTGTTCCAAAATTTGTTCCACAGGTATCCCTTGGTCGCCAGCTAGACGCACTTCTTCCTGGGCAAACTGTTCCTTAAACCAGGACACCATCCAAAAACCACGGTAGGTCTGCATCTCCAGATTGAAGGCGCCGGGTTGGGCACTTGGATAAGGCGGTACCATGGGAACAGGCTCGACATAATGACTCGAATTTACGATGAAGGTGGCCGTCGTGCCATACCCCACGCTCCCTTGGTACGGTTCCAGACAGCCGGATCCCAGAACCTCGCAGGCTTTGTCCGATGCGGCGCCAATCACTGATAGTCCGGGTTTAAGTCCTAACTGAGTTGCTGATTCGGTGTTCAGTTCCCCCAGGGTTGATCCGGAAGTCATCAATTTCGGTAGGGTTTCTCGTTCAATAGGAAACATCCTTGTTTTGAAACTATTTGCGCTAGACCAAGTTTGCTTTCGCACATCAAAGGGAATATAGCCCACCTGATTAGCAACAGAGTCGACATATTGACCGGTCAGCCTGTAATTGAGGTAGCCTGAGAGCAGAAGATAGTGTCTCGTATGTGCGAGCAGATCTGGTTCCTGTTCTGCTAACCAGTTTATTTCCGCCTCGGCCTGAAGATGGCGTAATGTCGACTTGAGACCCGCAAGTTTAAATATCGGGTCCCAAAACGGACCTAAGGATGGCACTCGATTCGCGCGCCGCTGGTCCAGCCAGACAATCGCTGGTCTCAATGGTCGGCCCAATTGGTCCAGTAACACAACGGTTCCGCGCTGAGTCGTCAAAGTCAGTGCGGCAATCGACTCCGCACTGACCCTTCCTTGCCACCACAATTTGTGTGTAGCTTCCGTTATCCAATTCCAATACGACTCGGGAGCTTGTTCTGCCCAGCCTGGCAAGGGAGAAAGATAAGGGGGAGAATACACGACTTGAGCGTAATCCACCAATTGTCCATCTGCCGTAAAAGCCAAAGCTCGGGTGCTCTGAGTTCCCACATCAATGGCCAAGATTGTCTCGCGGTGGGTCATCTTCACCCCTCCTGTTTTTATTGTAAAAGACGTGGACTGTAAGCCTGATTCCAGAGCGCCAGATATTTTACCTTTTCTTCTTCCCATTGAGGTTCATGCCAGCCGAGCACCATAGAGATGCGTTTCTGCAGTTCTGGCAGGATTTCTATACCCCCCTCAGGCAGGAGCAAGCCTAAGCGTGTCCGACGTAATAGTAGGTCCTCCAGATGAACGATTTGTTCTGTTAACGCTGACCAAACAAGCTCTGCCCAAAACACTTCGGTCCCAGGGACTTTTTGCCATTCACTGTTCTCCACTAAAGGCAAAAGATTTGGAGCATCTTCTCCGTAGCGTTGGGTCAGGGTGGCAAGCAGCCATCTGCTCTTTTCACCGGAGGATATCATTTTCTTATGGGCTTCCGCTCCCTGCAGGGGGAACCCGGGATAGCTCTGAGATTTTGTTTCTTGTGGGGTTATATCTTTTTGGGGATTTCTCGCGTTGTGTGGTCCACCTAACCATTTGACGGTTTCCTGCAAAGCTTTTCGGGCGAGCAGAGGAAAAGTGGTCAGTTTTCCCCCAGTCACTGTCACCAAACCTTGCTGTGACCATAGGACAATGTCTCGGGATTCTTTGGAAGGATTGCTCTTGCCTGTATTCAGCACGGGCCGGACTCCAGCAAAACAGGAGCGGATATCCCTGGCCGTGATGTGCAAAGTGGGAAAACAAGTGTTGAGCCCTGTCAGGAGATAATGTCCTTCTTCTTGGCTCATTTTGGGTTCTTCAGAGAGTGAAAACTCATGGTCCATATCCGTAGTTCCAACTAGAATTTTCCCCTGCCAGGGCATGGCGTAGAGGGGGCGGTGGTCTGAGGGATGATTGAAACTAATTGCCTGCTCAAGGGGTAATCGATGGAAGGGAAGCAGCAGATGACTCCCTCTGAGTTTTCGAAGTTTGGGTTTTTCACCGAATTGGTGCCTCAGCTTATCGGCCCAGACACCGGTTGCATTCACCACGGCACGGGTACTCACTTCTACCGTCTGTTTAGTCAGTGCATCTTCCACTGTGACTCCACAAACTATGCCTCTGTTGTTTCGCAGTAATTCATTCACTCGCATGTAGTTGATAGCCGTTCCACCATATCTTTCACCTTCCCTGATAACCCGGAACACCAGACGGGCATCATCTGTTCGGGCATCTCGAAAAGCCAGGCCTCCGCGCAAGTTTTTGTCGTTTAAATTAGGGATTTTACGGAGAAATTCTGTGGTTCCATAGGCACGGTGTGACCAATGTAAAGCCATACTGTCATAGAGGGTCAGTCCTGCCTGCAGTGCAATTCCGGTCAGACGGTCATAAACCGGGATGGCAAAAGTCAACTCCTCGACCAAACCTGGATAACGATGCAAGAGTCTTTCACGTTCCCGTACTGAGTGCCAAGTCGTTCTGATTTGTCCTTGACTGAGATAACGCAAACCACCGTGCACCAATTTTCCTGAACGACTGGACGTTCCCCAGGAAAAGTCTCTCTGTTCCAAGAGCAGTGTGCGATAACCAGCTCGGGCGGCTTCCCGGAAAACACCTGCACCTGTCATTCCGCCGCCGACAACGACAATATCCCAAGAACGTGGCAAGTCTGCCATGATTTCTGACCGGCTCACTCGGATTCCCTCCCTTCTAGAGGTTGTCCGAAAAAGGGGTCAGAACTACCCGGCGCATTGCTGCGTCGTCGCCCAAAATGCTCCCTCACGTACCAGAAACGTGCGCTTGGTGCGCATTTTGGGCTGGCCTCCTGGCACTGCTTGGGTCTGACCAGACCCCTTTCCGGACACGCATTTCTAGTCTACGCGAACAACTTTCCGGGATTCATCATTTCATCCGGATCAACACTCTTGCACACGGCACGAAGCATCCTCATCCCCTGGTCGCCTTTCTCGATAGGCAAATATTGCCGATGATCCAGACCTACACCGTGTTGGTGACTAATCGTCCCTCCGGCATGGACAATCTCCTCACTGGCCGCCTTTTTCAAACTACGCCACCGAGCCATTGTTTCATCGGAAGATGCGGCAGTGCGAAAAACATAAGAGATATAAATGCTTGCACCATGAGGATAAAAATGGGATAAATGGGTGAAAACATGAACT
>DAHWFY010000181.1 GCA_027336365.1 Bacillota bacterium | reverse complement strand
GCGGTGGTGGTGTCCTACGTGAATACATCCGCAGAGGTGAAGGCGGAGAGTGACTACTGTTGCACTTCAGCGAATGCCGTGGCCGTGGTGGCTGCCATTCCTGCGGAAAAAGAGGTGCTGTTTTTGCCGGACATGTTTCTCGGCGCATATGTGCAGCGAATGACTGGGCGGACCCACATGCACATCTGGATGGGGGAGTGCCATGTGCACGCCGGAATTGCACCCCAAGATGTTCACTCCGTGTTACACCTGCACCCACAGGCAGAACTGCTGGTGCATCCCGAGTGTGGATGTTCCACCTCCGACTTGTACTTGTTGGCAGACGGGACTCTGCCTGAGGACCGTACGCGGGTGTTGTCCACGGGGGGTATGCTGCGTTACACTCGGGAGAGTTTGACGGAGGAGTTCATAGTGGCTACAGAAACCGGGATTCTGCATCAACTGCAAAAGCAAAACCCGGAGAAACGGTTTGTCGCCGCGAATTCACGGGCCATTTGCCCGTTTATGAAGGAAATCACTTTGGGAAAGTTACGCACCGCCTTGCGCGAAAACCGTTATGTTATCACCGTTCCGGAAGAAATTGCGCAGCAAGCCAAACGGGCTATTGAGCGCATGGTGGCTGTGGGTTGAGCAAACTGAACTTTTATCGCTCCAGCGGGTCTATACAGACGTCGAGGGCGCAAAATTAGGACTGTAGCCTGGAAAATGTCTGAAAATCGCAGCAGATTTCTGCGTCCGCGTCTCACAACCCGTCCGGGTTAATCCGGATGACACGAGGAGAACTGCGGAATGCGAGCGATAAAGCGATTGCTGAAGGGGTTGCTTGCCACAGTTTTGCTGGCTGTCGTCGGGTGGTTTGCCATCTTGGTGTATTTCACCCGGGTGAATCCCATTGCCCGTCAAGTGAACGCGGTGGTCATGCATAGGGTAGCGACGCGTCATGTCCATTTTCTCACTTATGAGCAACTTCCTGCGGGCTATCGACAAGCCGTGGTGGCGACCGAGGACAGAACCTTTTATACCAACATTGGTGTGGATTTTTTCTCTATTGCGCGGGCGGCTTGGGTAGACCTGCAACAGGGGAGCTTTGTTCAGGGCGGCTCTACGATTACGCAACAACTGATTCACAACACCCTGCTTAACCATCAACCGAAGACGATTTACTGGAAAATACGTGAAACCATCGATGCCATTGGGCTATATGACACCATGAGCAAGCAGGAAACCCTGGCCCTATATGCCAACGACATCTACTTTGGCCATGGGGCTTATGGATTGTATAGTGCCGCACAACGGTATTTTGGAGAACCTCCTGGGAAATTGAATCAGGGGGAGTTGGCCATGTTGGCGGGGATTCCGAATGCCCCCAGTGTCTATGACCCGTTGCGCAACATTCATCTGGCCCGTGAGAGACAGAAGATTGTGGTGCAGAGTATGGTGGCCGATGGGATTATCAACACGGTGGAGGCCAAGGAAATTTTACAGGACCCAATTGAGCTGGCTTGACTCTATCTCTCGACTCCCTGTTGAGGTCGTGTGAACTTGGCAAAGTTCCGAGAGAGGCAGGGGTCGGACCATGCGAATGTCCGTATCCTCACTGGGGAGACCCAGGGGGTGCTTAGAGGCGTCCAGATTTGATGATGGACCAGATGAGCAGCGTCATCATCAGGAGCCCAACCACGACGCCCACGTCGGTTACGGGGGTTTGAAAGATACGAGTGGGGGATTTGTCTAGGGCAGACGCCACCATCCAGCCGGACATGAAGATGCTGAAGGACAGAAGGAGGATGCTGAAGGACAGCCGATTGCCGATACGGTCCAACTTTTGCAACAACTTGGGAGTCTCGGGAATCTGTATCTGCACCCGAGCTTTTCCGTTACGCAGGTCCTGAACCAGGGTGCGCACCTGATGGGGGAAGTCAATGGCGAACTCGGCTACGTCCAACAACAGGTGGTAGCCCTGGCGAGACACGGTGGTTGGCCTCAGGCGTTCCTTAATCAGTTCCTTGCCAAAGGGCTCCGCCACGTCCATGATACGGAACTCCGGGTCTAGGTCTTCCACGACCCCTTCAATGGTCAATAGGGTTTTCCCCACCAAGCTCAGCTCCGCGGGAATTTGGATGCGGTGACGAAAGGCCACCGTCAACAGTTCTCGCACCGCCTCTCCCAGATTCACTTGGCTCATGGCCATGTCGTAGTACTTTTCTCGCATATCTTCTACATCTCGGCGCAGTTTGGACTCGTTGACATCCGGAGGAACCACTCCCATCCGGTGCAGGGCCCGTAGAATCATGTCCGTATTGCGGCGCATCAGACCAATAATCAGACCGGAGAGACGCTGTTTCATTTCCGGGGTTAAGCGTCCTACCATGCCAAAGTCCATGAACAAAATGACGTGGCCAGGTAAAGCCGCAAGATTTCCTGGGTGAGGGTCCGCATGAAACACCCCATGCAACAAAAGTTGGCTGAATACTGCTTTGGATGCTCGGGCCGCCAATTCCTTTGGGTCAAACCCAGCTTCCAACAGATGTTGCCTATCGCTCAGTTTTATTCCTTCCACAAATTCCATCACCAGAACTCGAGGTGTGACAAAGTCCCAAAAAATTTTGGGGATACGCACCGTGATGTCATTGGTGAACTGATTGCCAATACGTTCCGCGTTGCGGGCCTCAATGGTGTAGTCCAACTCACTCATGAGGGTACGGCGAAACTCTTCCACCACTTCCCCCAACTGGTAGTGGCGAGCCCACTCAATATGACGTTCTGCCATGTCCATGATGTCCGCCATGACTTCAAAATCGGTTTCGATCCGGGCGCGAATGTCCGGGCGTTGCACCTTGACGGCCACCACCTCGCCCGTTCGCAACACGGCTCGGTGGACTTGACCGATGGAGGCGGACCCCACTGGGGTTTCGTCAAAGGTCATGAAGATTTGTGACAAAGGGGCGCCCAGGTCTGTCTCAATGACCTGTTTCACCTGGGAATTGGGAAAGGGAGCCACCTCGTCTTGTAGTTTGGATAACTGTTGAATCAAGTCTAGAGGAAATAAGTCCGGTCTTAAACTGGCCACCTGACCAAACTTGATGAAAGTGGGTCCCAGTTGTTCAATGACCACTCGAATGCGTTCATATAGGTTCAAAGTGTCTCGCAGAGGGGGATTGCGGTGAGTTCGCAAGGGCAGAGACAGCAATTGGGACAACCCAACCTCATCCAGAAACCACCCGAAGCCGTTTTTCATTAAAATTTGCGCAATTTCCCGGTATCTTTGCAAATGTCGAACCCGCTTGCCAACCAGCATCCATGTCACCTCACTATTTTGGCCAGGCTGGGCCCGGGTTGCTGGACCTGCAACCGCGGGATACGAGCCTAGTCTAGCACAGGTGGACGCGGGATACCTAAGAATTCAACCTCGGGGTGGGGGTGAGACGGACGGGATACAAAGGTGACGCACTCTATGTTGTTCTCTCGCCAAGCGAGGGTCATGGCATCGGCCGCCTGGGTTGCGGTTTGATTGCTGTCACACCACGCCAGCAGAGAGGGCCCGGCACCGCTGAGGGTGAGGGTCAAGGCACCGGCGCGCAGGGCAGACTTACGCACTGCTTCAAAACCAGGAATGAGATTTTGCCGATATTTCTCATGCAGATAATCTCGGAAACTGCCCTTGAGCCACTCTAAATTATCTTGACTTAATGCCAGAACCAAACGGGCGGCTTGGGCCGAGTTGGCGGCAGCGTCCGCGAGGGGCACGTGGGTGGGTAGCACCCGGCGAGCATCTTCCGTGCGCAGGGGAAAGTTGGGCACGGCGATGGCAAAACGCAACCGTTCCGGCAAGGGTAGAGGAAAGGAACGGGGACCAGTGGATTCTGTCACAGACAACCAGGCGCCTCCCAGCATGGCGGGAGTCACATTGTCGGGGTGCCCCTCCAGTTCCACGGCCATCGCCAGCAACTTGTTTTCTCGGTATGCCCGTGCGGGATCAAAGTGTTGCAGCAGGGCATTGCCGAGCATCAGACCGCTGACGATGGCCGTGGCGCTGGAACCAAGACCGGAGGCGACAGGTACTTGATTGTCTAAGTGTAATGCCCAGTTGGGAGGGACTTGCAAAGTGCCGGACCGCTCCAGAATCAGGTCTATGGAGCGGACAATCACGTTGCTGCGGTCTGTGGGCAGCAATTGCGCGGATTCACCGTGAATAGTCACGCAAAACTCCTGGTTGAGGCGCAACTCTACCGTGTTGAACAAATTCAGGGCGAGGCCCATGCTGTCAAAGCCGGGGCCCAGATTGGCCGAAGTGGCGGGCACACGAACTCGCATACGCGGTTCCTCGGTGGAGGAAGGGGCCGAGTCCGCGTCCACGCTTGGATTGGGGCTTGTCCTCATCTGAGCGGCCGATGACTGGATCATAAGGATTGCCCCAACGCTTGGGTGACCGCTTCGGCCTCGGCGTTTACCACAATAGGCTCTCGTTGACTCAGAGCCACCGCGTTGTCTGGGTCTTTCAGACCATTGCCGGTCAGCACGCAGACAATGGTTTCACCCTTGCGAAGGTTGCCTGCGGCAGCCATTTTCAGCAGTCCGGCCACAGAAGCGGCGGAGGCGGGTTCAGCAAACACACCTTCGCTAGCAATCAAGCGATAGGCCTCGCGAATTTCGTCATCGCTGACGGCCTCAATGGCTCCGCCGGATTCCTTGGCGGCGTTTAGGGCCAATGTACCGGAGGCTGGGTGACCGATGCGGATGGCCGTCGCAAAAGTTTCAGGATTGTCAATTCCTTCTCCTCGCACCAAGGCTGCGGCACCCTCTGCTTCAAAACCGTGCATGTGAGGGCGGGTAGCCACCACACCCGCCCGATGATAGGCAGAAAAGCCCATCCAGTAGGCGCTGATGTTGCCGGCGTTGCCCACCGGAATGCACAATCGGTCGGGCGCTTTACCCAAGGCATCACACACCTCAAAAGCCGCCGTTTGCTGTCCCTGTAACCGATAGGGATTGATGGAGTTGACGATGGTCAAGGGCAGGGACTGCGCGGCCTGGCGAACCAACTCCAGAGCTTGGTCAAAGTTACCTCGCACGGCCACAATTTCCGCTCCGTAAATGCGGGCTTGGGCCAGCTTGCCGAGAGCCACGTAACCGTCGGGTATCAAAATAAAGGCCCGGATACCAGCCCGTGCGGCATAGGCTGCTGCCGACGCCGAGGTATTGCCTGTGGAAGCGCAGATGACCGCATTGCTCCCCTCCTCGATGGCTTTCGCCACTGCCAACACCATGCCCCGGTCTTTAAAGGACCCGGTGGGGTTGGCTCCTTCATACTTAAAGTAAACCTCGGCCTGCAGGCGCTGGCTCAGACGTTCAGAAAAAATCAAGGGTGTGTTTCCTTCAGACAGGGATAACAACGGAGTGGCATCGGTGACAGGCAACCAAGGACGATACTGTGTGAGTAATCCAGGCCAGCGGGGCATACGCACTTCTCCTTTTTGCTTAATGTGCATGTCCGAAAAGGGGTGTGGTCAGACCCAAGCAGTGCCAGGAGGCCAGCCCAAAATGCGCGCAGAGCGTACGTTTTCGGTACGTGAGGGAGCATT
>DAHWFY010000180.1 GCA_027336365.1 Bacillota bacterium | reverse complement strand
ACTGTGCGCTGACAAGTCGATGGAAGAACTGGAGTTGATGTATGAAGGCAAGGGCTATGGGCCGTTCAAAAAAGACCTGACGGAGGTGATTGTGACCGTGTTGGAGCCCATACAGTCACGCTATCGGGAACTGCTGGCGTCTGCGGAACTACTGGCCTTGCTGCAGGCCGGGTCTCAGCGGGCTACGGCGGCTAGTCAGGCGACTTTGAACGATGTGAAGGACAAGTTTGGGTTTATCCGCTGATGTACCTGGTTCACTGTGCCTAACGAGGTTCTGTCAGTGATGAGAGATGGAACGGTCGGTTTAGGTTTATCGTCCAGTCCAATTGTGGTATGATGTGTAGTGGCAATTTGCTATGCTTAAGCGTTCCGGCTTGGCACATGGAGGAGTTGCGACTGCTTCTTGCGTCCACTGCATAGGGGCCTTCACTGTTGTTGAATTTGGACCCTGCTACGGGCCGGAGACCGCGCCGCCAGGCACGGGAGTCACCTTGGTTCTTTTACTAGCATACATAGGGGAGGCGTTTTTGGTGGTGCAACTGAAGCAGTTTCAGCCTCCGCGTGAGGGAGATTCCATCACGCTCAAGGACGGCAAGTTGGTAGTACCGGATCATCCCATTATTCCCTTTATTGAAGGAGACGGCACGGGTTCGGATATTTGGCGGGCGTCCGTGCGGGTGCTTGACGCCGGCGTTGACAAGGCGTATAAAGGCAAACGCAAGATTGCGTGGTATGAGGTTTTTGCGGGAGAAAAGGCTTTTCATCAGTTTGACAGTTGGTTGCCGGAAGACACTCTTACGGCACTACGCGAATACTTGGTGGGAATCAAGGGCCCCTTGACCACTCCCATTGGCGGTGGCATCCGGTCTTTGAATGTGGCTTTACGCCAAGAATTGGACCTGTACGTATGTCAGCGCCCGGTGCGATATTTCCAGGGTGTGCCCTCACCTGTGAAGCGTCCCGAATTGGTGGATATGATTATTTTCCGAGAGAACTCGGAAGATATTTATGCGGGCATTGAGTGGCAGGAGGGTACAGACGAAGCGCAGCAGTTGATTGCATTCTTGCAAAACCAATTGGCTGTCACGAAGATTCGCTTCCCTGAGACATCCGGCATTGGCATTAAACCCGTGTCTAAAGACGGCACACAGCGTCTTGTGCGGTCTGCCATCGAATACGCTTTACAGCATGGGCGGAAGAGTGTCACTCTGGTACACAAGGGGAACATCATGAAGTACACCGAGGGAGCCTTCAAGAACTGGGGCTACGAGGTGGCGGAGCAGGAATATGGGGATAAGGTGTTTACCTGGACCCAATATGACCGCATTAAGGCCGAGCAAGGGCAGGCCGCTGCGGACGCGGCGCAGCAGGCTGCAACGGCGGCAGGCAAGCTAATTGTCAAAGATGTGATTACCGACGCTTTCTTGCAGCAGATTCTCACTCGCCCGGCAGAGTACGACGTGATTGCCACCATGAATCTCAATGGGGATTTCATCTCCGACGCATTGGCGGCTCAAGTCGGCGGGATTGGAATTGCCCCCGGTGCCAATATTAACTACATCACCGGGCATGCGGTGTTTGAAGCCACTCACGGTACGGCACCTAAATATGCCGGGTTAGACAAGGTGAATCCCGGTTCTGTGATTTTGTCCGGTGTGATGATGTTTGAGTACATGGGTTGGCTCGAAGCAGCGAAGGCTGTGACCGAGGCATTGGAAAAGACGATTCAGCAAAAGACGGTCACATATGACTTTGCCCGTCTTATGGAAGGCGCCACAGAGGTCAAAACCTCCGGGTTTGCAGATGCTCTGATTGCCAATCTGTAGTGTATGGATGTTCTGCCGCGTCGTTCCATGAGGGCGGCGCGGTGTGACACTATTTGGTTTTCCACAAGACTTTTGTACTCGAGGATTCTCAGGTCTGAGGAGGAGGGAACATCGTGCTGAAACGGAAAAAAATCTCTGTAATTGGCGCTGGTTTTACGGGGGCCACTACGGCTGTGATGCTGGCTATGCATGAACTGGGCGATGTCGCGTTGGTGGACATACCGCAACTGGAGAACCCCACCAAGGGGAAGGCCCTGGATATGCTGGAGGCTATGCCGATTCTTGGTTCGGACGTGTTTATTCACGGCACGGCCAGTTATGAGGACACCGCCAACTCGGATGTGGTCATCATCACGGCAGGGATGGCCCGCAAGCCCGGTATGAGCCGAGATGACCTTGTGGGAACGAATGCGGCAATCGTGAAGGCTGTTACGGAGCAAGTCGTGAAATTCTCTCCCGATGCTATTCTGGTCATTTTGAGCAATCCTGTGGACGCCATGACTTACGTGGCTTTCAAGGCTTCCGGATTTCCGAAAAACCGGGTGGTGGGTATGGCGGGTGTATTGGATACCGCTCGTTTCCGTACCTTCGTCGCAGAGGAACTGAGCGTGTCTGTACAAGACGTACATGGGTTTGTCCTGGGGGTCCACGGAGATGACATGGTGCCCTTGGTCCGCTATTCTAATGTGGGCGGAGTGCCTCTGGAGAAACTGCTGCCGAAAGACCGGATTGAGGCCATCGTCGAACGGACCCGCAAGGGCGGCGGAGAAATCGTCAACCTGCTGGGAAGCGGTAGTGCCTATTACGCTCCCGGCGCATCTCTGTTGGAGATGACCGAGGCCATCGTCAAGGACAAGCGGCGCGTTCTACCCGCCATTGCCTACTTAGAGGGAGAGTATGGATATCAAGACCTGTTCCTGGGGGTTCCGACGGTTTTGGGTGGCAACGGGATTGAAAAAATCTTGGAAATTGACCTTTTGCCTGAGGAAAGAGAAGCACTCGATAGGTCTGCAGAGTCTGTGCGTAAAGTTGTGAAGATAGCGGCTGGCCGTTAATCGGTCGAGAATCGACTCCACTCGATTGGGAGTTGGATACAATTCATTTCTGTGCAAACGACCGTCTCGATATTTACCTATATAGCAAGCCGCTCCGGTGCTTGGTGACGGAGCGGCTACTTTTCTGAAGGGAGGTGCGCCATGTCCCAGTCCCACCAAAAACTGTTGCTTGTGGACGGAAACAGTATCATCTATCGGGCCTTTTTTGCCTTGCCCTCCCTGTCCAACGCCGAGGGGAGATTGACCAACGCCGTGTTCGGCTTCACCCAGATGTTGCTTAAGGTTCTGCGAGACGAGCAACCCACCCATGTGGTGGTGGCTTTTGACGCCGCAAAAAGAACCTTTCGTCACGACATGTATGCCGCATACAAAGGCACTCGAGACAAAACACCCAACGAGTTAGCCGAACAGTTTCCTTTGGTCCGAGAGGTTCTTTCCGCTTTTGGCATTCCCACGGTGGAGATGGAATCCTTTGAGGCGGATGATATCATTGGCACCCTGTCTCTGGCTGCAGAGGAGAAGGGAATAGATGCTGTGATTGTGTCAGGGGACAAGGACCTGCTGCAACTGGTTTCACCGCGGGTTCAGGCCCTTTTGACTCGTCGGGGCGTCACCGATATGGACCGTTACAATCCCGCGGCAGTCATGGAAAGATTTCGTTTGACCCCAGCGCAGATTGTGGACCTCAAAGGGTTGATGGGAGATCCGTCAGATAATATCCCGGGTGTGCCGGGAGTGGGTGAGAAAACCGCCATCAAATTGCTTTCCACCTATCCCACCGTGGAAGAGGTTTTGGCCCACACGGACGAGGTGTCTGGAACAAAGTTGCGGGAGAAATTGAAGGAACACCAAGCGGATGCCCGTATTTCCAAGCGACTGGCCACCATTCTTCGGAATGTCCCCTTGACCGTGGAATTGGAGAGCCTGCGATATCAAGGCTTTTCTCGTGAAGCGGTAAAACGCGTGTTTATGCAATTGGGATTCCAGTCTCTTCTGGAGTCCATCGAGGTCTTCTCCCAGTCGTTCGCCGTACCGGAATCGGCTCCACAGGACACGTTGAGCGAGATACCGGTGACCGTTGTCCAATCCCGGAACGAATTGTCTCAAGTCTGGCCCAATCTCGGGGAGTGGGTGGGAGTTCTGCCCGTTTTGGATGGAGAGGACTATCAGACGGCCAACTTGTTGGGTTTTGCCTTGGGGAGTCGGGATGCAGGGTACTACGTGTCTCTACAGGGTGAACTGGAAATGGCCGACTTGCGACGGCTGTGGTCGCCTGCATTGGCAAAAGTGGTTTTTAATCTAAAGTCTTTAGCCGTCGTGTTGGATGGCAGGGGTGAGACGCTGCAGTTTGAGGGTTCCTGGTTTGACGGGATGATTGCCAGCTATTTGCTGAATCCTTCCGATGGTGAACTCGCTTTGCCTACAATTCTGGAACGAGAATTGCACCGGACCCTCAAGTTCTCCCTGCCACCAGCGAAAACAACAGCCCGGCGAGGAACAGAAGATGGGGTAAACACAATCTCGTCCATTGATGAAGGGGTGGGGACCAGAGCGCGCCAATGGGCGGCAATGGCCAGTTTGTTGCCCTCCCTGAAGACGAGAATGGCCGAGGGTCTACGGGCGCAGGGGCTGGATGACCTGTATCAACAGATTGAATTACCCTTGGAGTTTGTATTGGCTCGCATGGAGATCTTGGGGTTTCGCGTCAACCCGGAGCGACTCAGGGACTATGGCCGAGAACTGGAGTCACAGATTACGCAATTAATCAGGGAGATCTATGACCTTGCAGGAACGGAGTTCAACTTAAACTCCCCAAAGCAATTGGGAGCGGTTCTGTTTGACAAATTGGGGCTGCCTGCGGTGAAAAAGACCAAAACGGGGTATTCCACCAGTGCCGATGTGTTGGAAAAATTAGCTCCCTACCATGAGGTTGTGGCGAAGATTCTGGACTATCGGCAACTGGCCAAGTTGCAGTCCACTTATGTGGAGGGGCTGTTGAAGGTTATCCGTCCGGAGACTGGCCGAGTGCATACCCGATTTCACCAAGCCCTCACGGCCACGGGTAGGTTGTCAAGCAGTGAACCCAACCTGCAGAATATTCCCATCCGCGTTGAGGAAGGTCGAAAACTTCGACAGGCCTTTGAACCCAGTTACGAAGACTGGGTGATTCTGTCCGCCGACTACTCTCAAATTGAACTGCGCATCTTGGCCCACATCTCTAGAGATGAGGCCCTCATGGAGTCATTTCGACAAGATCTGGATATTCACACCAGCACTGCGGCAAAGGTATTTGGTGTTTCTCTCGATGAGGTCACTCCTGTCATGAGACGGCAGGCTAAGGCCGTGAACTTTGGAATTGTATACGGCATCAGTGATTATGGTTTGTCTCAGAACTTAAATATCCCGCGTGCCATGGCGGCGCAGTTCATTGCCGACTACTTTACCAAGTTCCCCGGGGTTGCGCATTACATGGAGGACATTGTGGCCATGGCACGGAGTCAGGGGTATGTGACCACTCTGCTGAATCGCCGCCGTTACTTGCCGGATATTCGCAGTTCAAATTACAATCTGCGCAGTTTCGCCGAACGGACGGCCATGAACACTCCCATTCAGGGGACGGCGGCAGATATCATCAAACTGGCGATGGTACGTATTGACTCGTTTTTGGCGAATTCCAACTTACAAGCAAGGATGTTGCTGCAGG
>DAHWFY010000017.1 GCA_027336365.1 Bacillota bacterium | reverse complement strand
AAGATGACGCCAGACGCCTTGACGAAACACATGCCTGCCAGCGCACCGGTTAAGGCCAGCACCAACGCCATACTCAGTCCAAACACTGTCCACAGACCTGTCGGACCCCTGGTGATGGACAATAACCCGCGAAATGTCAGCCACTCACTGATGAATCCATTGAATGGAGGCAGAGCGCTGATGGCCATTGACCCTATGAGAAAACCGATGGCAACGCCGGGCATTGTCCGGATTAATCCCCCCAGGTGTTCAGCGTCCAAGGTCCCGGTGTGTTGTTCCACAGCACCTGCCGCCAAAAAGAGTTGGCTCTTGAAGATGGCGTGATTGAGTGTGTGAAATAAGCTCGCAACCAATCCAAGCACTATCAGGTTTGGTTGATTCCAGTCAATCCCCAGGGCCATCACTCCCAGACCCAAGAAGATAATCCCAATGTTTTCGATACTGTGATAGGCCAACAGGCGCTTTAAATCGTGCTCCATTAAGGCATATAACACACCGAGTAAACTCGATACGGCTCCCACAATCAGCAGCACAATAGACCAAATCACAGGAGTCGGACCAAGATCCAACAAAAGAAATTGCACGACACCGAACACACCCAGTTTAATCATGGCACCTGACATGAGACTGGACACCGGTGCCGGTGCCACCGGGTGTGCCCGAGGCAACCAGACATGAAAGGGAATGATTCCACTTTTGATGGCAAACCCCAGCCCTAGCAGCCCAAACAGCCAATTTTTAGTACCCGCCGATAAATTGCGCGCCTCAGTGGCCCAAATACTAAAATTCATGGAGTGTACTGACGACGCCATCAGCAAGAGTCCAGATAAAATAGCAATGGCGCTCAGTTGGGACATGACCAAATAAATGTAGCCAGCCTTAACGACGCCAGGACGATTGGGATGGGCGACAACCAAGAAGAACGAAGTGATGGCCATGGCTTCCCAAGCGGTCATGAAAATCCACACGGTTTGAGCCGTTATCACCCCAACCATGCTCACCAAAAACACGGGTAGCCAAAAAGCAGTCGCAGTTTCATCATGTTGGCGATAACCAAAGCGATACCACGATGCCATTGTTGAGACGACGCCTAACACCAACAGAAACCAAGCCCGCAAAGGGGTTAAAGCTAAGTACGGCCCCGTCAAATAGGAACTGTTGCCATTCCACAGTCCCCAGACTGCTAAAATTAAAAAGAGGGCACTCAATGCCAATGTCAAGCTTAGTGAGACCAACCGTTTAGATGCCGTCAGAGCTATGATGAAGCCACTTGCTACCATCCACAAAATTACCATTGCCGCCCACCTTACCACTCAAGGATGTCATACAGATGCCCTGGCACTTACATAGGGCCTGAATTTTCCTCCAACAGCGAATTCATACTGGCCACTTGGTGTTCAAAAATTTTTCGGGCAATGTCCATGAGTTCGAAAATCAAGGGATCTCGTACCGTGTAAAAAACATTCGTACCCTGCTTTCTGGCGTCAACCAACTGGTGCGATCTCAAAATGGCTAACTGTTGCGAGGTCGAGGAAGACTCGACATCCAACGCCTGTTGTAATTCGCTCACTGTTTTTTCACCAGTCCGCAGCAGTTCCAATATGCGAAGCCGTGTAGGGTGACCCAGTATCTTATAAAGTTCCGCCTTGAATTCATGGATTGCGGCCATCTCTATACCTCCTTGCCCCCTGCAATTCATTGTATATGATAACATATAAACTTGCTAATATTTGATTCCGTTGAAGGATGGCTGATTTCGTTTTGTTCATGCGTCAGCATTGGACCGTCGGTCTCTGTCGTGTGCTTGCATGGTTGTTTCCGCCCGGGCTATACTGAGTTTTGATCCCTTTTCGGGTAAGCTCTTACGGGTAAGCTCTTAAAGGTTGTCGGAATAGGAGAGCCCGCAGGGTCGGACTTCTTCTCTGACAAACACTGTGGATGAGGCGAGGTGTGTCGTGCATGCACATCTTGTTTGTTTGTACGGGCAACACCTGTCGCAGTCCGATGGCGGCCCAATTGGCCATGACTAAACTGCGTTTGCGAGGTCTGCCGTGGAACGTGTCCTCGGCGGGAGTTTACGCCGTGCCTGGGTTGCCCATGTCCTGGGAAGCGGAGCAAGTCCTGCTGAGTCGCGGCATTGCTCCAGACAACCACGTCGCCCAGTCCCTGACTGCCGACAAGGTGGAAGAAGCAGACCTAGTGGTGACCATGACCCGTGCTCAGGCAGATGAAGTGGCGCGTCGGTTCCCATCGTCGTCGGCAAAGGTGCATCCATTGGGGCACTTTTTATCACCTCGCCACGGTCAAACAGGAGTCTGGGGGGAAGTTCACCCCACAGCCGGATCGTACCGTCCTGATGCCGACCGGATAGGTGGGATGGTGAGGAACGAGGAAGACATTGCACAAGACATTGCAGATCCAATCGGCGGCGGATTGGACGCCTATGAGCGGGCTGCCACGGAAATTGACCGAGCGCTTGATGGACTTATTGAATTTTTATTGCAACAACAAACAGACACAGACTTATATGACAGGAACGGGGGGTCATCCACCTGAAAATTGCCATTGGCAGTGACCACGCCGGATTCCGCCTCAAGGAACACCTCAAGCAGGTTTTGGACGAGTTTGGCGCTGATTATGAAGACATGGGAACTTTTAATGAAGACTCCGTAGACTATCCAGATTACGCCGCAAAGGTTGCCCATGCGGTGTCGTCGGGCCGGTTCGAGCGGGGAGTGCTCATCTGTGGGACGGGGCTGGGCATGTGCATTGCCGCAAACAAGGTTCTAGGCATTCGGGCTGTCACGGTACAGGATGAGTTTTCTGCTCGCCTGTCGCGTGAACACAATGACGCCAATGTCCTCACTCTGGGTGGACGGGTGGTGGGGCCGGATTTGGGCGCTGCCATTCTCCAGGTTTGGTTGAGCACCCCCTTTGCGGGTGGACGGCACCAACGGCGCGTGGACAAGTTGATGTCCCTGCAAAACTCGTCCCATTTGCCCGACGAATGAGGTTTTACCACCAATCACAAGCCAATCCAACCAAGGGAGCGAACAAGGTGACAGACCTACAGTCTTGGGATCCAGAGGTTGCCATTGCCATGCAGGAGGAACTGCAGCGGCAACGCAGTAAAATTGAGTTGATTGCCTCGGAGAACTTCGTCAGTCCGGCCGTGCTCGCCGCCATGGGCAGCGTTTTAACCAACAAGTACGCAGAAGGATATCCTGGACGTCGCTATTACGGCGGCTGTGAGTATGTGGATATCGTGGAGGATGTCGCTCGTAACCGGGTGAAGAAGTTATTTGCAGCCGAGCACGCCAATGTGCAGCCCCACTCGGGTGCCCAAGCCAACATGGCCGTCTATTTTGCCGCCATCAAACCTGGGGACACGGTGCTGGGGATGAACCTGTCCCACGGAGGACACCTGACCCACGGCAGTGCCGTCAACTTT
The DNA here is from genome assembly GCA_027336365.1 of Bacillota bacterium. Classification (GTDB taxonomy): domain Bacteria; phylum Bacillota; class Bacilli; order Alicyclobacillales; family Alicyclobacillaceae; genus QXHL01. The sequence goes on along the minus strand of DAHWFY010000017.1, from coordinate 24,507 downwards.
TCCGGTCAGTTGTATCACTTTGCGGCCTATGGAGTGAACCCGGAAACGGAGACCATCGACTATGATGAGGTGCTGAAAATCGCCAAAGACCACCGTCCAAAAATGATTGTGGCTGGTGCCAGCGCCTACCCGCGGGTGATTGATTTCGCACGCATGCGTGAAATTGCCGACGAGGTGGGGGCCCTCTTGTTTGTGGACATGGCGCATATTGCCGGACTTGTGGCCGCTGGGTTGCATCCCTCTCCCATTCCTCACGCCCAGTTCACCACCTCCACTACGCACAAGACCTTGCGTGGCCCCCGCGGGGGACTCATTTTGACAGACAAGGAGCACGCGAAGGCGGTGGACAAGGCCATCTTCCCGGGGACTCAGGGGGGACCCCTGATGCACGTGATCGCGGCCAAAGCGGTGGCTTTTGGCGAGGCTTTACAGCCGGAGTTCAAGGATTATCAGCGAAAAATTGTGGATAATGCGAAGGCCCTGGCTGTATCCTTGACCGAACGCGGTTTTCGTCTGGTATCCGGGGGCACGGACAACCACTTGTTGTTGGTGGACCTGCGTAACCTGAACTTGACCGGCAAAGAAGCCGAACGCCGATTGGACGAGGTGGGTATCACCGTCAATAAGAACACCATTCCGTTTGATCCCGCCAGTCCCAACGTCACCAGTGGCATTCGCATCGGGACTCCAGCGGTCACCACTCGAGGCATGACCCCCCAGGCCATGGAGGCGATTGCCGAGGTGTTTCGCCTGGTGCTCACCACCTCCTTCGACTCCCAGGTGCAGGCTGAGGCCAGGACGCAGGTGCGCTCCCTGACGGACCAGTTTCCCCTATACACTGGCCAAGTGTATGCCAACTGAGGATTGGCATACACTTGGCCAGCAGCCGGGATTGTCGTGCATGATTGGCAGTCCCGCTTAGGTCTTTTGTTTGCCCCCCAGATGCTCTACGGGTGCCAAGGCGGAACCGCTGGCCGTTCGACGGATCCTTTCCTCCCGGGAGGTCCAATCCTCCCGGACCCGAGGGAAATTCGCGGGGTCCGGTTGTCGCTCCGGGTCCAGGTTACCTTCCACCGGTAAGAATAAGTAAACCCACCCCATGACCGCCATGACGCCACCGCTGAGCCAAAAGGAAGCCATTGGGCCAAATTGGTCCCAGACCCATCCACCCATCAGGGGACCGCAGGCAGACCCCAATCCCTCTACCGTCATGAAAATCCCCCATAGGGTGGCCTTGGACTGTGCCGAAATGGCTCCGTCCAGCACCGCATTCCAGGCGGGGAGCACGACGGCGTAGGCAATGCCCAGTGCCGCCATGGTGACGAAAGTCCAACTCAAAGCGGGCATCACGTGCCCACGGACGCCCAGGGGGTACAGTCCTAACAATGCTCCCACGGCCCATAAGCCGCCCACCAGAAAGGGACGCTTGCCCCGCCGGTCCACCCAACGCCCCGCGGGAATCAATAAGCTGACCACACCCACACCCATAGTGATCAAAATAGCGCTGTACACTGCCCCACTGACTCCCAATATCTCCCTCACATACAGAGAGAAGTTGGGAAGCAGGGAGGACACGGCGAAGGTTTGGGCAAACATCCCAGGGAATAAGTAAGCCACAGTCCGCACGTTGTTCCACAGATCTTGCCAATGCAACACTCCACCAGGGACAGACCTGGCCGGGGCCGTCGCGGTGTTAGCGGGAGGTGGCATATCCACGGAGAGAGCGGGGGCACGGTGGGGTGGGCGTACCCACACAAACACAATCCCCCAAGCGGCAAACTCGACGGCTAGCAACAACCAAAAGGCGGCTTTGTAGGTTCCCCCTGCCACCAGGTTGACGACAATCGGCCCCAACCCAATGCCGCCGAGCCAGAACAGGTATAGGTATCCCATAAATGTAGCACGAGCGGCCTTTGGCGTGGTCAGGGAAATGGCAGAGACGGCCGCTGGCCATACTGGCGCTGCCGCCACTCCCAACAACCCCATGGCCAGCACCAAAGCAACCAAGGACCTGACTCGCGCCAACCACACCAGTGCGACCATGGCAATGGTAAAGGCAACCAACAGGTTGACGCGCTGGCCGAGGCGGTCTACCCACCACCCGGCCACCGTACGCAGCAGGGTGTCCACCAAGTAATGCACCGACAACGCCAGTGCCGTGGATTCTACTGCAAAACCCAGCACCGTACGGCCATACGTGGGCAGCAGGGATAGAATCAAGGCTCCGCGAACAAACTCGGATAGGGCCAAAGGGATGAGAGTCCCCAGTAAGAAGGGCTGAAATAACGCTGGCTCCAGCCAGCGTCGGAGGGAAAGGGTGTGCACACAAGTCACTCCTCTGGTTGTTCCTCACAAACCATCCAGCACTTATCTAACTTAGGAATACCCTGCTAGTGTTGCCCATTGTGGTGGCAGATAGTCCGCGACGGTTTATCACCTGGGGTAAGCTCTACGAACCATGACTCACACAATGACTCACAGAACGTTTTTGCGAAAGCCCCCGTTTGGCAATGGGAGTTTGGTATAATATCATTCGATAAGTGACAAGTCTCTGCTAACTCCCAGGATTTTCCCCCGGGAGTTGGCTGCGAAACGGTGAGGAGCGTGAGGTTGTGGGGGCAGTCCACCTGCTTGAGCACCCGCTGATTCAGCACAAACTGACCTATATGCGGAACAAAAACACAGGCACCAAGGAGTTTCGGGCTCTTGTTCAGGAAGTGGCCATGTTGATGGCGTACGAGATTACTCGCGACTTACCGCTGGCGGAAACCTCGGTGGAAACTCCGGTGGCCCGGGCGAGAACTCGGGTGATTGCCGGCAAGACTTTGGCCTTGGTACCGGTGTTGCGGGCTGGCCTCGGCATGGTGGACGGGATTCTCAATCTCATTCCCAACGCCAAGGTCGGCCACGTGGGACTTTACCGGGACCCAGAAACCCTTCAACCGGTGGAATACTACTGTAAACTGCCACTACATTTGGAAGAGCGGGATGTCATCGTGGTGGACCCCATGCTGGCCACCGGCGGTTCGGCGTCTGCCGCCATCACGGCGGTACGGCAGCGTGGAGCCACCGCAGTGAAACTGATGTGCCTGGTGGCAGCTCCCGAAGGGGTGCAGCGGGTGCAGCGGGATCACCCGCAGGTAGACATTTATGTGGCCGCAATTGATGAGGGATTGAATGACCACGGCTATATCGTACCAGGGTTGGGTGACGCGGGGGACCGTCTGTTTGGTACCCGCTAATTTTGCGAGGTTGTCCACATCCGTTTTACGGACCGAGACTTTGTTCAGGAAGGCGAGGCGTTACTTGTGGCGAGGGACTCCATACGGGTAATGACGGTTTTTGGAACTCGGCCGGAGGCGGTGAAGATGGCGCCTTTGGTGAAGGAATTACAGCGTCACCCAGAGGTGGAATCCTTGGTGTGTGTCACCGCGCAGCATCGACAGATGCTGGACCAAGTGCTGGACGTATTTCAAGTCATTCCCGATGAGGACCTGAACATTATGGAACCCGGACAGACGCTGGGCACCATCACGCGCAAGGCATTGGCGGGGTTAGAAGAGGTCATTGTTCGTCGCCGCCCTGATGTGGTATTGGTGCACGGGGATACTACCACCACCTTTGCGGCGGCATTGGCAGCTTTTTATCAGCAGGTGGCCATCGGTCACGTGGAGGCGGGGTTGCGCACTCATGACAAGTACAGCCCTTTTCCGGAGGAAATGAACCGACAACTGGCGGACGTGCTGACAGACCTGTTCTTTGCCCCCACATCATGGGCGGCGGACAACCTGTTACGGGAGGGCAAGCCCGCGGATAGAGTGTTTGTAACAGGCAACACGGTGGTGGACGCCATGCAGACCACCGTGCGCAAAAATTATCGTCATCCGGTGCTAGACGGCCTGCCCACCCCGACTCGTCTGGTCTATATGACCGCTCATCGACGTGAAAACCTCGGTGAAAAACTGGCCCACATCTGTCAAGCGGTGGATCGCCTTGTGCGGGAATTTCCCGACATTCATGTGGTGTATCCGGTACACCTGAATCCCAGTGTGCGAGATACGGTTTTTCATATTCTCGGAGGGCAGGACCGGATTCACCTGATTGATCCGCTGGATGTGGTGGACAACCACAACTTTATGGCTCGAGCCTACCTGATTCTCACAGATTCTGGGGGCATTCAGGAAGAGGCTCCCTCCCTGGGCGTACCGGTATTGGTGATGCGGGATACTACCGAACGGCCGGAGGGCATTCAAGCCGGTACCCTGCGCTTGGTGGGTACTGATGAACAGGCCATCTATGCGGCGGCTGCGCACTTGCTAACAGACGCTGGTGCCCACGCCGACATGGCCCGGCGCAGCAATCCTTATGGAGATGGACAGGCATCCTTGAGAATTGTGCGGGGGGTGATCCATCACTTTGGTCTGGGTGTTCGGCCGGACCCTTTTCGCTATCAAATCGACGGGAGCCCAATAAAGAATTTGCCACAATTATGATTGATCTCGTGAATTATCGGCAACATTATGAACGTACCAGGCAACGAACGCCAAATTCCCATAACAAATGATAGACATTCGTTGACAAGGTTTTTTCCTATCAGGTAACATTAGCTGTGGTTCTGGCATTTCACTGTGAGGTGCACGTGTTTCACCAGGCGCAACAAACAGGGGGCCCACATCAAAAAGTGTCCAGGTTTTGCGAGTCAGGGCGGCGTGAAATGGAAATACCTGGTGGGGGAGCATTGTTCTGTTCCTCTGGGTACAGCGGGCCCTGGAAGCGGAATCAAGGGGCCTTGCCGTTGCAGGCAAAATGTTTGCGGGCGTGTAAACAGCCTGTGCGCAGGTGGTGGTCACGCTGAAGGAAGACAAACAGACTCCCCAGCAACGCCGCAACCAGTGGAAGACCCTGGCGGTCTATTCCGGGGCTACCCTGCAGTTGGGGACTTCCGTGGTGGTTTTTACCTACCTGAGTCATGACCTGGCCCTTCACTGGCACGCCCCGTGGGTTACGGCGGCGGGTGCTGTGGTGGGCGTCGTGGTGGGTGGGACTGGCCTGGCATTTCTCGCAAAGCAAATCTTGGGAGACCGACGATGAGTGACGTAGACCAGTTTTATGCTCGGGTGCGCATCATAAAGCGGGTGGGAGTGGCGATTCTTGTCCTCACCGTGCTCGCTTGGTTTGTGTTGCGCAACTGGCGTGATGCCCTCAACGGGCTGTTGTTGGGGGAACTGGGTGGTGTCTATGTGGTCTATAGCATGATTCGTCAGGGACACCTGCGAGACCGATTGCAAGGCAAGGCCTTGTTTGCCTCGGGGATGTCCGGGATGTTCACTCGGATGGCGGTCCTGGCGGCCATCATGGTTGTGGCGGTAAAAACGCCACAGGTGAACCCCTACCTGGCCCTCGTCGGTTACATGCTTGGCTTTGTCTTGGTGTTCATTGGTCTCATTGGATTTGTCAGAAACCAAAAGCGCTTCTCCAAATAGTATTGCGTGATAGTATTGCGTGTCCGAAAGGGGTTGGACCTTCATGCCGCTGATAGCGGCACCCGCATCGGACAACATCTAGTACAATGCGGTTGGAAAACTCTCGGCGGCACCGTTGCCGCGTGAGAGCATCCGTCACCGTGATGCGAGAAAGGGTGTGCGGCAGAGTAAGGCGCCCTTTCATGGGATGGATAAAAGGGTGTCTGAGAGACTGTCCGAAGAGACTGTCCAAACCGACCTTAATCTTGGTCGCGTGCTGGACGCGCAGCAAAGGGATTGCAACCTTACAGTGAAGGAGGGTGAGATGCGTGGACGCCTTTCCCTACCTGTGGAGTAACACCCTCTTCAAGGTCAACTTGACCACTTGGGCCATGACGGTTTTGACCGGATTGATTGTGCTCATTGTGTTGCGGCTGGGTGTGCGCCACTTGGATATGCGCCATCCCCGCGGGCTGCAGAACCTGCTGGAGTGGGCGGTGGAGTTTACGAATAACATCGCAAAGAGTACCATGCCCAATGAACAAGCGGTACGCTGGGTGTTGCCCTTTGCCTTCACTACCTTGGTCTACTTGTTTGTGGCCAACTGGTTGGGGTTGGTCACCACCGTGGCACTGCACATGCAACATCCGCTGCCCTGGTTGGGATTGACCGCCGACGTGTTGGCCAAGACTCATGGGAAGGTCATTTTGTTTGATTCTCCCACGGCCAACATGAGTTTTTCTTTAGGGCTGGCCCTGTTGGTGTGGCTCATCAGTCACGGGCGCGGGTTGCGTTACCCGAAGATGTGGCTCAGGCACTTTGTGTCACCGCAACCCTTCATGTTGCCTTTCAACATTATTGAAGAGTTCACCAACCCACTGACGCACGGCATGCGTCTTTACGGCAACATTTTTGCCGGTGAGGCACTGATTGGCGTTTTGGTAGGGGCGCCGCTCCTCTGGGGTTGGGTTCCCTGGAGTATGCCTCTTCTGTTCGTGTGGCTGATTTACAGTGCCTTCGTCAGCACCATTCAAGCCTATGTATTTACGATACTGCTGAGTTTGTACATTGGGAACAAGTCTCATGAGCCTCACGAGGTGTACCACAGCCACTGAGACGGAGCACATCCACCTGCACGGACCATGCGGCAGGTAGGTAGACCGAAAACTCATCCCCACCTGTTAAGGAGGATATTGCTGAATGGATACAAAAGCTTTGTACGACATTGCCGTGGCGTTGCTTCTCGGACTGTCGGCCGTGGGCTCCGGTGTGGGCGACGGCTTGGTCATGAGCAAGTACGTAGAGGGTGTATCCCGTCAGCCGGAGGCCAGTGGTTCCATTTTCGCCAGCTCGTTGTTGGGCGTCGCCCTGGTTGAGGCCTTTCCGGTCATCGCGTTAGCCTTCGGGATTATCATGCTGTTTACAGTCGGTGCGCTCTAATCGACGGGTCTGGAGGGGGCAATGAGGCTCTGGCCAGACCTTGAGTGGCGTCCACAGGCCTATGTGTGGAATGGAGGGTGACAGGATTGATAGAGGTCGGCACGCTGGTTATTTCGCTGCTGACGTTTCTCGTCATGTTTTGGCTGATTCAGCATTTCGCCTTCAAGCCGCTGGCCAACATGTTGGAACAGCGGCGGAATCACGTAGAAACTCAGTTGTCCGAGGCCGAGGAAGGCAGGGCCGAGGCAGAGAAGTTGCTGGCACAACAACGAGACTTGCTGGACCAGTCCCGGCGTGAGGCGAGGGAGTTGCTGGACGCAGCCCGGATGAGGGCGGATGAACAAGCCCACCAATTGGTGGAAGAAGCTCAGGCCGAGTCCCAGCGCATTCTGGCTGAGGCACGCACTCTGATTGAGCAAGAACGCGCAGAGGCACTGGCCGGAGTCATGGAGCAGGTAACCCAGTTGACGGTGGAGTTGACCACCAAGTTGCTGCGGGATCACGTTTCTGACGCCGTTCACGCAGAGATGCTCAAGGAGGCCGAGCAGAGGCTCGGAGAACTGGTATGTTGAGCGGAACGGTGACTCGCCGTTACACCCACGGGTTGTACGCGGCGGCCAAAAATCAGGACGCCATTGAGGCGGTGGATGCCAGTTTGCATCGCTTGGTGCAAACCCTGCAGGCAGTTCCGCGTCTCAAGACCATCCTGGAACATCCCGTGATTCATCGTGAAGATAAACTGAGCTTGTTGCGGCAGGTCTTTGGGGCAGACTTGCACCCGTTAGTGGAGCGGTTTGTGGCGGTGGCTTTGGCACGCAAGCGGGCGAGTTATCTGAGTGCAGTGGGTGCGGAATTTCACCGTCAGGCCGATGCCGCAAAGGGGCGCACTGAAGTCCTTGTGGAGAGTGCACTGCCCCTGACGCCAGAGCAGGAAAAGCACCTGGCAGAGCAACTCAGTCGGGTCCTGCAACAACAGGCAACACCCGTCATCACCGTGCAACCGGAGCTGATTGCAGGATACCGGGTGCGCGTGGGCAACCGGGTCATGGATGCAACGGTGCGCGGCGCTTTGAGACAGTTTGAAGTCAGGTTGGCTGCGCGCGGTGCCGAGGAGGGAACGCATTGAGTATTCGACCGGATGAGATCAGCGCCTTGATCCGGCAGCAAATTGAACAGTTTGAAGCCCAGGTTGAGGTTTACGATACAGGGATTGTGCTTTCCGTTGGGGATGGAATTGCTCGCATTCACGGTCTGGACAACGTGATGTCCGGCGAATTGGTGCAGTTTAGCAACAACGTTTACGGGATGGCGCTGAACCTTGAAGAAGACAACGTGGGCGTGGTGGTGCTCGGTTCTGTCTTGGGGATTCAAGAGGGCAACGAGGTCAAACGCACGGGTCGCATCGTTCAGGTGCCTGTGGGGGACGCGTTGTTGGGACGGGTGGTCAACCCGTTGGGTCAGCCCCTGGACAACCAAGGACCCATTGAGACCACGGAGTTTCGCCCCGTGGAATCCCAGGCCCCCGGCGTTATTGTCCGTCGTTCCGTCTATGAACCCTTGCAGACTGGAATCAAGGCCATCGACTCCATGATTCCGATTGGCCGCGGTCAGCGGGAGCTTATCATTGGGGACCGGCAGACCGGCAAAACCGCCATCGCCATCGATGCCATCATCAACCAGAAGAACACGGGTGTGAAGTGCATCTACGTGGCCATCGGACAGAAACAGTCCACCGTGGCACAGGTGGTGGACACCTTACGTCGCCACGGCGCACTGGAATACACCATCGTGGTGGCTGCCAGTGCTTCAGACCCGGCACCCTTGCTGTTTTTGGCACCTTACGCCGGGTGCGCCATGGGTGAGTACTACCTGTACAATGGACAGCATGCCCTCGTGGTGTACGATGATTTGACCAAGCAAGCGGCGGCATACCGGGAAATGTCCTTATTGCTGCGACGTCCGCCCGGCCGTGAGGCGTATCCCGGCGACGTGTTTTACCTGCATTCCCGCTTGTTGGAGCGGGCTGCAAAATTGAGTGACGAGCACGGTGGCGGGTCCTTGACGGCTTTGCCCTTTATCGAGACTCAGGCGGGTGATGTGGCGGCATACATTCCCACCAATGTAATATCCATTACAGATGGACAGATTTTCTTAGAATCTGACCTGTTTTATTCCGGCGTTCGCCCGGCGGTGAATGTGGGTATTTCCGTCTCTCGTGTGGGCGGCAACGCTCAGACTAAGGCCATGAAAAAAGTGGCTGGCACCCTGCGTTTAGACCTTGCCCAGTATCGGGAATTGCAGGCCTTTGCCCAGTTTGGCTCAGACTTGGACAAGGCCACTCAGGCTCGTCTGGCCCGTGGTGAGCGAACGGTGGAAATTCTCAAACAACATCAATATCAGCCCATGTCCATGGAGCAGCAGGTATTGTCTTTGTGGGCGGTGGTCAACGGATACATGGATGACGTACACGTGAATGCGGTGCGGAAGTTTGAGCAGGAGTGGTTGGCTTTTTTGAACTCCAATTTCAACCAGGCGGCTCAGGCCATCACGACAGAACGAGACTTGTCCGAGCAGACGGTGGCCACTTTGAAAGAGGCGATTGTCAAGTTTAAACAGATTTTCGTGGCTTAATTCGCGTCACATCGTCACAGCAATCCCAGCGCTGTCCTGCGCAGTCGGCAGGCAGCGTCGCAAAGGGGGTGAACACGTACAATGACGCAAAACGCAAGAGACATTCGTCGCCGCATCAACAGTGTCAAGAGCACCGCTCAAATCACCAAAGCCATGGAGATGGTGGCAGCCGCAAAACTACGCCGGGTGCAAGAGGCGGTGCAATTGTCCAAGCCATACTTGGCCAAGATGCAAGAGATGCTGTCCGCCATTTCTCAGTCGGCCCGCTGGGTCAAGCACCCCCTGTTGGCTCAGCGTCCCGTTCGTCGGAGCGGCTATTTGGTCATCACAACAGACCGCGGTCTGGCGGGTGCCTATAATGCCAATGTGATTCGCGCTGCCTTGCAGGAGTTTCGCAAAAAGGACAAGTCCACTTACACCATTTACGCGGTGGGTAGGCGAGGCAGGGACTTTTTTAACCGACAAGGGTTCCCGGTGGGCGGGGAGGTCACCGGCCTGTCCGACTCACCGACTTATGCCAGCATTCGCTCCTTGGCGGAGCAAGTGGTGGAGGCGTATGGGAAAGAAGAGTTTGATGAACTGTACTTCGTCTATAACGAATTCATCAACGCCGTCACTCAGCGGCCTCTGGTGAAAAAAGTTTTGCCCCTCGCTGCGATGAAGGAGGAGGGGGAGAAAGTCGTTCGCGGTGGACAAGAACTGACCGTTTCACGTCCTACCCAGTACTTGTTCGAACGGGATGCCGAGTCGGTGTTTTCTCGGTTACTGCCTCGTTACGCGGAAACTCTGGTCTATCAGGCGGTGCTGGACGCCAAGGCCAGTGAACACGGGGCACGCATGACATCCATGGGCAGCGCCACAGACAACGCCACGGAAATGATTGCAAAACTGACGTTGGTCCTCAACCGCGCCCGTCAGGCGGCTATTACCACACAAATTGTGGAAGTTGTCGGCGGCGCGGAGGCCCTGAAATAGGTCTTGCAGAAAACCGTCTGGAGCAACCATCCCAGATGGCATTCATTGCGAAATTGCCACAAGGGCCGGTTATTCCGGCCCGCTCAAGCTTGCAAGGAGGGACATTGTGTGAATAAGGGAACAGTCGTGGCAATCATGGGCCCGGTTGTGGACGTGCGTTTTCCCGAGGGTCAACTGCCCGCGCTGAACCATGCCCTGCGCATAGATCACGAGGGCGACACGGCGGTGCATCTGACCCTGGAGGTGTCTTTGCACTTGGGCGACAACGTGGTCCGCTGTGTGGCCATGTCGTCCACCGACGGCTTGGTGCGGGGTACAGAAGTCACTCACACGGGCGGACCTATCAAGGTGCCTGTGGGACCAGAAACCCTCGGCCGTTTGTTCAATGTGTTGGGGGAGACCATTGATGAAAAAGGCCCCGCCAACACCAAAGACCTGTGGTCCATTCATCGAGATGCTCCGGAGTTCAGCCAGTTGACCACCAAGATGGAGGTTTTCGAGACCGGCATTAAAGTCATTGACCTGCTCGCACCGTATGTGAAAGGCGGCAAGATTGGCCTGTTCGGCGGCGCGGGTGTGGGGAAAACCGTATTAATTCAAGAATTGATTCACAACATCGCCAAAGAACATGGGGGATACTCCGTGTTTGCCGGTGTGGGAGAGCGTACCCGTGAGGGGAACGACTTGTATCACGAGATGAGCGATTCCGGCGTCATTGACAAGACCGCCATGGTTTTTGGTCAGATGAACGAACCTCCGGGTGCACGTTTACGCGTCGCCTTGGCCGGGTTAACCCTGGCGGAGTATTTTCGGGACGTGGAGAAACGCGACGTGCTGTTTTTTGTAGATAACATATTTCGTTTTACTCAGGCCGGTTCCGAAGTGTCGGCTCTGCTGGGGAGGATGCCTTCTGCCGTGGGGTATCAACCCACCCTGGCCACCGAGATGGGGCAGTTGCAGGAACGGATTGCCTCCACAGTCAATGGCTCCGTCACTTCCATACAGGCCATTTACGTGCCTGCAGACGACTATACAGACCCGGCTCCTGCCAACACGTTCGCTCACTTGGACGCCACCACCAACCTGGATCGGCGAATTGCCGAGATGGGCCTGTATCCAGCGATGGATCCCTTGGCTTCCACCTCCCGCGCCTTGGCTCCTGAGGTGGTGGGCGAGGAGCACTATCAGGTGGCTCGCGGTGTACAGCAGTTGCTGCAAAGGTACCGAGAATTGCAGGACATCATTGCCATTCTCGGCATGGATGAGCTGAGCGACGAGGACAAAGTCACCGTTGCAAGAGCTCGCAAAGTACAAAATTTTTTGTCCCAGCCCAACTTTGTGGCTGAACAATTCACTGGCATTCCCGGCAAGTACGTGCCTGTGAAAGACACAGTGCGCAGCTTCAAAGAAATCCTCGACGGCAAGCATGACGAGATTCCGGAGGGGTATTTCCGCTATTGTGGGGCCATTGAGGAAGTCCTTGAACGGGCGAAGGCGGACGGAGTTGCAAGTTGAATGTGATGATTTTGAACGTTGGTGGAAGTGGCAGAAAAACAGTAACGGACGAGATCACGATTGGGTCTCGCTGGAACTTTCACCTGTCTGACGCGGTGGTTTAAGCAAGGAGGGATTGCGCGGTGAGTACTACCCGCTTGGAAGTGGTTACCCCGGAACGGGTTTTGCTAACGCGGGATGTCCATATGATTTTTGTCCGCACAGATGGTGGAGAATTAGGCATTTTACCTCGCCACGCACCCTTGGCGGCCACCATCAAGGACAGCGTTGTGAAGGTTCGGCTGGAGGATGGCAGTGAGGATTTCATCAGTGTCGGCGGCGGCTTTTTGGAAGTGCGCCCAGACCAGGTCATTCTTTTAGCGGATACGGCGGAACTAGGCGCAAATGTAGATGTGGAACGAGCCCAGCAGGCCAAGGCAAGGGCGGAGAAGCGGCTGAGCCAAGGACAGGACATGGATGTCCGACGGGCCGAATTGGCTCTGAATAGAGCGCTTCATCGTTTGGAGGCGTGGGAGTTGTCGCAAAAGGCGGGCAGTCCCCTGAAAGATACGGTGCAGCGCCAGTAGACCCAGTGAGGGCGGCCTCTTCCCAAAACCCCATAGGGTATGGGAAAAACATCCACCCAATTTGTAAAATGCCCCGTTTGGACGGTGCAAACATAGTCGTAAACACCCGGTAGTAAACACTACTGGGTGTTTTACACTCAAATATCCGTTTGCTATACTATTGTGGGCTCGTTGTGGGAAGTCTAACAGCAGCCGCTCCGCATCCTCTCGCGAGTGAGGAGGGATTTTCGTGTTTCAGTATTGGAACGACTATTTCTTTGTAGTGTTATTTTTACTCCTCGGCATTTTCTTGCCGGTGGCGGCCATCTGGGTCCTCGGTCCGCTGTTGCGGCCAAAGCATCCGACGGAGGCCAAGGGTACCCCGTACGAAAGCGGCGTCGAACCGATTGGCGATGCCCATGTGCGGTACAATGCCCGTTATTACCTTTTTGCCCTAATGTTCGTCGTGTTTGACGTGGAAACCCTGTTCCTGTACCCCTGGGCAGCCAGCTATCACCAGCTCGGTTTATTTGCACTCACAGAGATGTTGATGTTTATCCTCATGCTGGTGATTGGTCTAGCGTACGCCTGGAGAAAGAAGGTGCTGGAATGGAGCTGAACCACACAAACTCCATTGGCCGGCAAAATGAGTTGCCGGTTCTCGAATATGAGGGACTCACTCCAGCGGAGAATATGGAATTGCGCCAAGGCGGCGTGGTTCTCAACTCCCTGGAGGTCATCAAAGGATGGGCACGCAGCAACAGCATGTGGCCCCTCACTTTTGGCTTGGCCTGTTGCGCCATCGAAATGATGGCCACAGGCGCGGCCCGTTACGATCTGGACCGATTCGGCATCATTTTCCGCGCATCGCCTCGTCAATCGGATGTCATGATTGTCGCTGGCACGGTCACCAAGAAAATGGCTCCCCTGTTGCGTCGGCTGTATGACCAGATGGCCGAGCCCAAATGGGTGATTGCCATGGGTGTGTGCGCCACCGCCGGAGGACCCTATGTGAAGAGCTACTCCGTTCTGAGGGGCGTGGACCAGGTTGTGCCCGTGGATGTCTACATTCCTGGATGTCCACCTTCTCCGCCCGCTCTACTGTACGGACTGAACATGCTGCAAGAAAAGATTCGGATGGAAGCCCGGGGAAAGAAGGTGACCCAGGCATGAGCGATGAACCCCGCAAGCCCAGTGAGGAGAATCAGCCCAGTGAACCGCGCAATCCCAGTCCGCAACGGACACAGGACCCAGGTGGTCAAGGGGCTGAGGCCATTGCTCGTACGGCGATGAATCCCAGTCCAGGTCCCGCCGGTCCGGCAGCCACTAAGCAGCCCCCAGAAAAAACACCCGAGGGTGCAGAGAAGTCCGTCGGGGCCTCGGGTGCATCGGACGTCAAGACGGGAACTGCGGGTGCGGCTGCGCAGAGTGCCAAGCCGGCCGCAAAACCGGCCGCGAAGAAGGCCCCTCCTCCGCCAGACCCCCGAGCCGTAGCCGCTAAGGAAAAGGCGGATGAAATCAAGGCGGTCTTGATTGCAAAATTGGGCGCCAGCGCGGTAGTGGAAACGGGAGCCGCCCATTTTACCCCCATGTTATTGATTGATAGGGGTAAGTGGTCGGACGCTGTCACCGCCCTGCGGGATGACCCCGCCTGGGATCTCAACTACTTGGAGTGTATGGCCGGAACAGATTACCCTGAGTACATCGAGGTTGTGGTCTACCTGCAGTCCACGGAATTGGGTCACTTTGTGTGCATGAAAACCCGCACCCCGCGAGACGGTGCGAAGGTTCCTTCCCTGGCTCCGATTTATCCCGTGGCTAACTGGGAAGAACGCGAGATTTTTGACTTGCTAGGGGTTACCTTCACGGGTCACCCGGATATGCGACGCATCATGATGTGGGAAGAATTTGAAGGCCATCCGCTGCGTAAAGACTACAGCGTGTGGGACTGAGGAGGGGACGGACATGGCACTCACGGACGAAACAGACGTGGTACGCACCGAGGAGATGTTACTCAACGTCGGTCCTCAACATCCGAGTACCCACGGTGTCTTTCGTATGGTGGTCAAAATTAGCGGCGAAACCATTCTTGAAGCAGAACCCGTCATTGGCTATTTGCATCGAGGTACGGAAAAATTGGCGGAGAATTTGCAGTATACCCAAATAATCCCTTACACAGATCGTTTGGATTACGTTTCTGCAATGCTGAACAATTACTCCTTGGTGCACACCGTGGAGGAGGCATTGGGAATCGCCATACCGGACCGAGCAGAATACATTCGCGTCATCACCATGGAATTGAATCGGCTGGCTTCTCATCTTATCTTTTTTGGTACTTACCTGCTTGACCTGGGGGCCATGACGCCGTTCTTGTATGCTTTTGAGGAACGCGAAAAAATCATTGATATGTTCAATGAACTGTGCGGTGCCCGTATCACCTTTAACTACATGCGCATTGGCGGTGTAAAGTACGACACTCCTCCCGGTTGGTTGGAGCAAGTGGATGCATTCGTCAAGCGCATGAAGGGGGAAATGGTAAAGTACAGGAATTTGGTAACAGGAAATGAGATCTTTTTGGCACGTGTGCGGGGCGTTGGGAAGTACACCACGGAACAGGCTCTGGGTCACGGGATGAGCGGCATTAACCTGCGCTGTACCGGATACAATTGGGATTTGCGCAAGAAAAAACCGTACAGCATCTATGATCGCTTTGACTGGGAAGTGCCTCTGGGGAAAAACGGAGATTGTTGGGACCGTTATATTCTGCATATGGAAGAAATGGAGCAGTCTTTGCGTATCGTGGAACAGGCCTTGCAACAGATTCAGCCTGGCCCCGTTCTGGCCAAGGTGCCGAAACTCATTCGCGTTCCCGCTGGCGAGTACTACAGCGGGATTGAAGGCACCCGCGGTGAATTGGGTTTTTACATCGTCAGTGATGGGAAAGATAAGCCCTACCGCCTGAAGATCCGTCGCCCTTCTTTTGAGAACCTACAAATTCTACCCATCATTCTCAAGGGTGTGCCCGTGGGCGATATGGTTGCCATTCTCGGGTCCATTGACCCTGTGTTGGGGGAGGTGGGCGCCTAATGACGTGGACATGGTCTAATGTCTGGCACTGGGCGGCCCATCCCCTAAGTTGGCCCGGATTTGTGGGCATGCTCGTGGGCGCCGTGCTGGTTTTGCTGTTGGCACTGCTGGTGGTCATGTATTCTATTTACTGGCAACGCAAATTTATTGGCTGGATCCAGTGGCGAATTGGACCCAATCGAGTGGGTCCTTGGGGCTTGTTTCAAACCGTTGCAGACGTCCTCAAGTTGCTGATTAAAGAGGATGTCATCCCGACGGGGGTTGACCGCACCTTGTTTTTAATCGCTCCTATTTTCGCTTTCGTGCCGGCCTTCTTGGTGTTGTCTATCATTCCTTTTTCCGCTCACCATGTATTTACGGCGAATCTTGGAATTGGTGTCCTGTTTTACGTGGCCGTATCAGCCATCACCATTCACGGCGTGATGCTTGGGGGCTGGTCTTCCAATAATAAGTGGGGTCTGATTGGCGGCATGCGCAGCGCTGCTCAAATGCTCAGTTACGAGGTTCCCCTGGGCATGTCCATAGTTGGCGTGGTGTTGATGGCTGGCACGTTAAACCTGAATGACATCGTGGCTGCACAAGCGCACACCCTGTGGTATGTGATTCCGCAGATTGTCGGCTTTGTGGTGTTTATCATCGCCGGCACCGCAGAGATGAACCGCACTCCGTTTGACCTACCTGAGGCGGAATCGGAGTTGGTGGCCGGTTATCACGTGGAGTATAGTGGGTTTCGCTTTGCCTTTTTCATGCTTACCGAGTATGTTTACCTGCTGGCCATGGGCGGGTTGATGGCCACCCTGTTTTTGGGCGGGTGGACGGGACCTTTCTTGCCCGGCTGGTTGTGGTTCGCCATCAAGGTGTTCGCCTTTATAACCTTCCAATTCTGGTTGCAGGCAACCATGCCGCGCATGCGCCAAGACCAGTTGATGAGTTTTAGTTGGAAGGTATTGCTACCTTTGGCCATGGCGAATTTGGTTATCACTGCCGTCGTAAAGGCGCTAGTTTAGGGACCGAAAAGTCCGTAGACACTGTTTCCAAAGTGGGGTGAGACGATGTTTGGGTTCCTGAAGGGCCTCGGCGTGACCATCAGCCAATTGCCGAAGAAAAAAGTCACCCTGATGTATCCGGACGAGAAGCCGGAGTGGCCAGAGCGGTTCCGCGGAGTGCACCGATTCATTCCCGAATTATGCACCGTGTGCAACCAGTGTGCTCGTATCTGTCCAACAAGCTGCATCTCTCTGTCTGGAGCTCGCGACGAAAATCGCAAGTTGCGGATTGAGACTTATGACATCAACTCTGACATTTGTATTCTCTGCAGCTTGTGCACCGAGGTGTGTCCCACCGAGGCCATTTTGATGTCAGACACCTTTGAAAACGCCAGTTATGTCCGCGATGATTTGTACTTGGATATGCACTGGCTGTACAACAATGAGTTGGAATACGAACGCAGGCACCCGGACCGGGCGATTCCCGAGACGGACGTCCAGAAAAAGGCGGGTGATTAGGCATGAACTTTGTCTGGAACGGACCCATGATTGCCTTTTACATCATTGCCCTGGGTGTCCTGGGTGCCGCAGTGCTGATGTTGTCCGTGCGCAAGGTCGTCTACATGGCCCTTTCCATTGGCGGAGTTTTCATTGGCGCGGCCGCCATCTATATCCTGTTGGGGGCCGAATTTGTCGCGGTGGCGCAAATCTTGATTTACGTGGGCGCCATCACCATCTTGATGTTATTTGCCATCATGCTCACCAACCACAAGGCGGAGGAGCCCCCCTTCCAGTGGACGGGGAGGAACATATTTGCCGCCGTTGGTAGCGTCTTGATGGCTGTGGTACTGTTGGCGGTCATCCGCTCCACCGCCTGGCCCGTACAACCCGCCGACGTGCATTTGAACGCCGGCAACAGCAATCCCGTGGCGATTGGTTTGGTCATGTTCAAGCAGTATGCATTTCCCTTTGAGCTGGTGTCCCTGGTGCTGATTGTTGGCTTGGTGGGCGCCGTAATTCTGGCCCAAGAGCGAAAGGAGGACGAATGACATGGCGCTAAATAGTCCTGTCTTTCCCATTCCCACCGGTTCCTTGCTTGCCTTGGGCGCGTTGCTGTTTTGCATTGGCCTGTTTGGTGCCCTCACCCGGAGAAATTTGATTATTGTGCTGGTGTCCATTGAACTGATGCTCAATGCCGCCAACATCAATCTCGTTACCTTTTCTCGCTTGGGCGTCAATCCCAGCCTTGCCGGACAGGTGTTCTCCCTGTTTACCATCACGGTTGCCGCGGCCGAAATTGCCGTGGGCTTGGCTCTCTTGCTGGCCATCTTCCGCCTGCGCAAGAGTAGCGAGGTCCACGACCTGAACGTGCACAAGTGGTAGCACCGGGGGGTTCAGACACGCACAGGAGGGTGATTGTATGGTAGAGTACGCATGGCTGGCGCCACTGTTGCCACTTGTTGGCTACGTGTTCTTGCTGGCGCTCGGCCGCCGTGCGCCGGAGGGATTGGTGGCTGGAATATCGGTCATCCTGACCTTCTTGTCCTTTTTGGTCAGCCTGGCGGTGTTCACGGCCCTGGGCTCCCATCCGGACGCCACGGGTGCCTATACGTTTCGTTGGTTAACCCTTGGCACCCACTCCATTGACGTCGGATTTCAGGTGACCCACCTGAACGCCTTGATGTTGCTAGTGGTGAGTGCCGTGAGCACGTTGGTGTTTCTGTTTTCCGTCGGTTATATGCACAAAGATGAAAGGTTCTCGGTGTTTTACCAGTACTTAAACCTGTTTGTTTTCTCCATGATGGCCCTGGTCATTTCACCGAATCTGTTTCAGTTGTATATTTTCTGGGAAATGGTGGGCCTGTGTTCTTACTTGCTCATCGGCTTCTGGTATTTCAAGCCGGAGGCAGCCCTGGCGGCGAAAAAATCGTTTATTGTCACCCGTTTGGGGGATGTTGGGCTGTTCATCGGTATTATCCTGCTGTTCCTCAGTTCGGGCAGCTTTGACTACTCCACCGTGTTTCAGGCGGCCACCTCTGGTCACCTGGGGTTGCCATGGATTAGTTCGGCTCATCTGACTACCTTGGCAGCCATCCTGGTCTTCACTGGCGCGGTGGGCAAGTCGGCCCAGTTCCCTCTACACATCTGGTTGCCAGACGCCATGGAAGGTCCCACCCCTGTTTCGGCGTTAATTCACGCCGCCACAATGGTTGCTGCGGGCGTATACCTGGTGGCACGGACTTACCCACTGTTTGAGGCGAGTGGTGTCGCTCTGACGGTGGTTGCTTGGATTGGTGGCATCACGGCCCTGTTGGGAGCCTTGATTGCCCTCACCCAACGGGACATCAAGCGGGTGATTGCCTACTCCACCATCTCCCAGTTGGGATACATGATGATGGGTTTAGGAGTTGGCGCATACGCTTATGGCATGTTTCACCTGTTCACACATGCCTTTTTCAAGGCCTTGTTGTTCTTGGCCGCAGGTTCCGTAATTCACGCCGTGGATACTCAGGACCTGTTTGAAATGGGTGGGTTGGGTAAAAAAATGCGAATTACCCAGTGGACCTTTCTGTTTGGTGCCCTGGCTCTGGCGGGGGTGTTTCCTTGGGCGGGATTCTGGTCCAAGGACAGCATTATCAACGCCACACTGCAGTCGGGTCATATCGTGCTGTTCTGGTTTGCTGAGATAGCCGCATTTTGCACGGCTTTCTACATCTTCCGGGTGTATTTTCTCACCTTTCACGGCAAGCCTAAAGATGAAGCCAAGTACGCCCATGCCCACGAGGGTTCCTGGGTGATGACCGTCCCCCTGATTATTTTGGCCATCATGGCCTTCATCGCCGGTTTTTTCAACACTGGTCTCAACAACTATGGGCTGGAAAAGTACCTAATGGCCGACTCACCCACGGGTCTCATTGGCCATGTTTATCCAGACAATGTGGCTTTGATGATAGCCAGTGTGGCACTGGCGTTACTGGGCATTCTCGTGGCCGCGCTGATGTATTGGAAACCTGTTATTTCCGCAGAGAAGTTGGCGCAAAGTCTGGGTGGAATATACCGTCTATCCTTTCGCAAGTTTTACCTGGATGAAATTTACTACCGCTTGATTGTTTGGACCGGCAAACTGATTGCCAGCATCGTGGACTTTTTTGACCGCTATATCCTGGACGCCATCGTCTGGCTGTTGGGCCGCGCAGGTTACATGGGCGGAGTGGGTCTTAAATATACACAGACCGGTCAGGTCCAGACATACAGCGTCATCGCGCTCTTTGGCTTGATGATTCTTGTGGCCATCGCGATGTTCCACGTGGGAGGTGTGTTCTAACATGGGGCTCGCCTTTTGGTTCACCATTTTGCCATTAATTGCTGCGCTGCTCATTCTTGTCTTGCCGAAACTGAGCAGTGGCGTTTACCGTACCCTGGCCCTGGCGGGGGGGATACTGTCCCTCATCCTGGTCCTCGTGGGCTGGTTCGCCTTTGATGGGGCTGCCAGTTCCGTGCAATTGGCCGGGCGCATCCCTTGGTTCACACTCCCCGGGCTGTGGCACGGGCACAATCTTGCTGTCGGATTGTCGTTTGGCGTCGATGGCCTATCGCTCCCCCTGGCCACCATGACGGCCGTCATAGGGGTACTGTCATTGCTGGCCGTGCCCAGGGACAGGCAGCGAGCGCGGGAAAACTACTTCTGGTTGTCGCTGGCACTCACGGGACTGTTGGGTGTGTTCACAAGTCAAGACCTGTTCACCTTCTTGGTTGCCCTGGAGTTGGTGCTGTTTGCGGTGTTTTTCCTGGTCTACCTGTATGGAGATCCCGGGCATAAAGAAGCGGCCGTCAAATTTCTCATCTACCGCGGTTTCAGCACGGTGGCCTTCATGGTGGCCTTGGTGGGTCTGGCCTGGGCCGCTGCTGGCGGTTACGCAACGGCCAGCGCCAACGCGGGCAATGCGGTGTTCACCTTCAACATTCCGGCCCTGACAGCAACTTTGCATCAGGCCATCAGTCAGTGGCTGAGTCCGGCTGCGGCTTCTGCCCTGTTTCTAGTGTTGCTGCTGGGTGTGTTCATTGAGGAGGCGTTCGTACCCTTCCATACCTGGCTGCCCACAACTCATGAACACGCGGATCCGTCTACAAACATGCTGATTGGCGGCGTGGTCACCAAGACCGGAGCCTATGTGTTGTTGCGCTTTGGCGTCGGTATGTTGCCCGGCGAGGTTCGTCACTGGGGCGTATTGCTGGCCGTTTTCGGCGTCATCAACATCCTGTACGGTGCATTCGCCGCTTGGTCATCCAAAGACTGGCGCCGCCTGATTGCGTACAGTGGCATCAGTCACATGGGCCTAGTACTCCTGGGCGTAGCCGCTCTAAACACCGCGGGTCTGCAAGGAGCCATGTTCATGCTGATTTCTTCCGGCCTGCTCACAGCTCTGCTGTTCTTCCTGACCGGTGCCATGAAGGACCGCACCACAACCTTAACCATCCGCTCCTTGGGCGGGTTGTCCAAGTCCATGCCGGTGCTCTCCGGATTTCTGCTGGTGGCTGCCCTCGGTTCGTTAGGTCTGCCCTTGACCAGTGGATTTATCAGTGAAATACAGGCCTTCATCGGCGGCTTCGCCACATATCCGGCAATTTCCTTTGTTGGAGCGCTGGGCGTGGTTCTGTCGGCGGTGTACCTGCTGTACGCCATGGAACGCACCACCTTCGGACCAACGGCGGAGGGATTCTTGAAGTTGGCGGATGCCCGGCCATTTGAGTACGTTCCCGCCGTGGTGCTGACCGGGTTGGTGTTGCTGGTGGGTATCTATCCGGACGTCATTGGTCACTTGTTCGGCCTGTCCGCCCAAGCACTGTTGAGGATAGGGGGTTAAGCAATGCCGAGCGCCATCAATTGGCTTCAGCAACCGTATTGGATGACGATGGGCCCGTTGTTGGTTGTGGTCATCACCGCCTTTTTGGTGATGGTTCTGGAACTCATCTTCCGCAACGGAGATCGTCGTTGGCTTACAGGAATCTCCATGTTGGGCACTCTGATTGCCCTGGGAGTGGCCTTGGGGCATTTCAGCGCACAACCCAACCAGGCACTGAACACCGTGGTCATTGATGCCTTCAGTTCCGTGTTCAGTGTCTTGATTCTCATCACCGTGTTTCTCGTCCTGCTGTTTACCCTGGACTACCGGGGCAGCAATCGTCTGGCCGCAGAACACACCTATTTGCTGCTGTTTGCCACCGCCGGAGCATTGGCCATGGCCACCTCCGTGGACCTGGTGACTTTGTACGTCGGTCTGGAACTGCTGTCCATCTCCAGCTACGTGCTCGTAGCCGTGCGACGCAAGTCGGTGCATTCCGTCGAGGGCGGCATCAAATACATGCTCATGGGTGCCCTGGGTTCCGCCGTATTGCTTTATGGCATGTCCTTCATCTACGGCATTTCCGGGACCACCAATCTGATGGAGTTGAGCGCTGCCGCAGGAACCATGTTCACCACTTACCCATCCATTACAGTGCTCGGCTTTGTCCTTATGCTGTTTGGCATGGGTTTCAAGTTGTCCTTGGTTCCCTTCCACATGTGGACCCCGGACGCTTACGCCGGTGCGCCCTCTGCCATCAGTTCCTTCTTGGCGACACTGTCCAAGACCGCGGCCTTTGCCATGTTGTTGCGACTACTGCTGTTCATCTTCAATGGAGTGGCGGACAAGGTGTTTTTCTGGGCCGGCATTCTGGCAGCCATCACCATGGTGGTGGGGAACTTCATCGCCTTGCCACAGCGCAATATGAAGCGCCTCTTGGCCTTTTCCAGCGTGGCTCAGGCGGGCTATATCTTGGTTCCCTTTGCCCTGATTGGCGCCAGCACGGTGCAGGACTGGCCCAGCCTGTTTGACAGCATTTCGTTTTACCTGTTTGCTTACACTTTCATGACGGTGGGAGCCTTCGCAGTTGTCCACATTGTGTCTGAGCAAACGCACAGTCTCGACTCGGATGCTTTGATTGGACTGTTTCAGCGATCCCCATGGTTGGCGGTGGCTTTGAGCATTTTTATGTTATCTATGGCTGGCATGCCGTTGACCGCCGGCTTTCTTGGAAAGTTTTACATTTTTGCTAATACCGTTCAGCTGCATACGCCTTGGTTGGGTATTGTCTTGTTTGCCACTAGTGTGGTGTCTTTCTTCTACTACTTGGGGTGGTTGCGCAAGGTCTTTCAGCGGGAACCGGAGGGGGACTTGGTGGCCGTACCCATCAGCCTGCCCATGAACACTCTGGTGACCCTGTGTGTCGTGCTGACCGTGGTGCTGGGCTTGGTTCCGGCTACCCTGTTGCATCCCTTGCTGTCCGCCCACTGGGTGTATTAAAGGAATTCCACCGTGGCTCAGGGCCATAGAGTAAGGCGTGAAATGGGCGGGGAGTAGGGAATCTTTCTCCGCCGCCCAGTCTGCGTCGAATTGTCTTTTTATTTCTAGGATGAGGGGGTCTCCTCCGTGATTCCAACTGCTTCCACAAATCCTTTTTCCTCCCTGGCTGCAGCCGACGGAATCATTTTCATGCTGGCCTTCTTACTGGGAACGTATTACGCATGGAAAGGGTTGGGGGCCCTCAAGTGGGATAAGTTCATGTTTGATCCCACCGGTGAGAACATCCGCATTTTGCGTTTTTTACTGGCCTTGCTGGGCGGCTTCCTGGTTGGCGCCGTAGCAGTGGGCTACCTTTTGGCTGGTCAATCCCTACGTACGCTGTGGGGGTAGCTCCTCTTTTACACTCGTCTACGCCGGACGACCTGTGACAAAGCGGGAGGAACACACCATGAATCGTGTCATTTTGGACCTGGCGAGACACTTGGTCATCTACATCCGCTGGGTGATTGTCGCCCTGATTCTTCTCACCCTCATTCTTGGTGTCATCGGTTTCGCCGAGCGCTGGAGTGAGTTGCTACTCCATCCCGAAACGGTCTTAACCCAGTTCAGAAATATCACAGAAGATATTTTCTCTTTGCTCCTGGTCTACGAAATCCTCGATTTGATTCGCACCTTGTCACCCAATCGATTGATGGACGTGATTTTGACCGTTTTGGCGAGAAAGATCCTGCTCTCGGTCAATGAAACCCACCTAGCCATTGACGTTGCGGCCTTCTGTGGAATTCTCCTGGTAAGATTGCTGTGGACGAGACTGGGCTCTCCCTATGATGAGGACACAGCCCATGCCCCAACTAAACACCCGGGTTCTCTGACGGACCCTCCCGCAGAGCCCTCCCCAGGGTCCTCTGGTCACCAGTAGTCGCTCCGAGAACCGGACGCAAAACTGGGTATGATTTCATTGCCACTAGTATCCACTGCGAGCAACCGGATTTTTTGTATTCAGGTTTTCTGCTATTAACTCTACTTCTACTTCAGGTATGAAAGCCGCCATCGTCGCCCACACTGGCAAGTAGTGTGGTCCATGACGAGGGCCGTTCCCTGTCATATAGGAATTGACAGGCATACACCAGGCCGAAGTGGGGGACGAGTAATGATGAGCAAGAGAAATTGGGTATTCGCCGGAATGGCGCTTGTCGTTGTATGGACAATGGTGAGTGTGGCTGTCCCTGCCGACGCCACCACACAAGTCGCTGTGCCATCACGGACCGTCAACAGACAGCACTTGATGGTCAGTCCTGCACAAAGGTTGGGACTGCAGCGCAGCCGGGCGGAGTCTACTTTCTTGCTGCAGGCGTTTGCAGCCAGCGGGGCAACCCCCACCGGCTATTTGATCCACGATTGGACCCAGGTGAACCAGAAGTTCGTTTCTTTGACACAACTTCAGTCCTGGGCAGGAAATATATCTCATAATTTGTCAATTTTTTCCTCTCATACCGTGACGCGTAGGACAAAAGGAGAGAAT
>DAHWFY010000179.1 GCA_027336365.1 Bacillota bacterium | reverse complement strand
GCCGGCGGCCACCACGCTGCTGATGAAACCCAGTGGCCTACCCCGTTGCCCCGCAGGGAACGTGCTGGCCACGATGGACATCACATTACCCATGATGACAGCGCCCCCCAGGGCTTGAATCATGCGGTATGTAATCAGGCTATTCATTCCCCCAGCCATGCCGCACAGAGCGGATCCCATGCTGAACAGGCCCACTCCCACAACGAAGACCCATTTACGATTAACTCTGTCCGAAAGTCCGCCAATGCCCGGGAGAATTGCGGTAATCACCAACAGGTAACCGGAAATCACCCACTGCAGTACGGCCGCACTGGCATGGTAGGCGGATTGTAGTACCGGGAGGGCCACATTAACGATGCTGGCATCCACATTGACCATGAAAGCGCCCATTACGACAGTGCCAAAAACCAACCACCGACGAGCAGGGGTCAACATCTGCGACGGCAGGACGGTTGTGTTGACACTTTGCACGTGACTCAATTGGAACGTCCTCCCTCGCTTGTTGGATTTTCTGTGGGAACCTCAGGTCTCATTGGCAGGTGCAAAGGTTGGGAATCACGCTGAGATTTACACTGTTGCTCATACTTGTGGATAAAAAAATCGAGACCCCGCTTGCGAGCAAGAATGTCCTGATACCATTCCTGCAGTTCCTCTTGACCCTTCGGGGTCATCTCATACACCCGCTTGGCCGGTCCTGCTCCCTGCGTGTCCCAATGCGAGGTCACCACGCCTCGCTCCTCCAGGTCTCGCAGTGCACGATACACCGCTCCGGTATCCACGTTCCACACGGAGGGCACAAGTTCGGCCATGCGGGACCACAAAACTCCGCCATGAGCCGGGCCATCGGTGAGAAACAGCAGGAGAAATGCCGGCAGGTGCCGGGTTTGTTTTGAGTTTAGTGCCATGAGCTGAACCTCCAACCAGACTAAAGACTCGCAGCCCCATCAGACCGGGCGGTGCCTGCGAGTCTGTCGCACCATTTGTCCACTGTGAAATAGAGATGTGCATAGTCAATATTTCACCTGAGCAACAATGGGTATGAACCAAGGGAATTCATGGAGCTCGATTTTTACAGAGATGTCTCATCCGCTGGTCAGGTTACTTTGTAGCAAAGGTCCGCATATGGTCTCGAATCTGTTCGAATGCAGCTGCGGGAAGGGGCTGTTCCCCGCCCAGTTGGCGAGCCGCCAACACCAATTCTGCGGCTTCATCCAAGGTGGCCAGAAGTTGCGCCGTCTGCGTAGGATTGGCGGCAAACGCCAAAACCCCGTGATTGGCCAAAAGAACTGCGGAAATTTCAGGATTGGCCTGCAAGGCTGCAATGATACCATCCACAGATGCCACAGACCCTCGGGGTGCCCACGGGATTACAGGTACAGGGACTGTGATGCCAAATCGCATCAAAGGTTCATACACCACGGGAATGGATTGGTGTGCCACTGCAAAGGCCGTGGCGTGAGGGGCATGGGTGTGAATGATACTTCCCACTTGTGTACGGGCACGGTAAACCGCTGCATGCATTTCAATAATTTCTGCCTGAGCGGAGGCCACTTCACCTTCCAAGACTTTGCCGTCCGTTTGTACCAGCGCAAAACTGTCTTCATCTAAATGGGCGACATTGCCACCCCGAGTTAATACCATTTTATCGTCCGCCACACGCGCGGACAGATTGGCATGTTCACCACGAAACATCACTCCGGAATCACGCAACATGCCTGAAACCCGAATCAACTCCTGTTTTGCTTGCGATATATCCAGCCATGTCATTGGAATTCCTCCTTGATTGAGTTGAGTTGAACGATGGGCACAAATTCTTTTATCGGCCAAGAATGGATTAATGTGCTTTGCCACAAATTCTGCCCTAAGGCGAGGATGTCTAGTCCATGTGAACCATCAATGTCAGAATCACCATACTGTAAGCAACAGTATACTGCGAAAAATAGGCATGTCAAGGCCGCGAAATAAGCGGGCAACTGTGGGGTAATTTAAAATATTCGGATGGGCACCCTTTGTTTGAAGACCATATTCGATTTGCTAGGCGTAAAGAGGTAGTCTGGAAATGGGTTAGAACTTCCCGGCGCATTGCCGCGTCGTCGCCCAACATGCTTCCACCCGTACCAGAAACGTACGCTTGGTGCGCATTTTGGGTCGGCCTCTTGGCACCGCTTGGGGCTGACCTCCTTTTTATACGTAAAGGCTTGAGTCCCACATTGCAAGGAAATAAGCACCACTTTCGTATCTATTGGCCCCAAACGGCAAAAGCTTTATAGACGGCTTTTTGCTCCTTGGTTAATGGGAACAAGATGCGCTGACCATTAATGTGTTGCACCCGAAGCTTGGATAGGGTGAGGAGCAACTTCTTCATGGTCATGCTCTTGAACAGATTTTGTCCAACATCACTTTGTGCACATGGGACATGAGGATGAGTGAGATTAAGTCGATAAATGCCTTGTTTTGCTTACTGTCATCCCGGTGTACACGAAGACGCCCCAGATCTAGATTTGCCTTTAAACGGAGAAATCCTTTCTCCACTACATCCTTCTGAGGATAAATGGAGAGCGCTTCCTTCGCATCGGCAACGGCATTGCTGAGAAAGACTAGCCATCCTGCCGTTTCTATTTCTTTCGCTACGACATCTTCACGAATGTTCACCGTGTAGCCCGACGGGGTGTTTGAGGATTTTCGGATCATCAGATGTTTCTTGGACGATTCGTCTTCCAGGGCAGATTATGGTGGCCCCATCTGTCAAGACAAAGTTTTTAAAGTTTTAAGCTATAGTCTCTTTCACCCTATCCCTACGCCGTTTGTAGGAGAAGCGGGAGGGGTGAATGGCCGTTAGACCAGAGGAGAGGAGTGGAAGCGGCTTCCCCCGCTCGTTGTCTCTCATCCTTGGTCGTTAAGCAATCTCCTTTCCTATGAATGTATTTTCATGAGATGAGGTAGGAATTGGATCCTCAGGCGTCATCCCTTTCAGGTAGATCTCAGCAGGTGTATGATCCTTGAGAGATTGATGGGGTCTCTCATGATTATACTTGTGTATGAATTTTCTGATAGACTCTCTCGCCTCCCTTGGTGTGGCGTACTCTTTTGTGTACACCTCTTGGTACTTCAGCGTTCGCCAGAATCGTTCGATAAAGATGTTATCCACAGCCCGGTTCTTTCCGTCCATGCTTATGCGCACACCAGCCTTCTTGAGAATGTCTGTGTATTGCGGACTCGTAAAATGGCTGCCCTGGTCACTGTTCCAAATCTCTGGTTTGGCGTGCTGCAGTCCTGTTTGCGTCGCCTTAAGAACAAAATCGATTTCCAGTGTCTGATCGAGCTCCCAGCTGACAATGTAGCGAGAATACCAGTCGATGACGGCTACCAGATACATCCATCCGCGTTTGAGCCGGATATAGGTGATGTCGATAGACCAAATGTGATTGGCGTGACGGGCCTTTACTCCTCGCAACAGGTACGGGTAAATCTTGTGTGCCAGGTTGCGCTTACTCAGATTGGGGCCTGGGCTCACGCCAGCGATACCCATTTCCCTCATGCAGCGCACAACACGCTTTCGGTTGATATCCCACCCTTCACGCCTTAGAATGGCCACGATGTAGCGACTGCCTGACACAGGCCTTTCTGTGTATAGCTCGTCAATGCGATGCTTGAGACGTATCTCCTCGTCCGGGATGCCCACGGGCTTGTAGTAAAGACTCGTCCGATTCAGGCTGAGCAACTCAGCTTGTCTGGAGACAGAAAGCTTCTCGTTGTCGTGATCCACCATGGAAATTCGCTCATTTCTAGTTCGATTTGATTCCAGATTTTTTTTTGAGCCACTCAACCTCAGTGGTTAAGCGGCCGATTTTTGAATAGAGCTCCGAGGTTTCCTTTTCATGTTCTTTCGTTAGGGCGGCAGCGCTCTTTTTACTCTCATCCTCAAAGATGCCAGGCAGGTTGTCCACAACCGTGTTTTTCCATTTGTGGAGCATTGTCACATGAACACCGTACTCTGAGGAAATTTGAGCGATGGTCTTTTCTTCTTTGAGTAGCTCTAGGACGACTTCTGCTTTGAATGATCCCGTGTAATGTTTGTCAGGTAGGTTGGGAGCCTCGCGGCTCCCTTCCTCCTTAAGAACCGGACGTGACCGTTTCCGGTCATCCGGCTCAGGCCACTCTACCGTATCCGTAGCCTATTTGTTCGCGGCACGGGATTCACTTTTCCAGACTACCTTTCCCTGTTCAATGACTTCGTGCGGTGTCAGGAATCGCCAGGGGTTGTCCGGCATCGTGTCGTGTCCGTATTTCCTGTGATACTGCTCTTGACACGAACGATGGGTGACGAACACGTTTGCAATCGTATGATGGCCACCTATGCTCTCGGAAATCATGAGATGGAATCGAATCAGATTCTCACCATTTTGCTGCCACTTTCGGAAGTGCCCTTCCGAGATAGGGCGTCCACACAGTCCGCACTGACCATCCGTTTTCTCGACGACTCGTTTATGGAATCCTTCGAGCCGCTTATAGAGCAATCGTTTTCTGCGCTTGTCAAAGTAGTCTTCATCCTGAGCACGGTACGGCGAGCGATTCCCTTGCACCTTGATATGACGGATGATGGGAAAGTCGGACATGTGAAGCAGGTCTTGTTTTCCATCACTGAACACCCAGTTGCGATTGCCGCGTTGGATAAAATACTTCGCTTTGACCCATGGAGCACGCTTATTAGGGTGCCGTCTTTTTGCCCAGTGCCACAGCATCTGGTATATCCGATGGTCGCAGTAGGAGAATATCTTTTTGCTGACCACCGTGCTGTAGTAGTTCGCCCACCCGCGAATAAGCGGGTTCAGCATTCGGATGATGTCTGCTGTTCTGACAGTTTTGTTCGCATCCAGTAGACCCTTCAACTTCCAGAGGATGGACAGCTTGCTCTCCTTGGATGGCTTGATGAGCATCTTTCCGTTGTACTTGCGAACATTGAATCCGAGAAAGTTGAATCCCTCACTGATGTGAGTGATTTTCGTCTTCTCAAGGCTTAGTTCGACTCCGGCTTGCTCTTTTAGCCAGTCTGCGACCACTGGAATGAAACGCTCTGCCTGCTCTTTGGTCTTGCAGGTGATGACAAGGTGAGTAGCCCCAGGGAATCGCACCCTGAGGCCCTCTCAGAACCGGACTTGAACCTCGCGGCTCATCCGGCTCCCATCATCCAGCCGCTGGCACAATCCCCATTTGCCAGTGAACAAACAGCTGCGGTTCACGTTTGGCAATTCGTCCTAGCCAGTACGTTGCTCGCCGTTTGTGACGAGCGAGTTTCTTGTACTTTCGCTGAACCCAGCGAATTAAGGCTCGGTTGAGATGCACGAGGACCGAGTACATTTCCGACTTATAAAAGCGTCCGTAGTAGTTTATCCAGCCTCGAATCACAGGATTGAGTCTCCTGGCGAGGTCCTCCAGCGTCAAGCCCGGCTTGAGATGGATGCGCCAATCGTGAATTCTTTGGCGCATGGCCTTCTTTGCCTTGTTGCTCACGGCTGGAGTGAAGTTGATGAAAAACTTGCCATACCTGTTTTTAGAGCGGCGTGGGCGAAACGTATAACCCAGAAAGTCAAACGTCGTC
>DAHWFY010000178.1 GCA_027336365.1 Bacillota bacterium | reverse complement strand
ATACTCCTTCACGTACCAAAAACGTACGCTCAGTACGTATTTTGGGCTGGCCTCCTCGCACAGCTTGGGTCTGACCAGACCCCTTTCCGAACACGCACAAATAGCCCTTAATTTACGCTAGTGGATATTTGCAAAAGAACGGAGTGAGGGATGTGCCATGAACAAGAAGGTCGAGCAAATTGAAGTAAACGAAGTGGATCACTGGGTGTTGGCCATTGGTCAAGCAGTTGAGTCCTTGAATGGAGAGCGGGGTATGCAAGAGTTCGTATGCCCGCATTGTCACGGTAAAGCTTATGTGGAAGTCAAATATCCGCACCGTCCATATGCTAGACTAAAATCATTGATACATGCTTGGTGCGAGAATGGCTGTGTTAAGAAAGTAAAGGTCAATAATATGAAGGATCGTTCCTCTTAGCCCCGTGATATAATTAGACAAGACCCGATAACTTAAGTTGATTACACCTGGGAGGGTTTGTCTATGGAACGACGTAATTTTTCCAAACAGTTTAAGGAACAGGTAGTTCGAGCGTGTTTGGAGACGGGCAATGTAAGTATCGTAGCACGTAAGCATGGTGTTGATGCGAATGAGTTATAACGAAGCATGAAATACACAATGAATCCCATCATAATAAGAAAGAATAAACCATCAAACATTTTCTCGTTTACCTCGTTTGGGGATAAAACCTGTAATGTAACAAGCCTCAAATCTCCCACAGGAGTCGCTAGCGAAGAATCCTATCCATATGGCAGGAATCGTCACTAATCGGAGCGTGAGCCGATAATGCGGACCGTTATCGGCTCACGAACGATAAGGCTCTCAAACAGGCTTACAGTTCAGTGATGGTGTCCAGGATGGTCGTGCGCATGTTCCTCTTTATTTAGATATTTTTTCGGGTCCTCATCGAAGGATTTTTTACAGCCTTCACAGCAGAAATAGTACGTCTTCCCCTGGTAATCCGACGTTGGAGCTCCCTCTTCTTTTACATCCATTCCACATACCGGATCCATACTCATGGTTCATATCTCCTCTCTCATTGATTCCATGGTTCATTCAGCCGCACATCCTGTCGCACTATCAGGAACTCAATGTCTGAATAATCTCTTGATACTCAGTCATCGTAATTTCACCTTTGGCTAGACGTTCCTTTAACAGGTCCATTGGTGTCGGCGACGTTGCCCGTTGTACCCTCGGCTTATTGGTTTCGTACTCGTGCCCGTGGTCCCCAAAGGAATCATGATGTCCGTATCCTCCGTCTCGATGATATCCGCTTCCACAACATCCCATCATGCTATCACCTCCTCCGTTGTTTTATACGATACCCTTGTTGGGTATATAAATCAACCATCTAAAATCAATGCATCTCAAGACCCACCGCGTATATCAAATTTTTTCTTCTCCTCGGTTTTTGAGTCCGATATTGGACAGCCTTTCCTTACACATGTGCAGCAAAGCCCTGTTCTCTGGTAAGAGATCATGAACACAAAATATATGGGGATCCTATGACAATAGGGTCAAACAAATCGGTACCTGAGATAACTTTTGCCAAACCTTTTGAAACTGAAGTCTCCTCGAAGCCATTGACTCCCCATACCTTACGGGGGTATGATATGCATAGTCATCAAAATATCTTCCGAAATGAGCGGTTCGACTTGATAATTGAACAAGGCACACACAGCTACGGGGCGCAACAAACGGATTTGCGGAAACGATTGCGTCGGTGCGAGGGACAAATTCGGGGTATACACAAGATGGTTGAGAAGGCCGCTATTGTGTTGATATCCTTGTCCAAATTGCCGCTGCCAAGAGTACCCTTCAACAAGTCGGGATTTCTATTTTGGACTCCCATACAAGAGGGTGCGTTGCCCATGCCATAGCCAACGAAATCGGTGACGAGAAGATTGATGAATTGACGCAAGTCATTCGTCAGTTCACGAAATCCTAACTGATGCAGTTCCGACGAGGGAGATGAATTTATCATGGGAGAAGTCGCTGAATATACAGTCCCCGTTGAAGGGATGACCTGTGCATCTTGTTCTGCAAGAATCGAAAAGAATGTTTCCAAACTCCCTGGGATTAAGGAAATTCACGTTAATTTGGCCTCAGAGCGAGCCCGATTTGTCGTAGATGCCAACACCACTTGGAAACAAGTCGTGGAGCGCATTGAAAAGACCGGGTACAGCGTGCCTTACCGAGAAGTGGAATTGAATATCGAAGGCATGACCTGTGCGTCCTGTGTAGCAAGGATTGAAAAAGTTGTCGGTAAACTGGATGCGGTGAAATTCGTTCATGTCAATCTGGCTTCAGAGAAGGCACATATTGAATACGTCCCTGGCATTATTCAAGAGGCAGACCTCATTAAAGCGGTTGAGAAGGCTGGTTATTCTGCCAAATTGGCCTCTCAGACTGCGGCGGAAGATGAAAAACTGCGTAAGCAAAAAACCTATCGGAGGGAAGTCTATACGTTTTGGGTGGGTGTCGTTCTCACACTGCCTTTGGTCATTCAATTGTTCTATGAACTCTTTGGTGGGCGAGCCTTTATGCCCAACTGGGTAAGCTGGCTTCTGGCGACCCCTGTCGAATTTTATGTAGGTTGGCGCTTTTTCAAGGGAGCGTATCACTCCTTGCGCGGTGGCGCGGCCAACATGGATGTGTTGGTGGCCCTCGGAACCAGTGTCGCATATTTCTATTCGGTTGTTCTTACAATTATGGGATCGGCAGATATCTACTTTGATACCTCTGCGACGGTTGTCACGCTGATTTACATGGGGAAACTGTTAGAGACGAAAGCCAAGGCCAGATCCAGTTCAGCCGTAGAAGCCCTAGCCAAACTCGGAGCTAAAGTGGCGCATGTGGTACGTGATGGAAATGAAACGGATATCCCCGTGGAGAACCTGCAAGTCGGAGATGTGGTCCGTGTCCGGCCTGGCGAAAAAATTCCAACAGATGGATTTATTATGGAAGGGTCCACCGCCATTGACGAATCCTTCTTAACTGGAGAATCCATGCCCGTCTCGAAGGTTGAAGGCGATGCGGTCGTAGGTGCCTCGGTCAACCAAACCAGCGCTTTCCTCATGGAAGTCACCAGAGTCGGCTCAGACACCGCCTTGGCCCAAGTCATCCGATTGGTCGACCAAGCGCAGGGGTCTAAGGCTCCAGTCCAACGGCTGGCAGACCAAATTTCAGGAATTTTTGTGCCGATTGTCCTGGGGATTGCACTTCTTACATTCCTAGCCTGGGGTCTTACAGGTCACTGGTCCATCGCACTCTTCGCAGCGGTCGCGGTACTGGTTATCGCGTGCCCGTGCTCTCTTGGTCTGGCCACACCCACGGCCATCATGGTAGGCACTGGATTAGGTGCAGAATCAGGTATCCTCATCAAGGGTGGTGAGCATTTAGAGCAGGCCCATAAGGTGAATACGGTAATTTTTGATAAGACAGGAACCATCACATCTGGAAAACCAGAGGTCACGGATGTCTGGACAGCAGAAGGTGTCACAGCGGAACACTTGATTTCTGTGGCTGCTACCCTGGAATCGCAAAGTGAGCACCCTCTTGGTTCGGCCGTAGTGACGTATGCGAAACAGAAAGTTACACTCACGAGCAGTGCTATAAGTGTACAAGCCATCCCCGGCAAGGGGATTGAAGGTGTGGTTGATGAACAAACCATTCGGATTGGCAATCGCCGTTGGCTTGAAGAAACTGGTATTCAGGATTTCCCGGATGAGGTTTTACAAGATTTTGAGAGCGCAGCCAAGACTGCCATTCTGGTGGCTTCTTCAGACCAACTTTTAGGCGTGATTGCCATCGCCGACACCATTAAGGAGGATGCCCAGCAAACCGTCGAACAACTAAAAGGGTTAGGCATTGACGTTTGGATGATTACTGGCGATAACGAACGCACTGCATTAGCTGTAGCGGTGCAAGTTGGTATTCATCATGTGATTGCCGGAGTGTTGCCGACGGACAAAGCCAGCAAGGTCGAGGAATTGCGTAAAAATGGCAAGACGGTTGCCATGGTCGGGGACGGGATCAACGACGCACCTGCTCTAGCGGCAGCCGACATCGGCATTGCCATGGGCACGGGGGCAGACGTTGCACTGGAGGCAGCCGATATCGCCCTGATGCATGGCAGCACACAAGGTGTTGTCGATGCCATCAAGCTGTCCAAGGCAACGATGCGCAAAATTCGACAGAATCTCTTCTGGGCCTTCTTCTACAATGTGCTAGGTATTCCGTTGGCTGGATTTGGTATTCTTAGTCC
Organism: Bacillota bacterium; assembly: GCA_027336365.1. Classification (GTDB taxonomy): domain Bacteria; phylum Bacillota; class Bacilli; order Alicyclobacillales; family Alicyclobacillaceae; genus QXHL01. The sequence continues at coordinate 1,497 of DAHWFY010000178.1, read as the reverse complement.
CATTATTGCTGGGGCTGCCATGGCCTTTAGTTCTGTGAGCGTAGTATCCAACAGTCTTCTTCTGAAACGAGTGAGGTTGAGCAGGAGCTAAGTATTCAGGAAGTTATGCGAAAAATTTTTGTGGCACAAGATTGTGGCACAAGATAAGGAAACGGTGAACGCGACAGGAGCAGGCGATGCTTTTATGGGTGCGTTCCTTGCGGGAATGCTTGATGCAGGTAAGGAACTCGATGAAATCCCTCATGAGGAACTGGAGTGCCTTTTTCAAATGGCTAACGCGTGTGGAACATTACCTACGGCAAAACCTGGTGGAATTTCCGCATTGCCAACGAAAGAAAAACTTCTCACTTTTATGAGCTTAACTTTCGGCACGTCAAGTAAAACTGGCGTACGCTAGCGGGTGAAATTCCCGCCCCTGCAAGGATTAGCTACCCACAAGGAACCGAGTCTTGCGTGAACGGTAGCGATGTCATTCATAAAGCGTAGACAGGACGATTTTCAGACCGTACACAGGGTGAAGGGATTGAGCCTCGTAACGTGATTGTTCAAGGGCAGACGGCGTCACAGAGTGGCGCCCTCCACAGCCATAAATGGCGGGGCATCCACTAGTGAGCCAGGAATTTGCCTTCAACGCATCGAGCGTTGAAGGCAAAGGTACCATTGATCCCCTCAATCAATTGAGGGGTATGCCATATATGGCACCATTCTGATCAGACGTGATCAACAACGTCTTCTATCACACAGTCGCGGATATTCGGAACAATGTTCATGCATTTATGAAGTCCATTATGGGAATACCCATGAAGATCATTGACCGCCTTTGCGTCAGGATGAAGTCAGGCACCACTGTGGAATGTCCTTAGTTCAACTTATTATAGTTTACCCTTGCCTCAACAGAAAAAGAATAATCTACTCCTTAACGCAAGAGCGGCTAACTTAGATCAAGAGGGATTTCGCAAAAGAAACTTGTCGGATACGCGATATATTACGAGAGCGTTGGCTAATCATATTGAGCGATGGTTGCTGTTTAGCTCATCTTTGACAGCACTGTAGGCCCCGTAAGGGATTGTAGGGGGGATTTTGCCCTACAGCACAAAGAGCCCCAAGCAGGTTGGGGCTTAACCGGTGTAAATTCTCGTTAAACGAGTGTGCCTGAGGGTGCGTTGCGTAGATGAATTGCCTTGGACGGAAGTGGGACGTCTAGTGCCTTGAGAACCTCATCCAAGGGGTGTGGCGGAGGTGGAACGCTGAGGAACTCCTTCCCAAGAAACTCGGCCTTCATGACATGCCACCGCGAGAGGTCCTTCATGATTCGCTCACCAGTGTACCAACGGTTGTTCAGCTCTTCGAGTCGCCGCTCACGCTCAACATCGCTGCCCAACTGCGCAATTTCACTTTCACGTTGCTCCCACCAGCGGCGGTACATCACTTGGATCTCTTGCTCAAACAGATACGCAAGTACGCAGACAAAGATGTGACCGCGAACGCGCTTCTCAT
>DAHWFY010000177.1 GCA_027336365.1 Bacillota bacterium | reverse complement strand
CAAAATCCGCACCACCATACCCGAAGCCGCCAACAAACTGCAACCTGTGTACATCGCTGGGGTGAACTCCGTTGTCTCCGAGCTCTCGGCATTTAACAGGAAATCTTTTACCCCCGGGTTTGTTTGGACAGGGAACTCGTCTTGCGATAAACCAGTCTTCAATGCGTTCTGCAATGCCGCAACCACCTGTGCGTTCACACTTGGAGATAGAATCCAGAGTGTCCCCAAGTGTGTAAACCCACCAAGAGATTGTGCCGCTCCGCCCCTTTGCAAAGACTTTCCAGTCAGCATCAAGGCATCTCTGGCCACCAACTGGCCTTTGAGAAAAACAGACACTCGGCTCGATACCCGTTCATACGCAAACACCTCGCCATATCCTACCCTACCCGGTGTGAGCACCTCTCCCAGAACGCAGACAGCTCCCGCTTGCAGATGAATCATAGTCTCACTGTCATGACTGGCACCTGCAAAAGGTACTAAGGGACCCGGCAGATAACTCAACAGTCCTTTTGCCGCCACCGAGAGTGTCACCCGCTGCTGGCTGGGTGTTTCAACGACTCCTGGATGTATTTTGCAAGACGATTGAGTGCGCACGTGTAGTGCCGCACCCGGTTCCACCTGACAGTCCACTTCTTGCACGTCTCCATTGAACAGCCCAGGAGAGGCCTCCATCAGGCAAATGGAAGCACCCCCGTTGGCCTGCGCAAAGGCTTTGGCAACCTTGAGAGGATACTGCTGGGCCATGGGGGTCACCACCGTGCGTCCATTGCATAAGGTGGCTCTACCTCGCCACAGACCATGCACACTCATGCCCGCAAAACCCCATATCTATCCCGTAGCCATGCAGCCACCTCTTCACCATCCTCGGGGTTAGACTCAGATAACAAGTTGGTCAACATAAATGGTCGTCCCAGACGCACGCGCCGACTATCCTCTGCCATCACCTCGAGACTTGCATGAACCAGAGGTGCCAAGTCCACCTTGTTGATGACCAGTAGGTCGGACTGAGTAATCCCAGGACCCCCTTTGCGAGGAATTTTTTCCCCTTGTGCGACGTCAATCACGTAGATAAACACATCCACCAACTCGGGACTGAAGGCAGCAGCCAAGTTGTCCCCACCACTTTCCACGAAAATAATATCCAAATCCGGAAAGCGATCCTCCAGTTCAGCGATGGCCTCCAGATTCATGGAGGCATCCTCGCGAATTGCCGTATGAGGGCACCCCCCCGTCTCCACGCCAATAATTCGTTCCTCCGGCAAAACACCGGTATTGCAAAGAATTTGCGCGTCCTCACGGGTATAGATGTCATTGGTTACGACGGCGACACTCAAGTCCGGTTGCAGTTTCCAACAAAGTTTTTCCACCAGGGCTGTTTTCCCAGAACCGACAGGCCCGGCAACTCCCACGCGCAAGGGGCGATTTCCTCGATAGGTCGGCGAATACCACTCCTGAACGTGGGGATGAGCGTGAGGATGTGAATGACTATGGGTCTGGCACATGAACCATTTCTCCCCTTTTTATTAGGACATGAAGATCCGCGAGTACAAGCTTTCATGACGCATGGCTTGAACCTCTTGGTTGACCGTATGAATGAAAAGATTATCCAGGTTCAAAGTGGAGTGACTAGCCGTGTCGCTGCTACTTTGTTCAATTTGAGGTAACAGTCGGAGCAAAATTTTTTGTCCATTGGTCTGTCCAATCGCTGTTAAACGGGTGGCGTTTTGTGTCAGGGCATTGAGAGACCCATACAAAAAGCTGGCAACCGCCTCTTGCTCACTGTAATCCAATTCTCGGCACAGCCAGCCATGCACCACGGCCATCTGGCCAAACGCCCGTCCAGCCTTCACCCATTGTTCGTAAACGTGCAATAAAGAACCCGGATACAACTCACATACCGTGCGCAAATAGCGACGTCCCATCTTTATAGATGCCCCACGGGACTCGGCAGCCAGCCGACTGACCGTCAAATGACGGTCTATCTCTAACAGGCGAGTCTGAACAATCCCTGCCGCTGTCACAGAATCCTTTGTTTCCTCAGATTCTCCTGGCGCTCCACCGCTTTTTGCCTGCTCAGAACTTGGCCATTTCTCCACAGGCTCTTGCGTTTCCACAAGTTCTCCTGCCTCCTGAATCCGCGATGCTGAGAGTTCATGTGCTGTGGTAGAACTCATTCCATCCCGCAACTGCCACGCCAGGCGCACTGCGGGACCCTCAAAGGTGGCCAAATTCCCCCAAAGCAAATCCTCCAACCACCGCAAAACGGCCCCAGGCCCAGACAGATGACCTTCCGCATAAGCGGTTTCCATGCCGAAGGAGTGGGCAAAAGAACCCGTGGGAAAATTGGAGTCCAGCAAGGGAACCAGGGGTAACCAGCGGATCATCAGCGTCCACTTCCTTTTTTTCTACGCAGCATCCCGCAGCACTCATGACGTCGGCCTAAAAATCGCAACATCACATCGGCCAGTTAAAACAGAAAATAACGTTGTGCCAGAGAAACTTTTTGCGCAGGCGCGCACGTCACCGCTTGGCCATCTACCCGCACCGCGTATGTCTCCGGATTGACCTCAATGTGTGGGGTGGCATGATTGTGAATCATGTTTTGTTTGCCCAGAGTTCGGCACTTTCTCACAGGCACAACGCGTTTTTGTAATCCCAAGGCAGTGTGCACACCCGCCGCATAAGCGGCTTGAGACACGAAAGTAAAACTAGTGGCTCCCCTCGCCCGTCCGAATGCCCCGTACATGGGTCTGAGTAAAACCGGTTGCGGAGTGGGGATGGAGGCGTTGGGATCTCCCATGGCGGCGTAAACAATCATCCCTCCCTTGAGCACCAGGTCTGGTTTGACGCCAAAAAAGGCGGGTTTCCAGAGCACCAAATCTGCCCACTTGCCCACCTCGACGGAACCGACGTATTCAGCCACCCCATGGGCAATGGCCGGATTGATGGTGTACTTGGCGATGTATCGCTTGACTCGAAAATTATCCCGTCCCCCTCCATCTTCTGGCAAAGGCCCGCGCTGCTGCTTCATCTTGTCCGCTGTTTGCCAGGTGCGGACAATGGTTTCACCCATTCGACCCATGGCTTGAGAGTCAGAGCTGACCATGCTGAGAACTCCCAAGTCATGCAGGATGTCTTCGGCCGCAATGGTTTCCGGTCGAATGCGGGAATCCGCAAAAGCTACGTCCTCGGGAACACGGCTGTCCAAATGGTGACACACCATCAACATATCCAAATGCTCTTCCGCAGTGTTGACCGTAAAGGGGCGGGTAGGATTGGTGGAGGAGGGCAGAACATTCGCCTCCCCAGCCATGCGCAGAATATCCGGGGCATGGCCTCCCCCTGCACCCTCTGTGTGGTAGGTATGGATGGTGCGGCCACCAATGGCCCGAATGGTCTCTTCGACAAATCCCGATTCGTTCAACGTATCGGTATGTATCGCCACCTGTACGTCGTATTGGTCTGCCACTCGTAAGCAGGTATCTATGACGGCTGGGGTACTTCCCCAGTCCTCGTGTATTTTTAGGCCAATCGCCCCGGCCTCCACTTGTTCCGCCAAGGCATCCGGAGTGGACGCATTTCCCTTACCGAGAAACCCGAGGTTGACGGGGAATGCCTCTGCCGCCTCCAGCATGCGGTGCAAGTGCCAAGCCCCTGGAGTGCAGGTGGTCGCATTGGTTCCCGTAGCGGGACCGGTGCCTCCCCCCAGCAGGGTGGTGATGCCGGCCGCCAGTGCCGTCTCCACCAACTGTGGACAAATAAAGTGCACATGGGCATCAATTCCCCCTGCGGTAAGCAACAATCCTTCCCCTGCAATCACCTCCGTTCCGGCCCCCACTCCCATGTTTGGCAGGACTCCGGCCATGGTATCCGGATTCCCCGCCTTGCCAATGCCAACAATTCTGCCATCACGTAAACCGATATCGGCCTTGACAATTCCCCAATAGTCCACAATCAAGGCATTGGTTATGACCGTATCCAGAGTCCCTTGTCCACGAGTCGCAGTGGCACTTTGCCCCATCCCGTCCCGAAGAGTTTTCCCCCCGCCAAACTTGCACTCGTCGCCGTACACGGTGGCGTCTTGCTCCACCTCAATGAACAACTCCGTATCGCCCAGTCTCACTCGGTCTCCCAAGGTGGGCCCGTACATTGCGGCATAAGTTGCCCGATCCAGTCGTAGTCCTGCGGAAGAACTGAGTGGGTTGGGGATGTGACCCTCTATGGGCGCCTGTCTGTGTGTTGCTGCCGCCTCTTTTCCCTCATCCATCTTTGAGGATGAAGCCTTTTCCCCCCCTCCCGTACTTTCCCCGGCACCGTTGGTCATCCCGCGATGACCATAGACACGCTGATACCCGGCGAAAGAAATCAGCGTCACTTCTTTCTCCTCACCTGGCTCAAAACGTGTGGCCGTTCCGGAGGGAATGTTCAGACGCTTTCCCTGGGCCCGCTCCCGGTCAAATTCCATCAATGGGTTCACTTCAGCAAAGTGATAATGAGAACCCACCTGAATGGGGCGATCTCCTCGGTTGATGACCTTTAAGACAACCGATTCTCGTCCTTGGTTGAGACGCACAGAGTCTGGCTGTAATTGATATTCGCCAGGAATCAGCAATCCGGTCCCTCCTATTCCAGTAACTACAATTCCTTGGATTCACATTCCCTGTGCGTGCCGCTATCAGCGGCATGCAGGCCTTTTCCAGTAACTACAATCGCTGACTACAACCCCTTGCTGTTTGTCAGCGAGTTCTGGGACGTATGGGATGATGGACCGTCACCAGCTTTGTCCCGTCTGGAAAAGTTGCCTCCACTTGCACCTCCTCCACCATCTCGGCAACCCCCTCCATGACATCCTCGGTGGTGAGCACCTGTGCCCCCTCCACCATTAACTGAGAAACTGATTTCCCGTCTCTGGCTCCTTCCAAAATTTCGTAACTTATCAACGCTACCGACTCCGGGTAATTCAGCATCAGTCCCCTGGCTTGTCTTCGTCTGGCCAAGTCAGCAGCCACCACCAGCAACAATTTTTCTTGTTCTCGCGGTGTCAAAATCACTGGGATGCCTCCTTGCACACATCATGGCAATCAGATTCGAGGCTACAACAAAGGGAACAAATGGGCCCTGCGTGGTAGGGACACAAGGCCATATCCGGCAACTCATACTCATAAGTACAGGATTGACAACTCAATGTCGTTTCCTGGATTTCCCGGCCGTGATGCGAATGGCTCTGAACATGAGTGTGCACATGAGCAGAAGGCTGCAGATGCGTTTTGGAATGACCGCCGATTCCATTCACAGGACCGAGATTGGATTTTGGCAACAGCTCAGCAACCAGCGCGGGTTCCCGAGCGATGTAGTATTTACCCTTTGTAATCAGAGCGATGACCGGGGCGAGGACAAAGGCCAGCAACAATGAAAGAAATGGGGAGTAGGCTTGTAAAACCGGACCGAACACATTGAAGTAAGCTAAAATCGAAACAACTGAAGCAATCAACATGGAGCCAAATCCCACGGGATTGAAATTGTACAGGTGTGCCCGTTTGAATTCAATCCAAGGAGGACTGATTTTGAGCAGAGCCTTGTTGATGACCAAGTCAGAAACAACGGCCCCGACCCAGGCCACGGCGACATTTGCATAGAAACCCAACACCGTGTTGAGAAATCCGAAGACTCCGAATTCCATCAGTGCCAATGCGATGCCCACATTGAGAAACAACCATACGACTCGTCCTGGATGGGTGTGAAAAATACGGGAGAAAAAGTTGGACCAAGACAAGGACCCCGAATAGGCGTTGGTGACGTTGATTTTCAATTGTGAGACGAGCACAAAAA
>DAHWFY010000176.1 GCA_027336365.1 Bacillota bacterium | reverse complement strand
CCATGTTTCAACAACAAGAGAACACGGTATATTTCTTTTTGGGGAGTGAAAACTCCTTGTTGAACACCATTTTTGCGGATCGAAGAGAGGCGTTTTATCGTTTTGCGACATTTTTGCAACTTCCACTCGTTCCTGAGAATGAATGGAGGCTATATATCGAGGACAAATTGTCCCAGGAAAACATGAGGATTACAGAGTCAGCCCTCAAGCTATTGCTGGAACGTACGGGTGGACAGCCATATTGTGTCATGTCCGTGATGTCAAACGCTTATTCCAACGCAAAAATGAGTGATTTGCGTGAGATGAATGCTGAGACGCTTCATCTGGCATATGAACAGTCAATTTCCCAATTGGGAATCATTTATGAAGAACAATGGCAGGAAATCCGTCGTTTCAAGGGCGCAGACATCGTGTTGACTTCCATCCTGCTCGGCAACCCTCTGTATCAAAAGGAAAATCGAGTAAAAAATGTAAACCGCGCGATTCAAAGCTTAATTCGTCTATCGGTAATTAAAAAAGGAGAAAACAGAGGAAAATACATTCTACTGGAGCCCATGTTTGGCGATTGGATTATACGCAAGAAACAAGGAAGGTGAAAAAATAGGACACGCATTTTTTGTCAGAGTGGAATGATTCAGATATTGCGACTAGCACAGTGGTAATTCTGAACTAGTAGGGGGAATGGTCCAGACTGGACTAGTGGGATGGGCAACAATAAAGACATAATAAAGACGTCGAAGCTCACGGATCGTCGACGTCGAAGCTCACGGTTCGTCCACTGTTTGAAAATGTTGGAGTGATTGAAATATGATTTTCAAACGCAACGTTACATCGCGTCTTTTACTCATTCGTGCCACCTTTCCACTGATGTTTTTGGCGGTTCTCTGGTTGAGTCCGCAGCCCCATTGGTTTATCTTGGGTTTGTTTTTGCTGAGTTCCCTGGACTTTCTGGGCGGAATTATCCAGTTTGTGTGGCAACCTAACTTATTTGATGATCGCTTTGCAGTTGCACGCGATGTCATCTATGCTTTGTCATATTATATCTTTTTTGTTCACAACCCGCAGATTTCTGCTTTAATGGTGTTCCCTTCCGTACTTGCAGAATTGTTCGTTGTCTTTGACTATCGTGTTTTTTTTCGAGCGGTTATCGTAGAAATTGCGCTGCTCATCATTCGAATGACCACAATCTATTCCATTTATCATCAGTTACATCCGACCTGGGCCATCTTGATTTGCACCGCCAGTGTCGTCATGGGACTGTTGGGTCTTGAAATTGCCCGCTTGGAAGAATTACAGGTCAATATCGTGCGTCAGCAAAGGGAACTTAAAGAAACCTTGACCGCCATGCTGACCACCACACTGGCTAATAGTGGGATTGACGAAGGAGTATTACATCAGGAAAATATCAGCCTGATGCTTGAAGACATCTGTCAGGACGCAAGTCAATCAAAAGGACGGGAGATTGGTCAGCGACTTGCGCAAGTCATCGCCATCAAGCAAGCCGCTGCAGGTCTTTTGACCTCCCGTGAGTTGGAAGTGCTTGTGTTGGCCTCGGAAAATCATTCGTACGGAAAAATTGCCAAACACCTGCAAGTCAGCGAAGGAACGGTTCGAGCTCATGCAGCCAGCATTATGCGTAAAGCAGAGGTGCATAGCCGTAACGAGATGGTTTTGTGGGCTTACAAAAACCGTATTTTGCCCATCACCACGCTGCAGAACTACACCGTCAAGACCTCCGAAGCTCTTCACTCTTGACTGAACTCAATTCCACGAAAATTAACAGACCCCGAATTGCGAAAACTTCACCGTATTTTCCCTCAATTCCCCCTCATATTCCCCTCTACACAGGTCTTAGAAAAGATAAGAGGGGGAGGCAATGGAATCTCAGCATCTGTCCGTGGTAGGTTTGTCGCTGGATTCACCAAGTCAGTTCAAATTGGGGTGAGCGCGACAAACCATATGGCAATCTCTTGAATTTTATTCACGTTTGTCAGTTTGCTTTGCGTAATTGTCAAAAAAGGAGTGGTATCCACAATGAGTACGGCAGAAGAGTATTTCCACGATGTGCATCAAGGGAACAGGGACTCTCTCCCTCCGGCCGAGTTTGTCCCCATCAGTTATTTATGGGCATTGCGTTTGGTGCTTGGGTTCCAATTTCTATCCGCCTTTATGCGGCGTTATATCAACGTTCCTGCAAAAATGGATCCCACCTCCTCGGGATTCATCGGACACAAATTCAGTGAATTTTTCCCACATGCCATTTGGCCCGTTAAGCCGATTTTACTTGCAATCATTCAACATCCGCCTGTCACTTTCGCATTTCTAACGTTCTTTTCCTTTATCGAGCTGTTGGTTGGGCTTTTTCTCATCACGGGCACACTTACGAAGCTGGCGGGATTTGGTGCTGCTCTTTTGTCCCTGATGATTTTGTTTGGGTCTGGCTGGTTGGGCACAAGCTGTGTGGATGAATGGCAAATCGGGACCGTTGAAGGGATTGCTGCGATGGTTTTTATGTTTGCTGGATCCGGACGCTGGGGTGTAGACCATTGGCTGCGTCGTTTCTGGAACGGACAAATTAAACTGGGTCGCTTTCAGATCTCTTTGCTTTAAGCCTTGTTTGTTTCAGCCTCTGTCTGCTTCAGTCACAGTGATTTGCAAAAAACGGCATCGAGCACAGTGATTTGCAAAAACGGCATCGAGCACAATGATTCGTGAAAACACAGGGCTGCATTTCCGTGAATGCCCAGGTATTGGAGGAATTCAAATGGCTATCCAATCCACCGCATATGAAACGATTCCGACTGAAGTGAGCAAAGCCACCTTAAAATATCGTGATCGCGTCCGTAAACAAAGTGTATTTATGCTTGTTGTGGGGATATTCTTCACCTTGTTCACCTATCAATATTTTCACCATGGCCTGTGGGGTAAATTAAATAATTACAATAAGTTACCCTTGATTGTATTGAGCGGAACAACTGTCCAGGGAAATCAGCTCAATCTAATCCTATACAGACCCAACGGTCCGGATAGTTACGGTTCCTTTGTGGAAAAAGTGACACTCACCGTGCCGGGTGCAAGTACTCCCGTCGAAACCTGGACGCCCAGCGAACTGGCAAAAATTCCATCAGGGGATATTCATAACGCCTACCCCTATCAAGTCATCAAGACAGGCCCCTGGGGTTTAGTTGTTCCTCTGTCCGCCAAGGCAACCGTTAAATTTCCCCTCACGTCTGCCGCTCGCTCCGAGATCCAACAGGCTGGCAAAGCAGAGGTTATGGTAGAAGATGTGAGTGGTGTCAAATGGACCTACACTGTCTCTTTGAAGTAAGATGACCAGCACATCTATGCAGGAATGAGTCCAAGCACTACCTTGGGGACACTCTCTGGGCCTGCTGAGGAACGGAAAATGGCTCACTGCTGAGCATATCAACTTACCTAAAAAAGCTCACTCCTGTGTATTGACTTATGGCTCACATGGGCATACAATGTTCTGTACAGCAGTTCATCTGTTGTGTGCGTCTAACGCTGAGTTCCGCAAGGGAACGGGGGACCCAATGATTTTGGGGTGAATCCAGAACTTTTGGTAGGGCCACTCTTCGGTCCGAACCCGTCAGCTAACCTCGTAAGCGTCGGAGAGGGGAGAGGTGCGCATGCACACCATAACTCACATCCAATCCGGCCCCTGTAGGTAACTCCTCTGCAGGGTTTTTTTGTATCCACTGTGTCTGTGGAAAACGTGATGGTGGTTTGATGTCTGCACAGCAGACCCACCGGATTGGAGGAGAAAGCAATGAAAAATTTTGAATTGCGCCGTCACATGGAGGAGGACCTGCGGCGAGCCATCGCCGAGGAGAAGCGGCTGGGAGAATTCCAGTTGGCATCTGTGGTCCAGAATTCTCTGCTAACCTCGCTAAGCACCTTGGCAGGAAGCCCACACATGATGAAAATTACTCATTACGCCACCCAAATCGCCGTTAAATCGGCAGTGGTGCATATGAACTCCAGCACCTTCACAGTATCCGAGGCGGTGCGAGGGTCCATGCACGCCACACTCAATCTGAGTGGACATCCCATGCCAACCGCCATCGCAGTGGTCACGGGTGGACTGTCGGCCACTCATCGGTTGGACCTGGGCCGGACGGAGGCATACCGCAAGGCGGTGGTCTCAGGCATTCGCGCTGCCGTGGAAGATATGGGGTTGGATTGGGAGTATCTACGTTCCGTCATTGTCCACCTAGCCAAGTACTATCCCGACTTGACTCCACAACCCGTGACGCAAATCGACGGTTCTGAGGAGGAGATTGTATATGCATAAACGCCAGCCCGAGTTGAACCGATTGCTACGAGACGAGGAGATCCGGGCACGTCTGGATCGCCTGATGAAGGAGCGGGTGAATTCACCACACTTTCGCATAGCGGTGGCCGATGACGCTTCAGCCCGAGAAAAGACCTGGACCTCGCGAGAGACATAAGAGAGCAACCATCCGAGCCTTGTGTTAATCTTACCTTTGTTGACCCTGCCGTCCCGGGGCTGAGTTGTACCGCGCTTCTTATGTCAGCCCCTTGTTCGAACTATCGCACACCGGAGACCGTACAGGTCTCCGGTGTCAACACTAACTGCAAAACAGAAGAGACGAGACGTTCCCTTGAGACCACTAACCCCGTAGGACTTTCTCCTAATGGAGTTACGGGCATTGAGTTGACTCTGGGGGCTACCCTTCCTAGGCCCATCAATACCAGGATGCGCTTACTGCCTGTGGCGGTATTCCAGCAACAGACGCAGCACGGCGACAACCGCTTGCAGCAACGCGGAAATGGCCTGCAGCCACCCCAGCCAGCCTCACCCCCCAGCAAATATCCAGTCTGTGGGGAACGTCTCACCCTTCTGCAAGGCAAGTATAACAGGCACCACTCCCCACCCCCAGGTTGTGGATAGAAGTGGTGGAGTGAGGCACAAGTGTTGCCTCTGTTGACCTCCGCGAAACTTGGAAATCCAGTGTTGCACTGGGTGCAGATGGGGCAGTTCTCCGGGGGATATGGAACGTTCTTGACGAGGGTCCCGTGAAAAACCTTCCAATTAATATGAGGAGGTAATACTTTAGTTGAACAAGTTCATTTGTTGCAAATCTTTCAGTGCGTGCTTTGGCACGCACTGAAAGCCTGGATGCATGATGATGGGTTCCCTCCATTGGCTTGCGATTCGTCACGTCCCCGAATTGGCCACCGTTTCGTCCCCTGGTTTCGTCCCCGAATTGACTCCCGCCACCAGCCAAACCTGTGCATGGGTCGCGGAGCAAACTCGCCGGCGGGTGGCATCGGTACCAAGTCCGCTCCACCAGACCTCGAGCTTAGCTTCCGGAGCGGGAAAGGGCCTGGTCCAGGTCCTGCCAAATGTCCTCCACCTGCTCAATGCCCACCGACAGACGCACCAGTCCCTCTGTGATGCCCGACGCCGCCCGTTCTTCCGGGCTGAGAGAACGATGGGAAGCCATCACAGGGTACAGCATCAAGGAATACACATCACCCACGGTTGTGCCCGGCACCACCAACCGCAGGGCTTCCATCAGACGGAACACCTGCTGTCGCCCGCCCCGGACGATAAAAGAAACTACAGCCCCCTGGCCTAAGGGTAACAACTCCACAGCCCGTGCATAATCCGGATGGTTTGATAATGAAGGATGGTAAACCCGTTCCACCTGCGGATGGTCCTGCAGGCGCCGAGCCAATTCCTCCGCACTCGCCAACTGCCGAACAAAACGCAGGGCAAACGTCTTGAGCCCACGCTGGGTCAACCAGGCATCCATCGGGCTCATGATACCCCCCGTCAGCTTCTGTTGGGCCTCCATTTCCTTCAACCTATCCTGCCGCGTCACCACCACGCCACCCATGACGTCCCCATGTCCATTGAGGTACTTGGTGGTGCT
>DAHWFY010000175.1 GCA_027336365.1 Bacillota bacterium | reverse complement strand
AATTCAGCCGGGGCCAACGAGAAAAAGGGGGTGGGAAAATATCAAATCCGAGAATTACAGGCCACCGACTGGTTGGCGTTGCAAGAATTGGCGCAAGCTCGTCCCGTCCGTTATGAGCAGAGTGTGTGGGACCTGGCGGGAATGGTACACTCAGAACCATTCGCCAGTTGTATTCATAGGACTCATCGCACATGGGTGGCAGAGCAAGACGGCCAACCGGTGGCTTTCGCAGTTCTTGGCCTGCCCTATCGGGACCGGCGAGACTTATCTCCTTTGGTCATCGAATGGGCGGGCCCGGCCGAAGCCGTGGGGGCCATTCTGAAGTTTGCGGTGGATACTCAGGTAGATTCTCTGACTTTGGTTCTGGGTCCCCATGAACAAGAAATCGCCGCGGTTCTCTCCTTGATTCCTGCAAAGCAGCAAAGAAACCAGGGAACTGTGCGGGTGATGGAGGCGGGGCGGTTGGTTCAGCAATTGCGACCCTATTTAATCGCCAGAGACGCTCACTTGGCCAGCGAATTTGTGGTCGTCTCTATGCCAGACGGTCAGGTGGAGGTTCGCTTAGGTAAAGAAATGCGGGTCTTGTCTTCTCAGCAATTCATCGCTTTTGTATTTGACAGTCCACCTCAGACCGTCTGGACAGACAGAATGGAGTCCTTGCGTCGACGCCTGTTTCCTGTTGCGTTTCCGTATACGGCGGGATTAAATTACGTCTGACACGAGCAATCCTCGCGCAACCGTGCATGAATGCGGTCTCGTGTGCTATCTTGGTAGGAACACAGCGCGAAGGGAGCGAGCAAAACATGGACTATTCATCCCGCATGAATGAACAAACCCGCAAGGACAAACGGGAGATGTCTGTCGGCCATGCCCATCATCATGGGGTAAATCATGCGTTTGATCCGAAGCGCTTACTGGCCATGGAGGAAAGTCGTACCACTTTCATGCCGCCAGAGCCCATCTTGGCGAGGTTCTTGACTCGTCCTAGCATGACGGTAGCCGATATTGGTTGTGGGGCTGGGTATTTTACGCTTCCTGCAGCAAAACTGCTCACACAAGGCAAAGTATACGCCATTGACCGTCAGGAGAACATGGTGGATTTCACAACACAGCGTGCGAACGAGGCGGGTCTGACGAACATCTTGGGGGTTGTGGCGTCAGCTACTGACCTGCCATTGGCGGATAAATCCGTGGATGCTGTACTGATGTCCATGGTATTTCACGACATTCCGGAGCAATCAGCCATTTTGTCGGAGGTCCGAAGGGTATTGGTGCCAGCGGGAACGTTGTACTTGGTGGAGTGGGATAAAGTGGGTACCCGCAGTGGCCCTCCCATGGAAATTCGCTTGCGTCCGGAGGAACTACAAGGAATTCTTGAATCTGCCGGGTTTGTTGTTCGCGAAATTACTCATTCGGATGTCGAACAGGCCGTATATTTTGTGCATGCCGAGTTTCCTGCAACGACAGCCTAAGCGTGCGCGTTCCGAATGGGTACTGGAATCCACCGGGTGAATGACCATGGCATTCGCCGGGTGAAAGGCCCGGCGAATATCTGGGATTAAAATTTTCCTGCGTTGTTCAAACTGATTGGAATGCCAGGCATCCCCGGTACCCAGTTGGCGGGTACGCCCAGTCCTGTTTCGCGACGAAACTGTACGGCTTGCAGCAAGCGAACCATTTCCGGCATGTTCCGCCCCACTTCTTTCGGATACACCACTTTCGACACAATGATTCCCTCGGGATCTATCAATAGGGTGGCGCGAAAGGCGGCTCCCGTGTTTTCATCCAGTACCCCGTAAATCCGGCTGACTTCAAGCGAACGGTCACTGAGTAAAGGATAGGTTGCTTGACGGAGGGAGGGGGAAGTTTCCGCAAACACCTTGTGGCTGTAAATACTGTCTGTGCTGATGGCCAAAACATGGGCTCCCAGGGACCTCAATTGAGAATGGATGGCGGCGACCGCCGCCAATTCTGTGGGTCAAACAAAGCTAAAGTCACTGGAGTAAAAGACTACATACAGCCAATTGCCGCGGTACTCTTCCAGACAAATGCGTTTCTTCTGTCCTTTGCTTAACCCGTCCAAACAAAACGGGGGTGCCGGGTCATCGCGGGTGGCACAAAATGGACGGCTTTCATTTGCATTAGGAATTGTATCCAAGCGGAACGCCTCCTTCATTCTACCTCACGTTTCATCCTATCTCACGTGGGGAGTCAATCTTTCGATGACCACAAGAACTGTGGCACCGTCTGTATCAGCCTATGCAGATGGGCTACCCGGTGTAAGTAAAAACTTTCGTTGGGGTTCGCTGCCAAAACGTGTTCTGTGTGCTCGGATTTGTGGTTCAATAGATTCTGACGACAGGCTTTTGCAGACTGGAGTGTACGGAATAAATTCAGCGGTCTGTGTGGTTGAAATGAAAACATTCTAATTCATTTGGAGGAACCTTTGTGGCACAACATAGGACTCTCAACGGGACGTGGCGGATGAAAGCAACGACCGACTCAGACTGGCGAAAGGGACAAGTCCCAGGCTCCGTATTTACCGACCTACTGGCGAACGCGGCCATGCCTGATCCATTTTATCGAGATAACGAGCGAATGACCCTAGACCTAGCGGCCAAGGACTACGTGTATGAACGGGACTTCTTCGTCGAGTCGAACTTGTTGAATTCTGACCGCGTTGTTCTGATCTGTCATGGGCTGGATACCCTGACTCATATCTTCATCAATGGCCAGTGGGTAGCCGATACAGACAACATGCACCGGACGTGGGAGTTCGACGTGAAGGAATTACTTTGTGTAGGGAACAATCAAATTCGGTTCCACTTTGACTCGCCCCTGGTGTTTGTACAGCGAGCCAATGCGAAGAACTCATTATGGGGTGTGGATGAGGCGGTGCCCGGATACGCTCACATCCGCAAGGCCCACTATATGTTTGGTTGGGACTGGGGACCGCAAATTCCGGACTCGGGCATCTGGCGGGAAGTAGAGTTGGTGGGTTACCGACTGGCGCGTTTAGCGGACGTCAGGGTGCATCAGACGCATCAGACGCAAGGCGTAAAATTGCAGGTAACCGTGACGGCGGAGGAATGGCACACCGCGGCGCTGCGGTGCCGTGTCTCTCTTACTTCTCCCCAGGGGGATGTTACGGCACAAGAATGCAATCTTGTCGCGAGAGAAGGAGAGGTCACATTTTTCATTCAACAGCCCCAACTATGGTGGCCCAATGGCTATGGGGACCAGCCTTTGTACTCGGTGCAGGTGGAACTGCGGTCTGCCACAGAGGTTTTGGAGCAAAGGGTTTACTTCGTGGGACTCCGGACCTTGGTGGTGCGGCGGGAACCCGATGCGTGGGGCGAGTCTTTCACCTTTGTCGTCAACGGGCTTCCTATTTTCGCAAAAGGCGCCAACTACATCCCCGAGGATAACCTGTTGGGGCGTCGCAGTCGCGCCCGGACCGAACGTCTGTTGCAAGATGCGGTGGCCGCTCACTTCAACATGGTGCGAGTGTGGGGAGGAGGTTTTTACCCGGACGATGACTTTTACAACCTGTGCGATCACCTAGGACTGCTGGTCTGGCAGGATTTTATGTTTGCTTGCGCTGTTTACGAATGGACGGATGCTTTTGCTGCCAATGTACACGCTGAAGCTCGGGACAACCTGCGACGTATTCGTCACCATGCCTGCCTGGGACTGCTGTGCGGCAACAATGAAATGGAAGAGGGGTGGGTTAACTGGGGATTTCCAAAGACGGCCCGACACCGTACGGATTATTTGAAGTTTTTTGAGATCCTATTGCCTGAGGTGTCTAAACAGGAGGCCCCAGACGTCTTTTACTGGCCCTCATCGCCTTCTTCCGGCGGTGGTTTTGAAGTTCCCAATGACCCCAATCGGGGGGATGTTCACTATTGGGAGGTCTGGCATGGGTTAAAGCCGTTTACCGAGTATCGCAAGTACTTCTTTCGTTTTTGTTCTGAGTTTGGCTTTCAGTCCTTTCCTGCCATGGCAACGGTAAATTCGTTTACCGAGCCAATGGATCGCAATATTTTTTCTTACGTCATGGAAGCGCACCAAAAAAATCAGGCTGCCAATGGCAAAATTCTGTATTACCTAGCGCAAAACTTTCGTTATCCCAAGGACCTCTCGAACTTGGTGTATGTCTCTCAGGTGCTGCAAGCCGAGGCCATTCGCTACGGAGTTGAGCACTGGCGACGAAACCTGGGTCGCTGCATGGGTTCAATCTACTGGCAACTGAACGACTGTTGGCCGGTGGCCTCTTGGTCCAGCATCGACAGTGAAGGACGCTGGAAGGCGTTGCATTACTTTGCGCGTCAGTTTTATGCTCCTTTGCTTATTTCTGCTGAGGACGAGGGCGGTCAGGTGCGGTTTTTCGCCAGCAATGATACTCGTGTTGCGGCTGACGGAACCCTACATTGGGCCTTGCGTCATCGGGACGGTAAGGAGGTGCAGGAGGGGGTCTCCGAATTCTCCGTGGAGGCTTTAAGTGCATTGCCGTTTTTAAGTCTCGATTTTGCTTCGGTACTTCAGGAGCGGGAGAATCTGCGCACCCTGTACTTGGAGTTTGCTTGGCAGTCAGGGGAGGCTCATGGAGAAGGTACGGTGTTGTTTGCGCCCGCCAAACACTTTGAATTTGTGGACCCCGAGTTGCAGTGGACCGTAACTGAGGAACAAGACCAGGTTGTGGTGGAGATAAGGTCCCATTCCTTAGCAAAGTACGTGGAAGTGAGCCTAGCAGAAACGGATGCGGTGTGGAGTGACAACTACTTTGATGTGACTCCCGGTCAAGCACGGGTCATCAGTGTGATGAAATCCACTTTACCCGAAGAAATGGACTTACAAGAGTACAGACGACAATTGCGGGTGCGTAGTTTATACGACACCTATTGAGCGCAGTAGCAAGCAGACTTGTGCGTTTGTTCTTATCATTGGACCGCCAGTGGTTTTGTAGACCGTTCCCCATGGATGGGATGGGGTTTGCGATGGTCTAAAGCCTAGATTTATCAGAGTGAGTTCATCGGGTTAATCCGTGGCATCCACCAACTTGCCGGGGTTTAAAATGTCAGATGGATCCAAGGCTTGTTTGATGGCTCGCATCACCGCCAGGGCGGGTCCGTGTTCTTTAGCTTGGTACTTGCGTTTACCCAGGCCCACACCGTGTTCGCCTGTGCAGGTACCGTCCAGTTCCAGGGCATAGTACACCAGTTGCTCATTGAATCGGTAGGCCTTGGTCATGTTTTCTGGATCTTTGGGATTGACGGCCATGCTGACATGGAAGTTGCCATCTCCCACATGGCCGACAATGGCGCCCGTCACTCCGGTGTCTTGCAGGAGTTGCTTTGCCCGGTCAATAGCCAAGGACAATTTAGAAATAGGGACGCAGACATCGGTGGACATGTGTTCCAAGCCCACGTGGGCATGTTTGAAGGCGTAGGCGGCGTTGTGACGGGTTTCCCACAATGCCGCTCTTTGCTCCTCCGTGGTGTAGAACTCAAAGACTTGGCAATTTTCTTCTTTGGCAATCTCTTGGGCCAGTTGTACATCTGCTTCCACGCTTTTTGGGTTGCCATGAAATTCAAAGAACAGGGTGGGGACTTCTGGATAATCCGTCTGCTTGTATGCATTCAGGTAGGGAAAGAAGGGGCCATCCACCAGTTCCATACGCACCACCGGAATGCCGACTCCGACAATAGCAGTGGCCGCTCGAACGCAACTGTCGATATCCGGAAAGGCTGCCCTAGCGGCCACGGTGGCCTCGGGGATACCGTAAATTTTCAACCACAGTTCGGTGAAAATACCGAGGGTACCCTCAGAACCCACAAACAGGGGGGTCAGGTTGTAGCCTGACGAGGACTTGGCCGCCAAGGAACTGGTACGAATGACGGACCCGTCGGCCAAGACCACCTCCAGGGAACGAACATTGTCTT
>DAHWFY010000174.1 GCA_027336365.1 Bacillota bacterium | reverse complement strand
GGTTACTGTATTTCATTTTGTCGACAGATGTGATTCCGGATTACGTATTTCCCATCGGATATGTGGATGATGTGATTGCCACGCAGATTACACATGATAGACTCCTGCATATTTCTCATCAAGGAAATGTCGCGAATGAAAATGAGGGATCTTTTCAGCCAGGAAATTCCGTTGCCGATAAGCCGCTGGATTCCTAACCCGTATGTCAAACAAGAGTTGCAATGTTTGTTACGGATTGTTATTAATCGGGGAGGAATTCTTGGTCTTGAGGGCGTTGAATAAAGTGTTTCGGCATGTGGATTTTTTTACTCTGAATACCACACTCCTCCTTGTATGAACGGCCCCACTTCTGCCACCCTATAGGTGCGCGTTCGAAAACCATGTAGAAAAGCGACCATCCCTCATGTGGGTATTAAGGGAACTACCGTAATCCAATCAATCCATTTGGAATTGTCCCGCCTATCGCCGTGAAAAAAGGTGGCGATTAATGTGAGGCAACATCAGAGAAAGGCGGTTGGGGCGGCTCGGAATCGACCGTCTTACCGCAGTATGACATCTTTGCAGGGCATGGAAAACGTCGGTGGGCGCAAATTTTCCCACGTGAAACTGTCGAGACCCTTTGAGCAGGGAAGGCATGGCACAGTGGCAAGGGTTTCGTTCTTTGTTCTTGTTCTGCTGTTCACAGCAGTGGCAGGTTTCTTTCCTACTTCTGTGGAAGCTAAGACTTCTGTGGAAGCCAAGACGGTTCTGGCGGTGCCCATATTGGAATACCACGATGTGGGGCATATTCCCCATGACCGATTCTCCATGAATCCGGGTCAGTTCAAAGAAGAAGTTGCATTTTTGCAGCATAACGACTTTCACAGCGTAACTTTGGATGAGCTGTATGCAGCGTTTTATACACATGGTTCGTTGCCGCACAGACCGGTGGTGATTACTCTAGATGATGGATATCAGAGTACCTATACTACAGCTTACCCGGTATTACGTCGTTATGGCTTCAGGGCCACGGTGTTTATGGTCAGCGGATTTGCAAATCGGCGGAATTTCATGACGGTGCGGGAATTGCAAGAAATTCAACGGTCTGGAGTCATTCGGGTGGAATCTCATACTGTCACTCACCCGAGTCTGAGCCTTCTCCCCGATAAAAAGGCGATATATCAACTCTTGGAGTCGAAATGCCAGTTGAGTCGAGACGTGTACGGACCTGTAGAAGACCTGTGTTATCCTAACGGGAACTACAATGTCCGCATCATTCACGACGTTCGGAAGACGGGTTACCGGATGGCCTTTACGACACGCCAGGGGTACGCGACCCCGATGGACGGGCCTTACCAATTGAAACGAATTGCCGTTTATCAAGGGGATTCTCTGCAGCATATTCGCCAACTGTTGGCACCGTCCTTTCGTTCCTGACGAATCAGACCTGCAAGGCGATTGGCCCCTTAAACAATCGAACAGCTTGGCTCGAAGTCGAAATGATGCATTGCAGGTCCATCATGGGTGGAGAGTGTGGAACACATTGATGAATACCACCACAATCATGAATACCACGTAGAAGCGCAGACCCCAAATGGTAATTTTTAAGCCGGGGGTGAGTTTGCGCAGTGTCAAATGTTCCACCTTACTGTGACTTTCCTCATATTCACAAAGCACCTGCTGGACGAGTTGTGGCTTAGAAGTTAATTCTTTGAGATTCATCCGTCGCATTTCTAGTTGTTCCACACTGGATTGCGCGGCCATTTGGGTTTTCCCTCCAATCGTTCAATGGAAATATTCTATAAGGTAAAATTAGGGAATATAACCGTTAAAGCGTAAATGATACCCGCCAGTGACACGAAGACACCTACGCCGATACCCAGTACATTCAATAATCGAGTGTTTCGGTGTTCTCCCATGACCTCTTTATCGTTGGCAAGTAATAACAGAAATCCAATAGCTGGCGGCATGGTTAATACGGCAATCACATTGACAACGAGTACGATGTATTCCAAGGGAAAATGGGGAATGACGACGATTCCGCCGGTGAGACAAAGAGTGACAAATAGAATACCGTAAAATGATTTAGCCTCGTGAAAAGAATGATTTAGACTATGGGCTTGCTTGCGAACTTCGCCGAAGGCATAGGCGGACGAGGTTGCAATGGTGGTGGCGGCCACCAATCCGGCTTCCAGAATACCCAAGGCAAACAGAGCGCCGCCCACAGGACCAACATACGGAACCAAGGCTTGGGCGAATTGGGCGGCCCCAAACTGGCTGGCATTCATATGGTGAACAAATAAGGGAGCAGTCGCAATGATGGTGGCCATGGCAGCGAGGGCCGCCAACAATGCACCAATGCCGGTGTCCATCCGTCCCTGCGGTAAATCGCGTATTGATAACCCCTTGTCACTGACGGCTCCCTGTTGAAAAAACAACATCCACGGTGTAATGGTGGCACCGATGTCGGACAATAAAATGACAACGGTATTAGCGTTCCATCCCCCAGGAAGTGGGCTGAATGTCATAAATGCGTGTCCGACCGTCCCCCAGTCCGGATGGGATAGGAGAGCCACCGGAATAAAGATTAAGTTAAACATTGCCAGTGCCAACAGGGTGCGCTCCCATGACCAGTAGCGGCGAAAAGAGTAGGCTCCGGCAATGAGAAGGATGGCTGCACTGACGGATGCCCATTTGGGGATGCCGAAATATCCGGCTCCGGCTACCACTCCAACGAACTCCGTGACCAGCGTCAGCAGGTTCGTGAACAGCAAATCCACCATGGCAAAGTTTCCCCAGAACTGGCCAAAACGACGGTAGATGAGTTCTGCATGTCCGGTCTTGGAAACGGCTCCTAGACGGACTGTCATTTCTTGTGCCAGAAAGGCCATGGCAAAGGTGAGAAAAACAAAAGGCAGAAAAAATCCAAGTCCGAACTGAGATCCGGTAGCCGCATAAGACAACATGGAAGGTGCATCGTTTTCTCCCAACATCACCAGAATACCGGGCCCAACGAGCAACCACAGGAGGCGAAACCGATGACGGTGATTTCTGGCTCGTATGACTTCCAGCCGATCCAGAGCCCGTACAGTTTCTTCCCGATTCACGATATTCACCGGCATCGCACCTCCCCTCTTTCAATGTTCCATTCATTCAAGTCGCTCATTCAAGTCGCCTGTTGCAGTTGAATCTACGTTGGTGACAAATGAGATTGAAAATGTTGGGTGAGACTCACTTAGTGTCGCAAGGCAAATTATTTTTCCCAAGACTAACTTCTATCTGACTTAAATATATGCAACCTTGGTCTCTGATGCAATAGGTAAGGTAAAAAATTGTGAGCGATAAAATTGGGGATTGACGTCAAGGATGAACGGGGAGGCATCCGTGTCCAATTCCGAATCCATTAAGATCCAGTCGGTAAAACGAATTCAGGAGCATATTACAGGAGCATATTAATGGATATCGGAATAAAGATGGAGTGGCGGCCGCGAAAAGAAGGTTAAATTTCGTATTGACACAGGAGCTTTGGGGTGGTAAAACTAATCCGGTTGGTCAGACTCGAATACAGACATTCCTCGTTAGGCGAGGCGTCTATGTGAACACAGGCCGCTGCCCGGAAACGTCGAAAGACGCCAATGGGTAAAACAGGTATTGCCGGATTAAGGCTTTACTGAATGTGGCTGAGTGGTAAAGACTCTACGTCGCATAGTGCTGAAGCTCAACTAGGGGGATTGGAAGGTTGCGCAGGTGCATACTTGTGTAGCCCAACCCCCGGGCGTGAGCTTGGGGGTTTTTTATGGCTTTCCTCAGGGAGGTGGTAGGCATGGATGCTGGCCCTAGTGACCGATTATGCGGAGGTAAACAGAAATTCACATCTTACGAAGAGTTTTTAAATCGGTACGAACTGCGCAAGGGTTGGGTACTGGGAGTTCCGGAAGTGAACCGTCCCGTGACCGGCGTGCTGTGCCCGTCACCGTCTGAGGAGGTTGTGTGCCGTGAGCAAAAACTTCGCCTACAAGACATCTCAGGAACTTGAAGATGCCATTATTCGCACGCAAGACCAAGAAAAAATCCTTGCCCTGCGGCAAAAGCGGGATTTTCGCTCCCGCTTGTTACTGTGGCTAGTGCTGCTGGGACCGGGTGTCCTCACGATGATTGCTGACAATGATGCCGGTGGAGTGATTACCTATGCCCAAACTGGGGCCACCTATGGCATTGGCTTTTTTATTCCCGCTCTAGTTTTGTCCGGTTTTATTGCTTATGTGGTCCAAGAAATGACGGTTCGCTTGGGTGCAGTGACTCAACGCGGCCATGCGGAAATGATTTGGGGTCGCTACGGTGCCTTTTGGGGCTGGTTTTCACTAGCGGATCTCGTGATTGCGAATGTGTTGACTCTAATCACGGAGTTCATTGGGGTTGTGGTGGGGATGTCGGTGTTTGGTGTTCCCCACTGGTTGAGTGTGTTATGCGCCATTCTATTTGATGCTTTCAGTCTATTGGTATTGCGCTACTATCGGTGGGAGCGCGTGTCGTTGTGGATTGCGGCGGGGAATCTGATTTTTATTCCGCTGGCGTTGATGGCTCACCCACACTGGTCTGCCGTGGTCAACGCTTTTGCCAGTTGGCATGTCCCGGGCGGGTTCACACCCCAACTATTGTTTGTCATTTTAGCTAATTTCGGAACTACGATTGCTCCTTGGATGCTGTTCTTTCAGCAATCGGCGGTGGTGGACAAGGGGTTAACAGTGCGAGATATTCGCAATGGGCGGATTGACACGGCTGTGGGCACGGTCGCCATGGTGATGGTGGCATTGGCTCTGGTTATATTGACGGGAACCATGGTGCACGGGGTTCCTGGAGCGCAAGACTTTAATATTCAGCAGATTCTCACGGTACTGGGACAACGGATGGGGCCTGTGGGTGAGAAGCTGTTTGCGCTCGGATTGGTGGAAGCGGGGACGATTGCAGCCATTGCCCTGACGGCAAGTACCTCCTGGGCCATGGGAGAAGCCTTTAATTGGCCAAAGAGCTTGAATTTACCTTTTCGAAAGGCGCCACGGTTTTACTGGCCAGGCTTGCTGAGCGCGGTCATAGCTGGCGGGATTGTGCTGATTCCCAATGCACCTTTGGGTTTTCTGAATTTAGCGGTTCAGGTCATTGCATCGATTTTCATGCCAGCGGCTTTGTTGTTTTTGATTTTGCTTTTAAACGACAAAGATTTAATGGGGAAGCATCTGAACAAGAAATGGCAAAACCTTTCCTCGTTCGCTATTATTGGGCTATTGGTGGTTCTTAATGGGATTTTTGGATTCACCATCATTTTTCCTAAACTATTCTGACTGAGGCGGAGTGAACTCGTTCAACTAAAGTTGAACATCGAAACTTCGGTGGGGGAGTCTACCTCCACCGAAGCAGGGTACGGAGTTCCACTCCCACTTGTAGAAGTGGGAGTCTCGCATGTGGATCAAGTCACTCTTTAAGTCTGTGGAAATATGGCTGGTGAAAATCGGAGAAAATCTTGATCGGAGAAAATCTTGAAAGGGGGAAAACGGGGATGAAAACCAGGGCAGAACTATCTCTTGTGTCCCTACCTGACCAGTCGACAAAGGTCCCGTTGACCAGAGCCAAAATTAAGGGTTGGGTAAACTGGGTGTTTTGGGGCTTAAGAGTGTATATCGCAATCATGTTGATTCTTGTAATTTGGGGGTTTGTCCGTGGGACCCTATGAGAGCATGTCCGAAACACTCATGGCCTGACGGCCGATACCCTTTGAGTGTCTTCATCCTTCGGGTGGGAGCCCTAATTCATCGGGTTGGTCACAGAAAGAGGCGGGGTCCACCAAAATATGCATTACTTTAGGCTCTATTCGCCTGAAACGGGTGTGTTTCCGTATAAATAGGCATCAGTTTGAGACCGTCGATTCACTAGGTTTCGTAGGACATGAACAAGATATAGAGTTTCTTCTGCAAGTCATACACTGATGGATGCATTGGACGTCGCTCTGGCATATGCCAAAGGAATCGGAGCGACCCG
>DAHWFY010000173.1 GCA_027336365.1 Bacillota bacterium | reverse complement strand
AACCGCCTCGGCTTTTGTTGTTTGTCCAGCTATGTCGTAAGCATCGGCCAGAACCGCTAGAATCTGGATGAGAGAAAACTTGTCCTCGTCCGGTACGTAGATGCGTTTCCACTTGCGCCTTTGGCTGGTGATTTCCACAGCCTTCTCATATTGTTGAATGGCTTCTTCTACTCTGCCTAATCGAACCAATAAATCCCCCATTCGTTTGCGCGCAGGAATCAGGTCCTTCTTGATCCGGTTCGCCATCCGAAACTCCCGGATGGCATCTTCAATTCTGTCGTGTTGCTCATACTGCACCGCCCGTAGGTAGTGGGGTTCCGCCTTATCACTGAACTTTGTGGTCATGTCCATCGCCTCCGCGATATGTTCCAAGTTAATGCAATTGCGCAACAAGACCCCACTCTAATGGATACCCCTGGGTGACATGGGGTTCGTGACTAAATACACGTCAGTTTCCTTTCACTCGCTAATTCGATATAATGTCAGCGGATTTCACGAAGAGCAGATTTTTGCCGTGAGCAGCCACCATGGAGGTCTGCAGACAAATGTTCTCAGGACTGGAAACCTGGATACACCCCGTCATGACGGGATTTGCGGTATTGGCCATTGT
Organism: Bacillota bacterium; assembly: GCA_027336365.1. Lineage (GTDB taxonomy): Bacteria > Bacillota > Bacilli > Alicyclobacillales > Alicyclobacillaceae > QXHL01. Next base: position 5,413 of record DAHWFY010000173.1, on the reverse strand, counting down.
GGCCGCAGTGTTTAACCTGGGTAACATGCGACGGTGGTTGATTGGCCGTCCCATGCGCACCCGTGAACTGAGCTTAGCCCACAATAAGTTGTTGTGGTTTATCGCCATGGCCGTGTTGTCTGCAGACCTCTACTCCTCGGTGGCATACGGTCCCGAGGCGGGCATGACAGAGTTGGCCTTCCTCGGCAACTCTGCCAAGTGGATGATTCTTCCCATCACCGGGGCAACGGTGGCTCTACTTGCGATGTTGATTGCCTCGTACATCATGGGGGTCATCGCATACCCTAACGGGGGTGGGGCCTATGCCATTGCCAGAGATAACTTTCGTCACCGTTCGATTGCCTTGGTTGCTGGCAGTTCCCTGATGATTGATTACATTCTCACCGTGGCTGTTTCGGTATCTGCCGGTGTCCAGGCGGTTGCCTCGGCATACCCAATCTTGGCTCCCTACCAAGTCACTTTTTCTCTGCTGAGCATTCTCGTGATTCTGATGGTGAACCTGCGTGGCTTGTCCGAGTCCGCTTCCGTTTTTGCCTGGCCCACCTTACTGTTTATGGCGGGAATGTTGGTCTTAATTGGGACAGGCCTGTCTCGGGAGTTTCAGGGCAATTTTGCAGTTCATGGGGTGCCGCCTTTCGGCACTCTTCCTGCACAATTGTCCACCCTGGTAGGCCTGAAGGCGTTCAGTTCCGCCTGCTCAGCCCTCACCGGAATTGAGACCATTTCAAACTCTGTCCCCATTTTCCGCGAGGGTCGCAAAGGGGCCATCAAGGCCTACCTGGGATTGGGAATTGTCACAGGTGTCACTTTGATGGGCTTCGCCTATCAATTGTATATCGAAAACATTTCCGTCAATCCACATGATACCATGTTGTCTCAACTGGCACAGTTGTACTTTGGCCATGGCATGCTGTATCAGGTGTTGATGTGGTTGACCTTCATCATTCTGATTCTGGCCGCCAACTCCACCTTCACCGGTTTTCCGCAATTAGCCGCTCTAATTGCTGCCGACGGTTATCTTCCCAGGTCCTTGGCCATCCGGGGAGACCGCTTGGGTTACTCTAATGGAATGATTATTTTGTCGGCGGTGTCCGCCCTGTTAGTGGAAGCTTTTCAGGCCCAAACCAATGCCCTGATTCCCTTGTATGCCATCGGCGTGTTTGTGGCCTTCACCATTGCTCAGGCGGGTTTGACCCGACGCTGGTGGCGACTGAGACCCCGACGCTGGCGGGCTCGATTAACGATGAACGCCGTAGGTACAGTCGTCACAGCTTGTGTTTCGTTGATTTTTGCCACCACCAAATTTACTGCAGGTGCGTGGATTGTCCTCATTTTGCTACCCTCATTGGTGTGGATGTCTCTAAACATCCGCAAACACTATGATGCCATAGCCAATGAATTGCGGATCAACCTCAATACCACTCATCCACAACCTCACCATGTGGTCTCCATTGTTTTAATCTCTGGTATCCACCGTGTGGTGTTGAACACCGTAGAATTTGCCAAAAGTCTACACCACGGTGAAGAAGATGACGTGATTGCCGTATATATCGGTTTTGATGACGAGTCCATCAACCGCATGGAACAAAAGTGGGAACAGTGGGGTGCTCCCTGCCGACTGGTGACCACGAAAAGTGAGTATCGCTCCTTGTTGATGCCCTTATCCCGTTTGATTCGTCACTTGGAAACCAAGGAAGGCCGTCAACCAGACCACATTCACCTCATCATCGCCCAGTTCATTCCTAAAAAATGGTGGCATTACCTGTTGCACAATCAGACCTCTCTCTTACTGCGCACCTGGATGATTCGCCACCAGGACGTGGTGGTGACAACGGTGCCATACCATTTGCACAGATGACCGTCAGGCGACCGTGCTCTACTCCCCAATGACCAATGGCATGGAATAACGGTGTGAACGACTGAAACCCACTCGGCGCTATGCAAGGTAGCCCAGGAGTGCTAACATCAGCGTGAGAAATGAACACAAACGCCGCCACTCGCTGGCTCAGGACGTCATCCTGTGCCCGGAGGGTTGTACAGGCTTGGGGAGAGCAGGACTTTTGACCTTCGGTTTGCAGCGACGAGTGTTTACGCTGCTATTTGTAGCCACACGGTGTCCATCCTTGCTTCTAAACACCCTCACTGGATGATTGTCTGATTTCTCGTGGCATGAAGGGTGTTTAACTTCTTCGTCGATTCCTACTCTCCCTCTATATGGATCTTGTTCGCCAAGATGATTTTCGTCCAAGACCGGGGACGTTACGACTGGTGCCGTGTTCAGCCAGGTGTCCCTTATGTCCATCTTCTGCACGGCACTAAATTATGGTGAAAATGACCGGATGGCTATTTTCCCATCAGCCCGTTATATTGCGTACAAAGGCATTGGCAATCAGCAAATGTCCTCGTAAATTGGGATGAACACGGTCACTGGCCAAGGTTGCAGTATAATCGTGTTTCAAGTATTCATCAAAGACAGCCTGCGTATCAATAAACTCAACATTGTATTTGTTAGCAATTTGGCCAACAATACGTCCATATTCATCCATTTTATTTCTCATTGGATCTTCTTTATTCGGTTCGAGGTAAAACGGAGACATTAAAGTGATTCCCTTTACATAAGATTTTGTTAGTCCAACTAATTCGTTTAAAGTTTCCTCAAACTCATTTTCTAACACTTGGATTTCTCTAATCAATGGATGATCAAATTGTCGCCACACATCATTGATTCCAATGAGAAGAGAGACCCAATCCGGATTTAAATCAATCACATCCTTTTGCCATCTCATGCGAAGATCCCGTACGGTATTCCCACTTATACCCATATTAACCACCCTAACTCTAAATTCTGGATATTCGGTATTAAGCATTGCATCAACCAACGCAACATAACCATTCCCCAATCCGCTAAATGAAGCCTCACCTACTGGATGAGCTCGACCACAATCAGTAATTGAATCGCCAATCATGACTAATTTGCTGTTCATGTCAAGTTTCAAATCAATAACTCCCCTTTGTTTATTTCTTAAGTTATTGTATCATAAAATTACAATTTTAAGGCTTTTTTTGATTATATTTTGGAATTAGTTTTATTCCACGGGAGGAAGGTCATGAATGGAACCACGCAAGCCAGATAAAGAATGGGAAACGCAAGAAGTGCTCCAACGAAATCGACTCCCATCTCGCGCCTACTTTGTTCCCTTTTCAAATGAAATGGATGCTCTGACTTATCAACGGGGACTTTCGGATGCCTATTTGTCGTTAAATGGCCTATGGAAGTTCAATTATTCTCCAAGTCCCGAGGAGGCTCCAGAGGCATTTTATAAGGAGTCATTTCCCACGGAGGATTGGAATTCCATCCGTGTCCCTTCAAACTGGCAATTGCAGGGTTATGGACATCCCCATTACACAAATGTCATGTACCCTTTTCCGGTTCACCCACCCGATGTGCCCACCCAAAACCCTACCGGTTCTTATCGGCGAGAATTTTACGTGCCCACAAGTTGGCAGCAAAGAAACGTTCTCTTGCGCTTTGAAGGTGTTGACAGTGCTTTTCACGTGTGGGTGAATGGGCAACAAGTAGGTTACAGCCAAGGCAGTCGATTGCCGTCGGAATTTGACATCACCCCATTCATTCGGGTAGGGCGTAATCTGATTGCAGTACGAGTCTACCAATGGTCTGATGGAAGTTACTTAGAAGATCAGGACATGTGGTGGTTGAGTGGAATTTTTCGCGATGTCTATTTAATTTCCAGACCTTATATTTATATCCGTGATTTCTCTGTTCAAACCCAACTGGATGACTTGTATATGAACGGTGTCTTGACCGTCAAGCTGTGGTTCACCGGCCACCCCTCCAATTCGTCGGAAACCTTTCGTGTTTCCCTGCGTTTATTGGATGCTTCACTTCAGGTTGTCGCCCAAACGGATGGAGTCCCCTCTCACAGTCAAGCACAAATCCAATCAGACATAACCTTCGAATTCCCTGTTTCCAATCCTCGCAAATGGTCTGCAGAAGACCCCTATCTTTATCATCTTTTGATTACTTTACGTAACGAAAATGATGAACATCTGGAGACAATTGCACAAAAAGTTGGATTTCGTACGGTGGAATTAAAGGATGGAAACCTGTTGGTCAACGGCGCTCCCATCCTGTTTAAAGGGGTGAACCGTCATGACCACCATCCGGATTTTGGACGAGCCGTAACCCTCGATTGGATGGTGGAAGATGTCCTTTTGATGAAACGTCATAACATTAATGCAGTCAGAACCAGCCATTATCCAAATGATCCTAGATTTTATGACCTGTGTGATGAATATGGACTATATGTGATAGATGAAACGGACTTGGAATGCCACGGGTTTCAAACAGTGGGTCATTGGACCCAGCTCAGTGACAATCCTGCATGGCAGGATGCTTATATCGACCGCTTAGAGCGAACCATTGGGCGAGACAAAAATCATCCGTCGGTCCTCCTGTGGTCCTTGGGGAATGAATCTGGTTTTGGGCGTAATCACCTTGCCATGGCAACCCATGCGCGACGCCAAGATCCCACCCGCCTTCTCCACTATGAGGGTGAAACAGGTCATCTAATGGAGCCTAGTGGAGAATTACAGTCTGCCATTATGGACGTCTACAGCAGCATGTACACCGATGTGGAGCAACTTGCGCGACAGGCTGAAATGGACCTGGACAAACCACATATTCTGTGTGAATTTGCGCATGCCATGGGGAATGGTCCTGGCGGCCTGCAGGAGTATATGGACCTATTCACTCGCTACAAACGCCTGCAGGGAGGTTTTGTCTGGGAATGGCTCGATCACGGAATCCGTCAGATTTCAGCGAACGGTCAGGAGTTTTTCGCCTATGGTGGCGATTTTAGCGATGAACCCAATGATGCCAATTTTGTCATTGACGGCTTGGTGTTTCCGGATCACAACCCTTCACCAGGACTATACGAGTACAAAAAGGTTATTCAACCGGTCAAGGCACAACCCATCGACCTCCATACGGGCCGTATCCACATCGCCAATGCGTACGACTTCCTAACCTTGGACCATTTACAATTGCAGTGGAGTGTGGAAGCTGATGGAATGTCTATCCAAAGCGGTGTGACTCCCCTCCCTCAAATTCTGCCGGGTCAGGGGAAAGAGATATTCCTTCCGTACACCTCTCACACTTTTACCAACGCAGATACGGAATACTGGTTGAATCTCAGTTTTCAACTTGTTGTGGATCAACCCTGGGCAAAAGCCGGCTACGAAGTGGCTTGGGAACAATTTCTGTTACCCACGAAGATCGCTCAAAGCACGTCCCCGACAATTCACACCTTTCCTCCACTCCAAGTTTCCGAAGAAAAGAATTTTCTTCAGGTGCTGGGGACAAACTTTTCAGTCTCATTTCACAAAGTCTATG
>DAHWFY010000172.1 GCA_027336365.1 Bacillota bacterium | reverse complement strand
GCTCTGTGCGCATTTTGGGCTGGCCTCCTGGCACTGCTTGGGTCTGACCAGACCCCTTTCCGGACACGCACTTAAAGCATACAACATACCATCTTACTTTAAGTAAGGTGGTATGTTGTATGAAACAATATTAAATACATTTCACTACTTTATTAGTTTCCTGTGGACGGTTACAATGATTCGTGAGTATGAGCATGCATCATACTGAGAAAGCTGACGGAAGGAGGGGATTCATGTTGGAACAACGGCGATTTGGGCGGATAGGTCATATGAGTACCGTGGTGATTTATGGGGCCGCAAGCCTGTCTAACGTGACCCAAGCACAGGCGGATGAATCCATGGATTACGCACTGAAAGCGGGCATCAATCATTTTGATGTCGCTTCCAGTTACGGGGTGGCTGAAGAACGAATGGGCCCATGGATGAAACAGATACGAAGGCAAATCTTCTTAGCGACGAAGACAGACGGTCTCACAAGGGATGAGGTATGGCGTGAAATCGAGCAATCGTTGCGTCGGTTACAAGTGGACAGTGTGGACTTGGAGCAGCTTCATGAGGTCAACTCCTTGGATAAATTGGACCAACTCACCGCCAAGCAGGGTGGATTACAGGCGTTGATTGAGGCTAAGGAGCAGGGATTGATTCATCACATCGGGATTACGGGGCATGGTCACGACGCGCCTACAGTGCATTTGGAGGCGTTGCATCGTTTCCCATTTGATAGCGTGTTAACGCCTTTTAACTTTGTGTTGTATGCGAATCCAGCGTATCGCCAGGCTTTTGATGCCCTGGTTGTGGAGATTCAAAAGCAGGATGTGGGGTTACGAACCATTAAGGCGGTTGCTCGGGGTCTATGGGCCAATTCGGAGGACAAGGAGTACGCCACTTGGTACCGTCCATTTGATGATGACGAGCACATTCAACAATGTGTGTCTTTTGTTCTGTCTCATCCAGCCATCACGGGATTCGCCAGTGCCGGGGACATTCGACTGTTGCCGCAAATCGTCAAAGCGGCGGAAAACTATCGAGGGATGTCCACAGAAGAAAAGGACCAACTCATGCAGACGGCGGACCAGTTTGCATCCCCCTTTGGGGCCTTTTCTCACTAGATGTTCAGGGAGGGACTGACGAATGTCGTACACTGCAGACAGCGGTCGCTATGATGGCATGATTTATCGCCGATGCGGCCAATCCGGATTAAATTTGCCCGCGATTTCGCTTGGCTTTTGGCACAACTTTGGCGGAGTGGACACGTTTGAAAACGCAAGGCTCATGACTCGCAAAGCGTTCGACTTAGGCATTACCCACTTCGATTTGGCGAATAACTATGGGCCTCCGCCAGGGTCTGCAGAGGAGACTCTGGGACGCCTGCTCCGGACGGACTTTTCTTCTTATCGGGACGAATTGATCATCTCTACGAAAGCCGGTTATTTGATGTGGCCGGGACCCTATGGAGAGTGGGGATCTAAAAAATACTTAACGGCGAGTCTGGATCAGAGTTTGCAGCGCATGGGACTAGATTATGTCGACATCTTCTATTCTCACAGACCGGACCCAGAAACTCCACTGGAAGAGACGATGGAGGCTCTTGTCCAAGCGGTCCGCCAAGGAAAGGCCCTTTATGTGGGAATCTCCAGCTATACGCCCGAGCAAACCCGCCAAGCCATCAAGATACTCAGTAGCCAGGGCATTCGACTCTTGATTCACCAGCCGTCCTATTCCATGCTCAATCGTTGGATAGAAGATGGATTACAAGAAGTATTGGCGGATAACGGAGTTGGGTCCATCGCCTTTTCTCCGCTGGCCCAAGGGCTTCTTACGGATAGGTATCTGTCCGGGATCCCGATGGATTCCAGGGCTGCGAAAACGACTGGAGCATTGCAGGCTGAAAGGATCGACGAACCCACGTTGGAGAAGATACGGAAGTTGCAGTCCATGGCCGCACGGCGGGGGCAATCCCTCGCGCAAATGGCCTTGGCGTGGGTGCTGCGCGACGGTAGAGTGACTTCTGCCCTCATTGGCGCCAGTCGAGTGTCCCAAATTGAGGACAACGTGAGGGCTTTGGCTAATTTGGCGTTTAGTCGGAACGAATTAGCCGAAATCAACGCCATCGTGGGGCAGTGACAGGTGTTTGGTGTTTATTGAGGCGAATGCAGTCGGGCTTGCACTCGCGGGGCCAATGCAGAGGGACGTTTGAATGCCATCGGGGTGCCCGCTCCATAGTGATAAACCATTGTTCCGCCTAAATGCCCAGTGATGGATACCATGATGACGGCAATGAGGACAAGCAGACTGGAGAGTCGAGAAGGTCGCCCCCGTCCCGTCCCCATTAATGTCCATCCGCTTTGATGTCTTGGGTACTTGGCTATCGTGCGCAGGATAACTGCACCCATGGCGGCAAGAGTGGTAATCACAGCGTCTCGTTGATGGGCCGCAAGGAGTGTTGCAGACGCAGAAGTAAAGGGCACATATTGTTCAGAGATGACGCCGGCTGCGGCTGCTGCAATGCACGCCAAAACGGAAAGAACCGTCATGTAATATCCGATGCGGTCAAGAAATCTTCCTTCTGAATACGGCCGAAAAAATCTCGCAATTTCAATCAGTAGTGCAAGATAAAGCAAGGCAATCGGGAAATGAACAATCATGGGGTGAATGGTGGGTGGAAACAGATGAATTCCAACATAGATCCATGCGCCAAGCAAGCTGGCCCAGATTGCGAGAATAATGCTCACCTTTTCAACCTCACTTTGGAGAGTGTCATGTGGATATAAACTCGCCAGTTGATGCACAAGCTTTCTGACGTTCCACTTTAACGTCCTAAGGAGTAGGCTGAAAAGTTCGTGACAACTAGTTCTACCGGATCTCAAAAATGTGCACGTTCGTAACTCGCATGGGCTATTGGCCACCACCATAATTAAAAATGCGTGTTCGTAAAAGGGAACTCCCCGATGCATAGTGATGTCGTCGTTGTGCATCGGGGAGTTCCCTTTTGATTTGTTCCTTCTCACGGACAGCACCCACGACTTTTTGATCCGTGTCGCATGAGACCGTCGCCTTCATGATCTCACAACAATGTGGGAACTCCTGTGCCCACCCAAATAGTTAAGGGTAATGCTAAGGGCTTTAGCGGGGAGTAGGTTCAGATGAGCTCTCGGGATAGACCGCCATGCCGTTGTTAGCGGCACCAGCAAGGAATGTAAATCCACGTCATTGTATTGACTGGGATAAAATGTCCATCATTTCTTTCGCGCTGGTGGTGCTATGAATAGACTCGACAAACTCATCATGCATCAGTTTTCGAGCCAACTGGGCCAGGATGTTTAGGTGTTCGGACTGAGCTGTGGCTGGAACTAGAATGAGAAACACAATTTGAACGGGTTCACCGTCCAGGGAGTTCCATTCGATACGGGTGCGTGTTTTTCCTACCCATAGGGAGGGCTCTAATACTGCTTCTGTTTGACCGTGGGGGATGGCAATCCCCTTGCCAAATCCTGTACTGGACATGGCTTCGCGTTTGAGTACGCTTGCTATGACCTCTTCTACGTTGGTGACCTTCCCTGAGGCTGCGGCTTGTAGCACCAGTTGGCGAATAAGCTCTTCTTTTGTGGTCACCGTGAGGTCCATCAAGATTTGGTCTTCGGAAAATAACATGACTTATGCCTCCTCCACCGCATTGAGCAAGGAATTCAATTGAGTGCCAAGCATTCGCAACGCGGCTACCTCGTCAGGTCCTTCGACGCGCAATGTCAAATTTTCTCCCGAGATTGCTCCCAGTGCAAGAATGGAAAGAATACTCTTACCATTGGCCTCACGTCCCCTGCAGACGAGGGTTACTTGAGACTGTACCGACTGTGCCCTCTTCACAAACTCTGTCGCAGGGCGAGCGTGTAGTCCGGCCACATCTGCAATTTGGATTTGCTGAGTCAACACATTTTCCAACTCCCTTTTACGAAATGAGTTTCATGCACTCATCTTCAGTAATGATTTTGCATCCTCCGTCAGAGCTTGGTGAACACACCGTAAAGATGAGTTATTTGCGATGTTTTCAATTGACAATCCCATTATACGACATTATAATGACCATATTCAATCAAATATGAGCAGTAACGAGTGACAAAGTTGACATAAAATCTTTTGTTTAGTCACAAATGAGCAACAAGACGAAAACAACACTTTTTAACTGAGTGTTTAACGGTGTGACTGAATACATGGAAATCGGCTGTCATTGAACAGTGTTGAATTTTTGTTTTGGGTTGAAAGCCTTTCCGTCATTCGTGAATTTCCTGAACGAAATGTTTTTTCCCCACGGATGGATGTCGGTGCATCGGGAGGTATGGGCAGTGTTTTCAGATGAACGAAAGAAAATTATTTTGGAACGTTTGGCGACTCACAACCGTTTGACGGTCGGAGAAATTGCGAGAGAACTGGATGCATCAGAGTCCACAGTTCGGCGAGATCTGCAAGACCTCGAGGAACTGGGAATGTTAAAGCGGACTCACGGTGGGGCGGTGACCTTGGAGGTTACGAGTTTTGAACCGTCTTTATTAGAAAAAGATATAACTTTTCCAGATGAAAAACGTAAAATTGCTGAACTGGCGTGTACTCTCATCCAGCCTGAAGAAACCATTCTTTTGGACGCGGGGACAACAACTCTGGAAGTGGCCAGAGTCTTGCCCCGTTATCGACTCACCGTTGTCACCAACAGTTTGCAAATTGCTCAGGAACTCTCCTCCAGGGAGACTATCGAGTTGGTGCTGATTGGCGGAGAATATCGGCGCCGGACGGGGGCCTGCGTTGGCTTAGTCGCGGAACAGAGCCTGCAGAGGCTTCGGGTGGACAGAACATTTCTGGGGACCAATGCGGTTGATCTGACTTTTGGTGTCAGTACTCCTAATGCGGCAGAGTGCAGCACAAAAGCAGCAATGGTGGCTGCAGCTCGAGAGGTGGTTCTAGTCGCGGACCACAGCAAGCTTGACCAAGTCAGTATGTATCAGATTTGTCCATTAGCGCGTTTGTCGGTCATCATCACGGATCAATCACTGCCTCGTAAGTACCAGGAGGTGTGTCGAGAAGAACATATTCGCGTTCTTACTCCAGAATCGTACGAACTACAACAAGGAGGTGAGGGTTAATGCTCCGGCCTAATCCCCCACAGGTCATCACGGTGACTTTAAATCCCGCGGTGGACATGTTTGTCTACACAGATGAATTGATTCCTGGCAACTTACACCGAGTGAACACGCCACAGCAGTATCCGGGAGGCAAAGGCATCAACGTGTCAAAAGCGCTGATGGCGTTTGGAACGCCCACATGGGCGGTTGGCTTGGCAGGAGGGGAACGTGGGCGGTGGCTGGAGAAAACGCTTCAGGGCATGGGAATGAAAACGGCTTTTGTGCAAACCAAATTGGAAACTCGCATGAACGTCAAGATTGTCGATGACGGTGGACGATTGACTGAGTTGAATGCAGAGGCGTCCGGATTAGAAAATGACGATTGGCAAGGGTTGCGAAACACGCTGGATAATATTTTAACTCCTGGCGACTGGGTGGTATTGAGTGGCGCATTACCACGTGGGGCTGCTGCAGATGGATATCGTCGTATTGTGGATCACTGTCGAGGAAATCAGATCAGAACGGTTCTGGACACCAGTGGGGACGCCCTCAAAGAGGGAGTTCGAGCTTGTCCGGAGGTTATCAAACCGAATCTGGTGGAACTTGAGGAATTGGTTGGTGCACCCCTGAAGTCTGCAAATGAAGTGTTGGTAGCTGCAAATCATTTCATTTCTCAAGGGATTTCCACCGTGCTGGTTTTCATGGGAGCAGATGGATTACTGGTGGCTGGACAAGAGGGAATGTTTCGTGCACAGGTTCCTCGCGTGGACGTGCACTCGACCGTCGGAGCAGGAGACACCACGGTCGCTGGATTTCTGCACGCGATTCTGTCCGGCATGGATTTTCCAACGGCCGTAACGGTAAGTTTTATGGCGAATAATCTTATTTCGCTAATGCAATATATAGCAAATGCCGCGCTTATTATAGCTGGAAGCCTTTTTACATTCGAGATAATCAGGATGACTATAGAGTATATGATCACGCACGAAGCTAAAAAA
>DAHWFY010000171.1 GCA_027336365.1 Bacillota bacterium | reverse complement strand
ATAAGGGCCTGGCGAACGCCTATTTATGCGAAACGTGACTTGAAAGGGCTCATAAGCGTCCTGTGGCACCTTATTTGGAACTGTCGATTCAATCCACAAGCGAATTCTAGCTGGGGGTATGATTTGCAGAAGAAACACTGATTTGGAATGTAAATGTCTTACGACACCCAATGAATCGACGGTCTTAAAATGGTGCCTATTCCCTGCTATGGGGCGCGACCATGTTTATTTTTTTAGGTACTAAAGTGATGCCTAATTTGCCGAAACAGGCACGGCTGGGGGCCAAGAGATACGAAAGTGGTGCTTATTTTTTTGTGATGTGGGACAAAGATGAGGTGCTGAAAAAACAAAATGAACGGGGAATTGAAATGAATCGAAAGACCTGTTATTATGGTTCCAACACGAGTTGAAGTTTTCAGTAGATCATGAACTTTCATAGGGATGGAAAAGCCAAGGAAGAGGACGAGTAAACGGAAGTACAGGTCTCAAGAGAGCCGACAGGGGTGGAAAGTCGGCGGCCTGAATCTGCTGAAAATCTCCTCAGAGGCGTCACTGAACGGGTACTTCTGGGTATGTGCTTGTTGCACAGCCAAGGGGAGTAGCGGTTATATGTGGGAAAAGCCGCAAGCCTCAGTAGGGTATACCGGATTCCCCCGTTACGGGAAACGGCCCATGTAGGGTCAGAGAGTTCAGCGCTCCTTGTTAAAGTGCACGTGTCTGCGTCAAGTGTGACTGAGTGGCGACACGGGCAGTGCGAGGAGGTTGAAAACGAGGGTGGTACCGCGGAGGAATCCCGTCCCTTTTTGGGGCGGGTTTATTTTTTTCACTGGGTTTTACTGTCGGAATGTTTTTCGGAGTAGGGGAGAAAATGCGGATGATGAGTCCAGAACAAGAATGGGGTGGTTGCATTGGGGATTACTCACTGTCTTATAAGGATGTGGAATGGGCACAAGCGCGGTTGAGAATGGTGGCTCATCGAACGCCTTTGAGCCTGTCACGGACTTTCAGTGAAATGACAAGTGCCGCAGTATATCTTAAAATGGAGAATATGCAGAAAACAGGCGCGTTCAAGATCCGAGGAGCGTTTAACAAGGTGGCGGCACTGTCTTCTCGGCAACGGGAAAAAGGGGTTATCACGGCTTCGGCAGGGAATCATGCCCAGGGGGTGGCGCTGGCCGCTCAACACTTCGGCGTGCACGCAACAGTGGTCATGCCAGCCCACGCCCCCGAGACCAAGGTGTCCGCAACGAAGGGGTACGGCGCACAAGTGGTATTAACCGGAGACAACTATGACGAGGCTTATGAGGCTGCCTTGGAACTCTCTTTGCAACAGGGAGCCACTTTTGTACATGCTTTTGATGATCCGGACGTGATTGCAGGCCAGGGAACCATTGGGATGGAAATTATGGAGGACCTTCCGAGTGTGGAGGATATCGTGGTTCCGGTGGGCGGAGGCGGTCTCATCAGTGGCATTGCCCTAGCTGTAAAGCAGCTTTGGCCACATGTGCGGGTGATTGGCGTGCAACCAGCGGGATCGGACGCTGGTTATCGGTCTTGGCACAGTGGGACCTTACAGCATATAGAACACCCCCACTCGGTGGCGGACGGTTTATCGGTGAAGACTCCAGGTAAGCTGACCTTTGCCATGATGCGGAGGTTTGTGGACGACTTTGTGTTGGTGAGTGACAAGGAGATTGAGCAGGCCATGTGTCTTATGCTGGAGCGGGCCAAGGTGTTGGTAGAAGGTGCTGGGGCGGCGGCATTAGCCGCTTTGCTCAGTGAGAGGTTGCATTTGCAAGGGCGTAAGGTGGCCGTGGTAGTGAGCGGAGGCAATGTGGATTTGACGCGAGTGAGCGGTCTGACCGCCCAGTTTGTCGGGGTGAAATAAGAGGGTACATGGTAATTTTAACCATGATGCAGAATTGTTAGTAGAACATTCAGGCCTGTCCGTCGGATAGGCCTTTTTAATTGCCGATTTTATAATAAAATGTCAATTTTGATTCCTTGGCAATTTTCATCCACATGTGAGACTCCCACTTCTACAAGTGGGAGTGGAACTCCGTACCCTGCATCGGTAGGGGTAGACTCCCCCACCGAAGTTTCGATGTTCAACTTTAGTTGAACGAGTTCACTTCTGGGGGTGGTTGTCTGGTCATTGTAGGTTGCGGCCAGCTTCTTTAAGGTTGAGGGGCGTCATGGGCCTTGAAATACTCATCGGTCTTAACTCCAAAGGCCTGGAATTTCAGAGTGTCGCGGACCCTCGCAACCACATCCGCATACTGAGGACGGTCCCAAGAGTTATAGGATGGGTGAGGCACACCATGAATCACTTGCCAGTTGGGGCTGCTCACTTGGGCAAGGCGGAAGAATTTCTGAGCGAAACGGCCACAAGGGACGAGAGTACAACTACGGGACTGTAGTGTCAACAACTTCTCCCGCAAGGAGTCTAGCAAGACCGCTTGTATGGCGTTCAGTCGCGGATTGCCGTAGTCGTCCCGTTGGTTGCTGGAACGCAGAGTTGCCAGGTCATTCAACCACTCACCAAATTCCTGTTGGACCCACGCCTCGCGGTATGCACTGCCTTGCAAAGGAACATTGCAGACATTGAGGAGTCCAACTCGATTTAAACGAGGCTTGTTTTTAACCTCGTCAGCGTTCTTTTTAACCAAACGTCCCAAAGGAAAACGGGCATATTCCGGACCAAACAGGTGTTTGCTCATGGTGGCTCCCGAGGCACCGGCAACGGGTGCCCCGTACTTGAGCTCCTGGACATGGGGAGACTCCAGAATGAAAATGCAGGTGGAAGATGGCAACAAAATGTCTGAGACGGTGTGGTGTTCTCCCAGTCTAGTCAACATCGCTTGAATTTGTCGGTATAGGACGTCGTCGTTTGTCCAATTCATCAAATTTGTCATCTCCTGCAAGAGCAACTTCTTTAACCCTATCTCAGTAAATACAATTGCGTGGATTTACCTTCCCTGTTGGTGCCGCTAACAGCGGCATGAGGGTCTATTCAGCATCAGACTGCTCAGAGAGATGGTCCAGGCCCATCGCCTCTTTTTGCTTGTCGGTCAGTATCATCATTTTTGCACGGGATTTCGCTTTTAGGACGCCGTCAGCTCCTTTGATTTGGGCCTCCACCTCAATGATTCGCCGGGTTTGCCGCGTGGGCCAGGCAGTAACCTCAATTTGTTCCCCAATAAGAATTGGTTTCAGGTAATAAACGTTTATTTCCGCAGTGACGGATACGTGGCCGAGAAACAGTGCTACATAAGCCGTCGCTTCGTCCAAAATGGACCCAGTCAGTCCGCCGTGGATGATTCCTGGCCACCCCTCGTGCCACGGTTCGGGGCGAAAGTGGGCAATAATGCCGTTTTCACCGCTTGGGTTAAAGTGGATATGTAGTCCCTTAGGGTTTTCTTGACCACAAACAAAGCAATGAGTGGAACCCATGGTAAGTGCTCCTTTCTTTTGTTTAAATGAGACAATGGAGGTTCTATCCCATTCAGTATACGAAATATGATAGATTTAAAGTATATCTCACCGTCCTCCTCCCGGGCTGGCCTGCCCGAGTGTAAGTGGCGCTGTCGAAGTAATGCGCGAGGGAGTGCTGGTCTCCTAATCCGAAAATAGCAGTCCTGACTCCTTGGCAATTTTCATTCCTGGGGGTGACCGTCAGACCATGGCTGTTTCGACAATCTTTTAAGGTGTCTGTACGGACAGATCTTAAAAGTTGGACAGGGTTTGTATCGCTTGCGCGAACAGGGGCTTAAGCAATTGCCGCTGCTCGGGTGTGCCAACGGTAATGCGCAGCAATTGGTCCAATGGGGGAGCACCTCCGGGAGCACGGACGAACACCCCGAGTTTCATCAAGTTGTGGAGTAGCGCTTGGGCTCGGTCCTTGCTATTTAGGTTAAAGCTCACAAAGTTTGTGTGTGAAGGAATTGTTTGAATGCCGTGAGTCTGTGCCATTTGTTCATAGTCTACTCGACCTATGGCATTTTCCCGGCGCACTCCCCGCACAAACTCGGTGTCCTTCAAGGCAGCTAGGGCACCTGCCAATGCGGGACGATTGACGCCAAAGTGGTTGCGGATTTTATCAAAGGCATGGACAATTTCCGGTAGTGCTAGCGCATATCCAACGCGGGCACCCGCCATGCCGTACACTTTGGAGAACGTTCGTAAGCGGATGACCTGAGGATGAAAATGTATCATAGGAAGTCGTTGTGTGGGATGAACAAAGTCAATATAGGCCTCGTCAAGAATGAGCATGCAATCTGCGGGTAGGGATTGAATGAAAGATTCCAACGCCTCGGGAGTTAGGTGGGTGCCAGTGGGATTGTCGGGATTTGCTAAATATAGCAGGTGGGCTCCGGTGACCTCAACGGCCTGAAGTAGACCCGGCAAGTCATTGGAAAAATCGGGCCGATAAGGGACCAACTCCAGCCGAGCTCCAAAGGAATGTACATGGTATTGAAAGGTAGGGTAACCTCCGAGGGAAGCGACCACTGGTTCTCCAGGTTGAACGAAAATCCGGACAATCCAACCCAGAATTTCGTCGATCCCGCTGCCAATCGCCACCTGTTCCATGGAGAGGTGATGCAGTGCCGCTAATTTACTCCTCAAGGGATATGCCTCTGGATCTCCATACCAGGAAATGACTGATAACGATGCCTCCATGGCAGATTGCGCGGCGGGAGACATACCAAAGGGGCTTTCATTCGCCCCCAGTCGGAGAGCAAAGGGCGTACCTGACCGTCGTTCCAAGGTTTCTGGTCCGACAAACGGGGTACTAGCTGGTAATTCCTCGATGATTCGGTTAAACGGTGGGGTGAACATGACGGTTGTTGCCCCTTTCGGACGTGTTCGCGGATGTCTGCGTTGGAAGTCATTCTTATGTTAGTTGGAAGTCATTCTTATGTTAGAGGAAACAAACCCTTCTGACAATCGCTAGTGATTTAAAGCAGACGGTATTTTCCGGTACAATGGGGTCAAGGCCTACTGCCTTAGATGTGTGGGGAATCACACACCGGAAAGACCCTCATGCCGCTGATAGCGGCACCAACAAGGGATGTAAATACACATCGCTGTATTTACTGAATAGGGGAGCCATGTGACAGCGTGGAGCGCGGGAACGGACTGCACTGGAAAAAGTTTTTGCGAGATCCAGGGAGCTGGTGGACGGCTGGACTCACCGTAGTCGGGCTGGCGCTGGGGGTGATGATTTTATATTGGGATCGCCGGGATACTATTACGACTTTCGTGCGAGCTTTAGGGCCGGGGGGTGTGGTGGTAGCGATTTTGCTAATGGCTCTGCTGTGTATCACGCCAATTCCTTCGGAAGGATTGTTGATAGTTTATTTGAAGGTATATGGGGGACTCTTAGGGGTTTCGTACGCTTGGTCCGGCGCGGTGCTGAGCAGTATCATCATCTTCCTCTTGGCTCGAAGTGTCGGAACCAGGGTGTTGCGTCGATATATTCCACAGGAGGCATTCGTCGAGGTTAATCGCTGGGTCTATCGGAGAGGTGTAATAGGTCTGCTCATTGCGCGGTTATTACCCATCCCGGCGTTTGCAGTCAACTACATTGCCGGTGTGTTGCCTTCCATTCGATTATGGCCTTACGTGTGGACGGCAGGCGTATCATTGATTCCTTATTACTCAGGAGCCGTCTTGATTTTCCTAGGAATTACCACGCGTTTCACCGTTTATCTTGTGCTTGGAGCCATTTCGGTTGCGGCCATCTGGGCGTTTGGCTATTTGCTGAATCGTAGATCCGATTGACTCGGAACGGCGTCGGCTAAGACCTGCATGTCGCTGACAACGGCACCAGCAGGGAATGTGAATCCACGCAATTGTATTTACTGAACAGATGAAACGAACTGCATCTTGGCGGCAAGAAAGGGAGAAGCCGATGGGAATGGCGTGGCTGCGTAGGCTATGGATGTTGTGGGAGGCTCTATTTCGGAAGGTGGCCGGGGTAAGGCCGTTACGAAAAGATGGTGGGGAGTACATGTTCCTGCTGGCCACTCGTCCCTATGTGGGCAAACCGTTTTTAGTGGACGGCGTCCCGGTGAACAAACATGACCTAGTGGCTGAGTTGCATATGAATAATGAAATGATTCTGCAGGTATTCTCTGAAGGTCACGGGATGATGGCATTGAGCAAACGGCTGTTGGACGCCGGTCGCCAATCATTGCCTGTTTTGGCGGAACGTATACAGGATT
>DAHWFY010000170.1 GCA_027336365.1 Bacillota bacterium | reverse complement strand
AATGAACCAGAAAGGTCTCATGCACCACGCCCAAGGCAACCTGCAAGTGACGCTCTTCTACCAAGCACCACACCCCTTCCCTTGTATCACCCAATTGTAACACAGGCACATGTGCCTCTCCCAGGATGGACAACAACCCTGCCTGCACTCGTGATCCGTGACGAATCCCCTCTCCCACCAGAGTCACCCGGGCGCAAGGTTGTTCACGATGAACGGTGCAACCCTGCAGATGCAGAACCTGTCGAGCCCGGCTCCAATCGCTTTGTTGCACGGTAAAAGTCACTCGCTGTTCATGTATCGTCACTCCCTCAAGACTCATTCCCTCTTGAGCCAGGGCAAACAGCACTTGGGACAAGGATTTTTGCTGGCTACCAAATTCCACGTGAACCAAGGGTGAACGTTGTGTGACCCCGGTGAACACAGGATGGGTAGGCGTTCTCGACTCCAAGGTCCCGGAACCAGTGACCAAGGTTCCCGTGTCCTCGCGCAAGGTGCTGCGCACCCGTACCGACAGTCCATGAGCCATGGCCAATTCCACAGCGCGCGGATGTAGCACTTTCGCCCCTTCTTGCGCAAGGGCATGGCACTGCGTATAAGAGATCTGCGACAGGCAATGGGCCTGAGGAACCAAGTGGGGATCTGCGGTCATCACACCAGGAACGTCGGTAAAGATGTCGACCATTTCCGCTTGTAGGGCGACACCAAGGGCCACTGCGGTGGTATCACTGCCGCCTCTGCCCAAAGTGGTGACCTCTCCCCCCGAACTCAACCCCTGAAAACCTGCCACCACCGGGATTTCTCCGTGACTCAATGAGTCTTGTAGGGCATGAGCATCCACCTTGATAATTCGCGCATCGCCAAAGTGACCGTCTGTGGTGATGCCAGCCTGTCCTCCGGTGAATACGCGGGTAGGGTGTCCGCACTGACGCAAGAGCGCGGTGAACACCGAGGCACTCATCAATTCTCCGCAAGACAGCAACAAATCCCGCTCTCTGGCTGTTTCCGCGCCCCCTGTGGGTTCGGAAGGTTGTGGTAGCAGTTCCAAAAGGGTGTCTGTCGCATATGGGTCTCCGCGACGTCCCATGGCAGAGACAACCACCACCACTCGTTGTTGTGACCGCATAGCCCGTTCCACGTGTTGAACTGCGGCCAACCGACCCTCGGGTGTGGACAGGGAACTTCCGCCGAACTTCTGTACACAAACCTGCATGATCTGACTCTCTCCCCTCTGTTTCTAAGCTGATACACCCCGTGTTACCCTTGGCCCACCAGGGTGACCTGCTCCACCCCGTTGACCTTGCGCAGAGCTGCCCACACGGTATCGAAGGGATCCCCAATTTCGTGGGTATCCAGGGAGACAATCACGGTGGCCACGCCCTGTAAAGGCAAGGATTGATTGATAGTAAGAATATTGGCATGAAAAACGGCCAGTGTGTTCAAGACGTCCGACAAAACCCCCGGAGTATGGCGCAGAGTCAGCGCCAAGGTGACAATCTGTCCTTGCACCGCTGTATAAAAAGGACGTACTACATCTTTATATTTATAATATGCGCTACGGGAAATCCCGACTTGTCTGGCGGCCCGAGCCACGTTCATCTCCGGGTGCCGCTGCAACAGTTCTCTGACCTCCACGGTCTTCCGGATGACCTCCGGAATATGTGACCTGCGGATGAGGTAGTAAGGATCATCAGGCACTTGGCTCTCCCCTTCTCTCGTTGCGTGATCCACTAGGGATGATATGGGGTCCATTCAGCAAATAGTCCACGCAATAAATACATTTGTTCTTCTAGCAGAAACAGTACTGGGTATATCATAGCCCCTTTCCACATCACTGGCAAGGGGCTGTTTTCACATCGATTCGTTTCAGATGGACTCTAAGGACGGGGTAACGCGGTCGAGGCAGAAGACGCACTCTGTGGTTCAGACCCCAGATGCTTCCACCAGGCGAGTTGTCTGGCAATCGTCTCCCCTATGACCCTGTAACCAGCGACTGTAGGGTGAATGCCATCGTCACTGATGAGGTCTGCTAAGTCTCCCGCCCGTTTGAGGGCGGTGCGAATATCAATATGGGGCACCTGCAGCGTTTGCGCCAGTTTGCGCAAGGCCAAATTGTACATGCCGTGCCAATGCTCAATCCCACCGCAAATTGCAATCCATTGCGCCACTGCTGGGCCCACCTGACCGGCAACCGTCCGATAGTAACGGATGGGATCGAGAGGAACCAAGTCGAGGAAAATCGGTACCCCGTCTCGCTTGCGCACCCCATTCACCAGGGTCTGCAAGTTCTCCACGTAACGAGGCAAAGGTACCAGAGGTTGGTGCACCTCATCCGGTGACTGGGCCACTTTATCCCAATGAAAGTTGCAGTCATTGCCACCAATTTCAATCAGCACGACATCTGGTTGTTCCGCCAACACGTCCTTCTCTAGCCTGGCCACAAGTCCATCTGAATTATCATTGAACACACCCTTGTTTAAAACCTGTACGTCCGTTCCCAGATCTGTCAAGACAGGGCCAAGTTGTGCGGGAATCTCAGAAAGCGGAACTGGTGTCATCCAAGTGTCCAACTTGTGTAAAGCCTGTTCCAACAATTTCGGATAATTTTCTTTCACAATGCGCAAGCGACCCTGAACGTTGGTCACTCCCCGCGTCACACTGTCACCAAAACAGACAATCCGCAGTGTCATAAAGGGCCGTTCCTCCTGACCTGGGTTCTTTTTCACGGTTTACCTTTCCGGTCATTCTCAGTATATCACGGCTGAGTTCTAACAAAACCACAAGGTCCGAGACTACGTGGAACGAACAACCAGGCGAGCAACAAAGTCTTTTTCTATGGGTGAACACGCCAAGAGATGCGCTGATGCGTAAAATTTTTCCGTAATCTGAACCATAATCTGAACCCTGGATAAGACCGATGGCGCGGCGAATGGGAGCCCAAAAGTGAGGAGGAGTGTCGAGCCCATGAGGAAACTCACCGGGTTAAAGAAGGCTTTGCTTTGGATTGGGGTCTTGTTTGTCGGTTCGATAGCCGCATTCGCAGGAGTCCTGTTTTTATTGGTCAGACTGGTGCCCTTCCAAGGCACTCAGTTGACGGAACCGAAACCCGCGACGGTGATCTATGACCGAGAGGGACAAAAGTTTCTGACCCTATCCAGCACGGGCATGCCTGCCCTAACCTACCAGCAGATTCCCCAAGTTCTGCAGAACGCAGTCCTTTCCACGGAGGACCACTCCTATTGGCAGACAAGCAGCGTGGATCCTAGAGGGATTTTGCGAGCCGCAGTGGCTGACTTGGTGACTCACAGTTATGCCCAGGGAGGCAGCACCATTCAGGAACAACTGGCGAAAATTCTCTACCTATCTGACAAAAAAACTATCACAAGAAAAGTCAAGCAGGTCATTTTGGGAATGCAGTTGAGTCGCTATTATACCAAACAACAAATCCTTGCCATGTACATGAACCGGGTGTTTTTAGGCGAAAACGCCGTGGGCATGAACACTGCGGCTTGGCGTTACTTCGGCGTCAATCTGGCCAAGGATCCCCAATCCCTGACCCTGGACCAAGCGGCCATGCTGGCGGGCATGTTGCAGGCACCGTCCGCCTATGACCCCCTGGTCCACCCGCACACCGCTTTACAGCGACGCAACCAGGTGTTGCAGAACATGGTCCGCTACGGGGGACTGAGTCAAAGCAAGGCCACATTGGCAGAGAAGCAGCCCCTGGTGGCCAGTTATCACGCTTTGCCAGGAGACCCATGGACCCTGCATCCCTTGTTTACCAACTTTCTCTTTGATCAGGCGAATCGGCAAGGAATTTCCACTGCCGAATTGCTGCAAGGGGGATTGAAGATTTACACCAGCATCAATCCTACGGTTCAGCAGGCGGTACACGATGTGTTTTGGAACACCAACCTGGACAACATTTGGCCGGGGCCAACCAGCGGCGTGGTGCCCGAGGGAGCAGCCATCATCCTCAATCCCAAGACAGGGGGTGTACTGGGAGCCGCAGGCTCTCGCAAACAGGGATACACCCGGCTGGGTCTGGATCGAGTTCACGCCTATAGTCTCCCCGGATCATCTATTAAACCGATTATGGATTACGGCCCGGCCATTCAAACAGGTAAGTGGGGACCCACCTCCATCCTCAGCGATACCCCACAAAATTTTGGCGGGGGCTATACCCCACAAAACTGGAACAGCAATGCTCCCAAAGTCTGCACCCTACAGTACGGCCTGGAGGATTCACAAAATGTAGCCTCCGCTTGGCTTCTGAACCAGATTGGTCTGTCAACAGGAGTTCAGTTTGCATTACGCGATGGTATCAAACTAACCTCTCAAGACCAGCAACACCTGTCCATCGCCTTGGGAGGCATGCAACACGGAGTCACACCTTGGCAAATGGCCGGTGCCTATGAAGCGTTCGACAACGGTGGGGTTCGCATGGCGCCACACTTGATTGACCGTATAGTAAACAGCCACGGTAGCGTGGTTTACGCCTTTCAACCCCAAGCCACCACCGTCATGAGTCCCCAGACAGCCACAACCATGACAAGGCTTTTGCAAGACGATGTGGTCTATGGCATTGACGCTGTGATTGGCGTCAAGGGCTGGGGAACGACAGGTAAATCCGGCACTCAGCAGTACTCCACGACGGGCCACTCCACCTGGGTTCGGGATGGTTGGTTTGCTGGTTATCTGCCCAACATGGTAGGGGCGGCCTATGTGGGCTACGACAATAGCAGCCCCGCTCACCATCTGTGGTGGAACGCCACTCATGTGGACCCGGCGTGGAACGCGGGCATGATTTTGCACACCATCTTTACCTTGGCGACGCAAAATATGCAGCCGGAGCAATTTTCACAGGGTCCCTATCCATCCTGGCAAGGTACCCGGTTGGCCGCCTACCACCTGCAACAGGGGGCGATTTCCAATCTGAAGGCATCCTGGGACCCGACGTCCCAAGGCGTGCAGTTGTCCTGGCAGTCCCAAATACCTGGATTAAACTTCCAAATCAAGCGCACTGAAGTTCCCTCTGTGGCAGCCAGTAACTCTGGAAACACCGTGGGAACCCCACCAAGCAACCAGACGAGCGGAATTCCCCCAGGAGGAACGTCAGGAGGAACAAACACCACGACAGGAACAACGAACTCGGCAGGTTCTTCAGGAACTCCGGGATCTAACAGCTCAGGAAGTAATCAGATTGGCACACCGACAAACAGTTCCTCCCAACCGGGAAATGCCGTGACCCAACAAACGGTCACTCCATCGACAAGCCCAGCACCGGGTCAAACGAGCGGTTCGCTTGGATCCGGACAGGGGCATGGACACCCTGCAGCCGGGAATCCTACTCTCCCCGCAAATCAGAGTGCACCCGTCGTTGGCAGCGGAGTCATCACGAATTCTTTGACTGGTTACCCTTCTGCGCCACGGGTGATTTTGACTGGGTTGTCCGCTAACTCAGTGTTATTGGGTGAAACCACGGCTCTTAGTTTTCTGGATACCAACGTTCAGCCGGGTATCACCTACAGCTACTCGGTACAGGCTTTGGCACCAGGCACCAATGCTCCCATGGGCTCCCCGGTGACGGTTGAAATCACCGTGCCTACAACAGTCGCCTCGAGTCCAGTGACTAACCCAACCGGGCAGTCAACATCCGCTAGTAACCAGCCTTAGCAGGCTGGTTACTTAGATCGAAAAATTTTTCTGCGCAAGCGTTTTCGTGGTGTAGGGTCTTTGTTGCCAAGGTGTATACTGAGAAATGTTTCGTACAAGTTAAGAGGTGTTAGAAAAAGGCTAACAAGATATACCGGGGAGGCCGCGAGATGTTTCGCGTCTTGTTAAAGTCAAAAATTCACAGGGCTCGCGTCACGGGTACAAATCTTCACTACGTGGGTAGCATCACCATCGACGAAGACCTGATGGAAGCCGTTGAGATAACGGAAAACGAGCGGGTAGAAGTGGTTAACGTAAACACAGGCGACCGCTTTGATACGTATGCCATTCCGGGTGTACGGGGCTCGGGTGTGATTGAACTCAACGGGGCTGCGGCCCGCTTGGCGGAACCCGGAGACCTTGTCATCATCATGGCCTATGGCTGGTTTGGCGAGTTAGAGGTTAAAAACCACAGTCCTTTTGTGATCACCGTAGACGACAAAAATCACATTCGCACTTACTTACACAGTGAAGCCGAGCACAATCTCAGCCTGCGCTAGAATGTTGGCCACCCACCATCAGGCATCCGCTGACAAACGGGTTTACCGCCGTGGTTTGTTGCGCTCCTTGCGCAAGTGAT
>DAHWFY010000016.1 GCA_027336365.1 Bacillota bacterium | reverse complement strand
GGGTAGACGTTGCCCTCAATAACTTGTC
The DNA here is from genome assembly GCA_027336365.1 of Bacillota bacterium. Taxonomy (GTDB): domain Bacteria; phylum Bacillota; class Bacilli; order Alicyclobacillales; family Alicyclobacillaceae; genus QXHL01. The sequence continues at coordinate 28,007 of DAHWFY010000016.1, read as the reverse complement.
CGGTCAACACCGAGACCCAGTATCTACGGTGAAGGCGTTTTTGAACCTCACCCTGGGGCGTCCGGATCTGGGCTCTGCCTCTCTTACCGCTGTTCCCCACGCCCTCAGCCAACGGGCATTGGATTGTTTGCCGATAACGGACTTGGCCGTTCCGCCCAAGGCGTTGGTACGCGCCGTGGCCTTGGGTCTACAGGTACGTGCCGTACATCGGGTGGATGTGGTTTCTCCTAACCGTTTTCGACCGCGTTGGCACAGTCGCCGCTTTGGCGCTCCGCTCACCCGGATGATTGTAGGAGATCATCTGGAGGCATTGGCCCTGTGGATACAACTCAAGGGTCCGCGGGGGGGATTTTTGCAAAATCGCAAACTGGATGAGATGAATGCTTTTCTAAATCATTCGTCATCCATTCGTCAATCAAAGCAAGCGAGCCCAACGATACAGCAGGAGGTAAAACAGCCGTGAAAAACGAAATTTCCCAGCAAACCTTGGACCTTGTGATGAGGCAATATGGAGAGCACTTGCTGTCCGCATCTCCCTTGTCATCGTTCTATGCACGCGGGACAGCATACCAGGTCCGTACGGAGCAGGGAATGCGGGTGATCAAGCCCTGGACGGGTGGTCTCCACCAACTGCAACAACTAAAAAGGCTCATTGCCGCCTTGCAAGTTGCTGACTATTCCCATGCCCCGGCTTGGTTCACCACATCATCCGGTGAGCCTTTTGCCACTTGTTCTAGTCGTTGGTTTTATGTAACAGAATGGGTAATGGGCGCCCCCTTTTCACCCACACGAAACACCTGCCGAGCAGCCGGTCAAGCACTGGCTCAACTCCATCAGTTAACCGTCACCCACACGCAACTCAGGCAGAGCGGGCAGTCTGGACTGGACCAAATCCCCGCTGTCGGCACTGTCCAAGCCACGCCCTGGTTGCGGGAACTGCAAAGGAGAGCGACCTTGTTTCAAAAAGAACTGGTGTGGGTGAACCCCCGCTCAACTGGGACGGCTGCCTGGTTTCGCAATCATGGTCAGGTCTGTCAACAGATGACGCGCCAAGGACTGACCAGACTCACCCATCCCTTGGTGAGCAGACGTTTACAACAGGAGTGGTTCCATCCCCACTGGTTGCACGGCGATGTCACGGTACCAAACCTCATACAAACGGGATCGGAAGTGGTATTACTCGACTGGGATCGCGCACACCCCGGTATGCCAACTGTCGAACTCGCCAAATCATTGGCGAATGTGTGTGGATTTTGCCCAGACTTCATGAAAAATTTTATTCGTGGATATATGGTGTTGCACCCACTTTCGGCAGAAGAGCGCAAACTGGTGGTGGCCTATCTACATTTACCCTGGGAAGCCTGGAACGGTTTGCATAAATTCCGTCAAGGTAAGTCGGCACCTGAGCTTCCTGCCTTGCGTCGGTCTTGGTCCGCCCGCTTGCAGGGCTTAATATGGGCCCGTCAATGGGCAGATTCCGAGATTTCATAGGAAGTGTGGGTAATTTTCGTTCGTTCCCGAGACCTCCCCAGTCCTCGGTGCAAGTAGTGGGCATAGCCAGCAACGGTGGCCATACAAGCCACCAATTCCTCATCGGTCAAGATATCCCTTCCGGGGCGTGCATTCCAATCATATACGTACCAATCCCCCTGTTGAGAACGCCCCACATCCAATCCGAGTATGCCCAAAAGAGGTTCGTGCGCCTCCAACTCACTGGCTACGGCCACACCCAATTCCCGCATGTCCAACAAGTCTTTGCTGCCCATGCCCAGAGACTCCAACCAGGAAAAGTTGTCCGGGTGTAGGAGGGTCAAGGACCGGACCTGACCGCCGGCATGAAAATTCGTGAGCAAAGCTTGAGGGGCAGCCGTTCGCGCCGTAACGGCAATGACTTGCCAAAACCCTTTCTGGTTACGTACCAGAGTGATGCGAAAATCCACCCGGCTACCCTCAGACGTGCGCAGCAAAGGAATGTCTTCCTGCAACACGTAGGGACGTCGCCGTTGGAGCTGCAATAGCCAGCGGGATAAATCCCCTCGCTCCAACAGACTATCCAGGCGACTCCCGTAAAACCGTTCCCCGGTCAAGTGCCACATCTGGTTACCCGTATTTTCTAGATAAACCATGTGTCTTCCACCGGAACCGTACACTGGCTTCAACCATAGCCGCGAGTAGTGAGACAGGGCCTGTTCTACTTGGTGCGAATCCAACAAGCGCCAGGTGGCGGGCAGGTAATGCTGCAAATCTGGATGCGCAGCCAGCCAATCGTATATCCCATCCTTGTGAGGTAAGAGAGCATTAAATACCACATACCCCCGGGAACGCGCCTGCGTAATAAAACGTTGATAAGGATAACGATAACGGCGCAAGTCTGCCAAGTACATGGCATCGAAAAGCACATTGTGCCGGGACGACACCTTCACCCTCTGCAACCGCCATGAGGGATGATGGGAATTCCCTAGCCAAGACCAGCCCAGCCACCGTCCATCCCGCAGGGGTTGCACGGTGGGAATCACCACGTGAACAGACAAGCCCATCTTGGTAGCCCCTTCCGCCAGTGCCAGGAATGCCATTTTCCGACGCCTGCTTCCCCAACTGGGGTCTGCTCCTGTTACAGCTACCAGCATCATTGTGCACCTCTATTCCAATAAATACTATTGCCTATAAGTTATGCTGGGCTGAGAGTTGAGGAATGGGCTTAAACCGGCTGGATTTGAACAAGAGAAAAGGAGGTGTGTCTGAGCATACAGTGATACAGATGAAGTTCCGTCAAATCCAAGCGAGGTGACTTATCGGTGCGAATTGTCCTCGTTGCTCCAGAAGATTTGCCCATTCCACCAATGCGTGGGGGTTCGGTACAGATTTATTTGTATGCCCTTTACGAACTTCTGAAAAATCGCCCCAATATGAAGGTCCATCTCATCAGCCCTAGAGAAAATTTCCGGGTGTGCTTGCATTCTCCTCAAGGTTTGCAAAACTACCCCCGGACCCGTTCTCTGTCCCCTGCTTCGGCATATCGCCACCGCGTCTTCAGCCTCTTGCAGTCCATCCGACCCGATGTGGTGCAGATAGACAATCGCCCTAATTTGGTGGAACCCGTACAACGCCGTCTCCCCACAGTTCCCGTGGTTCTCAACCTGCACTCCCTGACCTTTCTTGGACCTCAGCACATCCATCCGGACCGAGCTCGTCAAGTTCTGGGTAAAACTTCCGCGGTGGTATTTAACAGCCACTATTTAGCTCACGCCGTAAGCCGCCATCTCCGACTATCCACACCGTTGGCCAATGGTCACGTCATCTACCCGGGTGTGGACCTGGTTCGTTTTGCTCCCAGCACAACTCCATTGGCTCCACCACCCCCTCTGCGCCTGGTTTATGTGGGTCGCATCATTCCGCAAAAAGGTATACATGTTCTACTCTTGGCCCTGCGCCACTTACAGATGCAAAGACAACCGATTCACCTGACGATAATTGGCCGTACTCCCCCTTGGGAACGGGCCTATGGTGAAACCGTTCGCCAACTCGCCGAGGGACTGCGCATCACCCGTCCTGGATTCCTGTCTCCCCTTGCGTTACCCGCACACCTATGGGAACATCACGCTTTGGTTTGCCCATCTCAATCCAAGGAAGCATTTGGCTTAGTCAACATTGAAGCTATGGCGGCAGGGCTACCCGTCATTGCCTCAAGGATTGGGGGCATTCCGGAGATTGTAGATGAAACCTGTGGTCAATTGGTGACACCACCGCAGTCCCCACACCGTTGGGAGCACGCCCTCAAACTCTGGCTGGAACATCCACAAATCTACTTACAGGCTCGAGAAGGCGCAAAAAAACGCGCCCTGCAGTTCCCGTGGGAACAAACGGCGCGTCAGTTCGCCAATTTGTACGAAACGCTCCTGTAATCGGTCAAAACAATAAATGAGTGAGGTGCAAACCGCTATTTCCCACCCGATAACCCACCACAAAGCCAAGCAGTGCGAAGAAAGCCAATCCCATCAGAACGGCTAATACCGTAAACAGGGGCCGCCACAACTTTCCTCGCAACCAACTTGATAGAACTGTCAGAATCAGCAGTACCGCCAACAACGCATATACTGAGAAGAACACCTTTCCTGCTCCTTCCTTTGGCCCTCACCGACCATCGGTGGGTAATAGCCGGTCTGGATTGGCCTGGTGTTCATGTGTCCAGGTCTGTGGGTCTGCCGGATTATAGTGCTCCAAAAACGTAATGACTTCTTTCGTAATGGCCGTAGGCGTCGAGGCACCCGCAGTCACGGCCACCGTTTGCACCTCACGCAGCCAAGCCAGGTCAATCTCCCCCACGTCGGCCACTCGGTGGGCAGGGGTGTGGGCAATTTCCTGGGCCACTTGGGCCAAGCGATTGGTATTGTTACTGCGCGGGTCCCCCACCACAATGCACAGGTCAGCTCCTTTCGCCTGTTCCGCCACCGCCTGTTGCCGAGTCTGCGTCGCCATACAAATTTCATTGTAAACCAAGGCCTGCGGATACTTTTGCTGCACCGCTTCCATCAACTCCGCCGTGTCCCACTGACTCATGGTGGTTTGGTTGGTGATGGCAATCTTATTCGTGTTCAGATGGAGTGCCTCCACATCCGACTCTTTCTCCACCAGGTGCACATGACCTGGGGCCACCCCCATGGCTCCTTCCGGCTCGGGATGTCCCTTCTTGCCAATGTAAACAATTTCGTAACCCTGTCTCACGTGATCACGAATCAAGTCATGGGTCTTGGTAACATCTGGACAGGTGGCATCCAACACCGTGAGTCCCCGTTCTTTCGCCCGTCGAACCACCTCCGGGGCAACGCCATGGGCGGTAAAAATGACCGTTCCCTGCTGAACTTGTTCCAACAGAGCCAGCCTATTCGCCCCATCAAGGGTCAGGACACCCAGACGATGAAATGCCTCCACCACATGTTGATTATGCACAATCATTCCCAGGATGTAGATGGGGCGGGGCAGGGCTGAGTTCTCTGCGGCCTGCCGAGCCAAAACCATGGCATCCACCACCCCGTAACAATACCCTCGCGGTGTGATGCGAATGACCTTCATAACAATCCCCCTCATATTAACTCTAAGTGGTGGGGCGCAAGGCGTGAATCAAATCATTTTTCAAATCCCACAGTGACCGGGACAGGTCCACATGATAAATGTACGGATTGGTGTGCCGCAGCACCTCGGGGGCAAACCGGGACAGCCCTCTCTCTACCCTGGCACGAATCTCTGCCAAATCCGGTAGCTCATACACCAACTCTCCTTGAACATACACAGGGACCAACAATTCTTCAAGTTCATAGTTGCGGATGACCTTGCGTTTATATGTGTGCACAGCGTCAAACAACTCCAATGGTTGGGAGGGATGGAATTGTTCGTCTTCTAAACAAATCATGTCTGCCGATGCCTGATCATCGACATAAAAACGCAACACCTTTTTCTTGCCTGGATTGGTCACCTTACTGGCATTTTCCGAAACCTTTATCTTCGGTTGCAGTACGCCCGCCTCTTCCTGAGCAGCCAGTTTATACACACACCCCAGAGCTGGGCAATCGTAACTGGTAATCAGGTGCGTACCGACACCCCAGGCGGTGATTTCCGCTCCCTGAATGATTAAATCCCGAATGGTCCACTCGTCTAAATCAGACGATGCCACAATTCCCACATCGGGCAGACCCGCTTGGTCCAACATCTTACGAGCCTTTTTTGATAAATAAGCCAAATCCCCACTGTCAATGCGTATCCCTTTAAGGTTACGGCCTTGGGCTGCAAGTTCATGACCCACGGTGATGGCATTGGGCACGCCGCTGTGCAGTACGTCGTACGTATCCACCACAAGAATCACATTGTCGGGGAAGGCTTGGGCAAAAGCCCGAAAGGCCGTCAGTTCGTCGGGAAAACTCTGCACCCAACTGTGCCCCTGCGTGCCAGAAACAGGAATCCCAAAACTTTGCCCGGCCAGCACGTTGCTGGTGGCCTGACAGCCACCGATAAAAGCTGCGCGAGCGCCGAACACCGACGCATCCAAGTTCTGCGCCCGCCGCAATCCCATTTCAATCACCGGACCAGGGTGTCCTTTACCCGTCGTCGCGGCGGCATCCACCACCCGTTGGGCCTTCGTTGCAATCAAGCTCTGATGATTCACGAAAGATAACAAGGCCGACTCCACCAGTTGCACCTCAAAAACAGGTCCCTCTATTCGCAACAAAGGTTCATTGGGAAAAACCAATGTTCCCTCTGGCACCGCATCAATATTTCCGGAAAAATGAAAGTGCCGCAAGACTTGTAGAAATTCCTCTGAAAACAACCTCAGTCCCCGCAAATAACCGATGTCCTCATCACTAAAATGAAGCCGTTCAATGTACCAAACCACCTGCTCCAATCCAGCCGCGATGGTGTAGCCATTTCCACAAGGGTTGTTGCGAAAAAACATATCGAAAACCACGCGCCGCTGGTGTTGCCCATTTTTGAACTGACCATACATCATGGTCAACTGATACAAGTCTGTCAACAGTGCCACTGGTCTATCCCGATAAATGGGCAGGCCTGCAAGCTTAACCGCCTTCGCCTTGACCTGCTCTCTGACCGTTCCATCGTCATTGGGTCTATGGATATGTGTTGACAATTGCTTGTCTTGTCTGGATTTCCCCATGGTCATACCCGCTCCTTCACTCGGATTTGCCCCTGCTTGCAAAATGAACACCTGTTCCATAAATACAATTGCGTGGTTTTCCATTTCCTATCGGTGCCGCTATCAGCGGCATGAGGGTCTATCTACAGAATGAGTGCACTGTCCAGTTCCTCCCCCAGATTCACGGTACAAGCGACGCGCACATCCCGCACCTGCAGACTGTAAGGTCCGCCGCCCACTGCGGTGGCCTGTCCACCGGCCTCTTGCACCAACAGCATGCCTGCAGCCACGTCCCAAGCGTTCAAATCGTATTCCCAAAACCCATCAAGGCGACCACTGGCCACCCAGGCTAGATGCAAGGCCGCCGCACCCAAGGCGCGTACATGGCGAGCCCGGGCAACCACCTTTAATCCCGCTTCTGTACGCTCCTTGGCCTGTCTCCCGCGAGCGGGAAACCCACTGGCGACTATGGCCTGACGAATCTCACAAGCTTGGGACACCTGAATGGCATCCCCAGGCAAGGGGGAAAAGCCCTTGTCGTCAGTCGCCATTTCGGATGCCTGCAAACCGGGTACCCACAGGTCTGAGTCCTGTCCTTTTTCGCTCTGAGGTATTCCCCGCCGAGAATTTCTCTCCTGACTGCTTGCCGCACCCGACAGCAGATTCGCAGTCCCAGGCAAAAAACGTGCGCTCCAAGCCAGTGCCTGCTGACGACGTGCCCGATAAGCTCCTTGACCGCGGCGGGCAAAAAATACCTCATCATGATACGGATCAAACACCACACCCACTTGCACCACGCCACGGTAGGCGTAAGCGATGGAAACCACCGATAAGGGCATGCTATGGACAAAGTTTGTGGTCCCATCCAAGGGATCGACAATCCATAGATGGTCTGCCGCAGCGGCACTTGCGGTGGCCGCCACGGAAGCAGCAGCCCCAGGTGGAATCCCTTCTTCCCCCAGCAAAATGTGATGCGGAAAGGCCGCGTGCACTCGTCGGCGAATCATGGCTTCACACTCGGGGTCCACGTTGGTCACCAGGTCTGCTGGAGAAGATTTCGTCTTTACGTCTTTCACCGCATCAATACGAACCTGAAAATGGTCTCCAGCCTCTACGGCCGCCGTTAGAGCCACAGAAAGCAAACCGTCGTCTGCCTGCGCCAAAGTCAAGCCTCGCTCATCCTTCCTATCTTCCGACTATTCATGACTGTACCCTTCATGGACTGGTTTTCGCAACTCTAACCAGTAAATACAATAACGTGGATTTACATCCCTTGTTGGTGCCGCTAACAGCGGCATGGCGGTCTATCCAGTAAATACAATTGCGTGGATTTACATTCCTTGTTGGTGCCGCTATCAGCGGCATGAGAATTTATTCACACAAACAAAAAGGCGGTAGATCCGCAGATCCACCACCCTTGACTTCGCTCCCCATGGATAAATTTTGGGGGGTTCCTTCGTCGTCCTCAAAGACTCCTGCACGGTCCGAAAACGTACGACACGGTGCTCCCGCCCGGTCTAAACGCTCCCCACTGGGGAGCAGATCTAGTGGGAATGTTGAGCCGGCCTCTTATCTCAGTAAATACAATTGCGTGGATTTACATCCCCTGTTGGTGCCGCTAACAGCGGCATGGCGGTCTAACCCCTTTTCGGACACGCACTTTAAGATACCAGTTCATAGCCAGCCTCATCAATAGCCGCTGCCAATGCATCCTGCGCTACCGATTGACTGAAATCTACTGTAACCTCTCCCTTGTCCAGGTCCACCACAGCCTTGGTCACACCCGGCAAGTCCTGCAGAGCGCCTTCCACAGCCCGTTTGCAGTGCTGGCAGGTCATGCCATTCACCTTCAACACTCTCGTCTCCATGTTTTCACCTCCCTTCACTGCCCAGTGTTCTCCGGTCAAGCCGCAGACTTAATGTGAGCACCCAAGTTCCGAGTAACCCTGCGCAACAGTAGGCTATTGGAGACCACACTGACGGAACTCATGGCCATGGCGGCACCCGCAATAATGGGACTGAGAATTCCCAGAGCAGCCAAGGGAACTCCAAGCACATTGTAAAAGAAGGCCCAAAACAAATTTTGTCGGATCTTGCGCATGGTGGCCTTTGAAAGGACAATGGCGTCCACAACAGTGTAAGTGCCCGGTTTGAGCAAGACTATTCCAGCCGCCTCAATGGCTACATCTGTGCCATTCCCCATGGCCATGCCCACATCTGCCGATGCCAAGGCCGGAGCATCATTGACCCCATCTCCCACCATGGCCACCACTCGCCCCGTTTCCTTGAGGCGAGACACCTCTGCTGCCTTGTCCGCAGGAAGAACTTCTGACAAGACCTGTTCTATTCCGGCAGTTCTAGCCACTGTCTCCGCAGTCCGTCGATTGTCGCCGGTGAGGAGAACCACACGCACCCCCATCTTCTGCAGTGTGGACACGGTCCTGATTGCATCTTCCCGTAGGGTATCAGCAATGGCCAGAGCTCCCACCACCCGACTTGCATCCGCCACCAAGACCGCCGTTTTTCCGGCCGACTCCCATTGTTCAATTGTTTGGAACCAAGGCAAAATCTCGACCTCGTTGACTGACTCCCTCGCCAGGGCTACGGCGCCGTATTGCCCGATGGTTGACACCGCCGGGTTCACGGACTCAGACAAACCCAGTTCCGCTATCCAGCGAGAATTGCCGACACGGACAACCCCTTCCCCAATCCTGCCCTCAATTCCCTTACCAGGCAGAGTGTTTACCTGTGTAGCGTCGGGCCAGTGCACCCCTTTCGCTCGAGCGTATGCCACGACCGCACTGGCCAAAGGGTGTTCACTTTGGGCTTCCACTGCAGTAGCCGCCAGCAAAACCTCGGTTTCTGACACTTCTGGTGCAACCCACACATCCGTAACCTGCGGCTTACCAGTGGTCAGAGTGCCTGTCTTATCAAACACCACCGTGTTAATTTTTTCTGCCAATTCCAATACCTCGCCGCCCTTGAGCAGAATCCCAGACTCCGCTCCCACCCCTGTTCCCACCATGATGGCCGTAGGTGTCGCCAATCCCAGAGAACACGGACAGGCAATGACCAACACCGCCACAGCAGCCATCAGAGCCGGGTTCCAGTTGCCTCCAATGAAGCCCCAAATCAGGAACGTAACCAGAGCCACACCCATCACCGAAGGAACGAAAATACCACTGATTTTGTCTGCCAAGCGCTGCACCGGAGCCTTTGAACTCTGGGCCTGATCCACTAGGCGCATGACCTGAGCTAGGGCTGTATCCGCACCAACCTTGGTAATTTGAACCACTATAGACTGATTTTGGTTGACCGCGGCACCCACCACCTCGTCCCCCACACCCTTGACTACCGGGATGGACTCTCCCGTCAGGAACGATTGGTCCAGCGCCGACACTCCCTCCACAATCACGCCATCGCTGGGAACCTTCTCACCCGCCCGAACTCGGACCCAATCACCAGGATGCAACTGATCCACCGACACGTCAACCTCTTCACCGTTCCGCAACAAGTGAGCGGTTTTCGCTCCCAGTTTGGCCAGGGCCGCCAGAGCCGCACCCGAGCGAGACTTTGCTTTGGCCTCCAATAACTTGCCAAGAAAAATTAAAGTGATAACCGTGGACGAACTGTCAAAGTACACGTCCGGGTGTCCCAACATGGTCAATACAGCGCTGTAAACATAGGCGACAGACGTCCCCAGGGAGACCAACACGTCCATGTTCGCGGCTCCTCCCCGCAGAGAGTGGTAAGCCGCGATGTAGAACCTCCAGCCGATATAAAACTGTACCGGCGTCGCTAGCACCCAGGCTACCCAGTTGGGCAAAAGTTTTGGCCCTCCCGCCAGCATGATAAACATCTGCACCACCAGGGGCAGCGTGAGCACCGCCGAAAACACCCATTTCATGATGTCCCGATGATAAATTTGACGTTTCTTTTCTTGCTCCTGTTCAGCCTGTGCTGGCGAGGCCTGTGACGCTCCATATCCCGCTTTCTCTACTGCAGCGATGATGGTCTGTTCATCCGCCACTCCGGGCACGAACTCTACGGCTGCCTTTTCTGTGCCAAGATTGACTTGGATGGACGCTACTCCCGGCAGACGACCCACCACTTTTTCAATTCTTGCCACGCATGCCGCACAGGTCATACCGGTGATATTAAACTCGCCGCGAGAAGTGGGAACCTTGTAGCCGGTCTTTTCAATCTTTTGCACCACATCCTGCCAGGAGGTCTGTTCATCCAACACCACACGTGCTCGCTCGGAAGCCAGATTGACGTGAATACTTTCCACTCCAGCCAACTTGGCAACATTTTTTTCTATCCTTGCTGAACAAGCCGCACAGGTCATACCTTCCACCGGGAGTGTGACTTCAACCTGTTTCCCCATGTTCATTCCTCCAAATCTAATTCAACTTCTTACGACTTCGTAAAGCGACGGATTACCTCCATTAACTCATCAATCTTCTCTTCTGCCCCTTCATGATGAGTGATGGCATCCACCACACAGCCCCGGGTATGGGACTCCAGCAGCGTGAGAGCCACTTGCTGTAAAGCGCTCTTCACCGCAGCCAACTGGACGAGAATGTCCACACAGTAGCGGTCGTTGTCAATCATCTTTTGAATTCCTCGTACCTGACCTTCAATTCGTTTCAGTCGGGCTTGCAAGTCATCCTTATAAGAACCGTAACTGTGACCATGCGTTGTAGTAGCCGTGACCTTGATATCTTCCACATGTCTCACCTCGTTGTTACCCACGCGGGTGTAGGGACTTTTCTCTCACTCCACTATAATACCATACCCCCCTATGGTAGTCAAGCAGGAACCAATGAGCGGACAGAGAATGTTTTGACGGTGATTTCCTGCGTTTCAATGCAACCTCATCGGGTCAGCCCCCATGAGCATCTGCTGTAAATTGAAAGGAGATGAATCTTTTGCCCCAGGAGAAATTTATTCTGGCCATCGACCAAGGCACAACCAGCAGTAGGGCACTGTTGTTTGACCGAGATGGCAATATCCGTTCCATCGCGCAAAAAGAATTTCCTCAATACTTTCCTCAACCGGGTTGGGTGGAGCACAATCCAATGGAGTTGTGGGACTCTGTGCAACACGTGATGACACAAGTACTGGCTAAATCCCACGTGCAAGCAGACCAAGTGGTGGCTATCGGCATCACCAATCAGCGCGAAACCACCCTGGTGTGGGACCGCAAAACCGGCCAACCCATTTACAACGCCCTTGTCTGGCAGTCCAGACAGACCGCTGACCTTTGTGATGACCTGCGCCAACAAGGACTGGAGTCCATGATTCGACAAAAAACCGGACTGCGTATTGACCCTTATTTTTCCGCCAGCAAGGTTCAGTGGATTCTCGATACCGTCCCTGATGCAAAGCTCCGAGCACAACAGGGTGAATTGCTGTTTGGCACCGTCGATTCATGGCTACTATGGCAACTCTCCGGTGGCACGGTACACGGCACGGATGTCACCAACGCCTCCCGTACCTTGCTGTACAATATTCACACGTTGACTTGGGACCAGGAACTTTTGTCGGCCCTCAACATTCCTGCGACTCTCTTGCCCCAGGTTCGCCCCTCGGCAGCAATTCACGGTTTTACCAATCCCCAAGTGTTCTTTGGCCGCTCCGTGCCCATTGCGGGCATTGCCGGTGACCAACAGGCGGCCCTGTTTGGTCAGGCCTGTTTCAGTCCAGGTATGGCCAAGAATACTTACGGTACAGGCTGCTTCCTGTTGATGAATACCGGCAAAACACCCGTTTCTTCCAGTCAGGGACTGTTGACCACCATTGCTTGGCAAGTAGGCGACCAAGTGGAATACGCCCTTGAAGGCAGCGTGTTTGTCGCCGGGTCTGCCATTCAATGGTTGCGCGATGGCCTAGAAATGATTCAGACGGCGGCCGAAAGCGAAACCTTGGCGCGTACTGTCGCCTCCACGGATGGCGTGTACGTGGTGCCTGCCTTTGTGGGGTTAGGGGCACCTCACTGGGATTCTGCGGCCAGAGGGGCCGTGTTGGGCATCACGCGAGGAACCCATAAGAGTCACATTGTCCGTGCCACCTTGGAAAGCTTAGCCTATCAGACACGAGACGTGTTGGCCGCCATGGAAGCGGATGCGAGAATCCAGTTGCACACCTTGCGCGTCGACGGTGGGGCCGCAGCCAACGACTTTCTTATGCAGTTTCAGGCAGATCTGCTGGGCGTTCCAGTGGAACGTCCGGAGATATTGGAGAGCACCGCCCGCGGTGTTGCCTATCTGACCGGATTGACGGTGGGATTTTGGCACCACCCAAAAGAAATTGCGCAAAACTGGCGTGTAGAACAGAGTTTTGTACCGCGAATGGACGACAACCAACGCCAAGTTCTATACAGTGGATGGCGCAGAGCGGTGGCCGCCAGTAAAGCTTTTGCTCACTCTGAAACGTAGAAAGCCGAGCACTCCTTCCGTGTGTAAATAGAAAAGATTCGCCTCACGGCGAACGCCTTATATCCCTATTGCTAAAGCAAAGGGTTTTACGGCGCATTTGATAAGTGCCTTAAAATAGTGCTGCACACATGCCCTGACTTTTTTGTAGACTTAGCTCATGAACACTCAACACACATCAGCAGTCTCAGACCGTCGATTCACTAGGTTTCGTAGGACATGAACCAGATATAGAGAGTTTCTTCTGCAAGTCATACACTGATGGTGGCCGCAAGTCGTTCACCATCCCATCGAGTTCCCTGTGATTCGCTTGCAGATTGAATCGGCGGTCTCACTTTAGTGCCTATTGCTCCATTTTGGCTCGAAATTTGGGGATAAAAAGACCCGAGACCCCCATTAAGGGCCATTATAGGTCTTATGAAATCCGAAAAGAGGCTAAAGTCGGGCTTTAAGAGGTTGTCCGGAAAGGGGTCAGAACTCCCCAGCGCATTGCCACGTCGTCGCCCCTCTCTCCCCTGTTGTTGCCGCCATCAGCGGCATGAGCGGCTATTGCATGAGCGGCTCCGAGGCAGATGAGCATCAAGGGAATTGTGACCATAAGACCGTTCTTTCGAGATATGGGTCATGCTAAGGGATTTATTCGTGGGGAGAAGTCAAGCGAGAACCATTACTTCCAATCCAGCAAACGCAGTTGCAAGCTGACCTTCCCCTGCCAATCGTTTTCCTCTAGAGCAACCACAAGGTGACGTCGGCTCCCTGGAGAAAACGCCGCCAGATTATCCCCATAACCAAATGCCACCAGCGGATGCACGGGACTCTCACCCGTTTTCACCCAAGCCTTCAAGTGTTGGTTCGCCTTACCCATGGTGTGAACATCCGTGACCACAGCTTCCCGCACAAACCACGCTGGTTGAGCATTGCCCTGACCAAAGGGAGCCAACTTTTGCAAGTCATGCAGCAACTCCGGCGAAACTTCTTCAAGACGTAAGGGGGCATCGCAGTTCCGTTGGCTTAATTCATCTGCCCCATACAAACGGCGGGATGTCGCTAGTAAAAACTGCGTTTGTAAAACCTCCAGGTCCGCCGTCGCCAGACTAAATCCAACGGCCGCTTGATGTCCGCCAAATGCGGTGAAAATTTCGTTTTTCTGCTGCACCTCGGCGAGCACCTGATACAAATCAAAATTTGTAATGCTCCGTCCTGACCCCTTTGCCACCCCACCCTGTACACCAATGCACAGCGTGGGACGATGAAATCGACTCGCCAACTTCCCGGCGACAATTCCGATGACTCCTTCATGCCAATCCTGGCCAGACACCACTAGGCCCGGTTGCAAAAGCCATTCCGGATGCTGTGTAATTTGTGCCAACGCATCTTGTTCTACAACTGCTTGCAAGTTCTGCCTACGCTGATTATAGCTGTTCACCCGATGTGCCAAGTGACCCGCAGCATTAGGTTCTTCCGCCAGCAACAGTTCCACCACCAAATGGGCATCTTCCAACCTACCCACCGCATTCATACGAGGAGCTACGGAGTACGCCAATGCCGTTTCGTCCACCCGAGCGGGAACAATCCCGGAGACCCGCAGCAGACTTGCCATGGCCAGCCCCGGCGCCCGGCGCAAATGAGTCAACCCTTCCCGCACCAGTGCCCGATTTTCGCCAAGCAAGGGGACCTGGTCCGCCAGGGTGGCGACTGCAGCCAATTCCACCAGATCCTCTGGGAAACCTCCCAACACGGCCCGAGCCAATTGAAAAGCCACCCCCGCCCCGCAAAGATGTGGAAAGGGATATCGTCCCTGGGGATGATCCGGATGGACCACAGCGGTCGCATCCGGCATTTCTGACATCTGGTGATGATCCGTGATCACAACATCCAACTGCAATTCTCGTGCACGAGCCAACGCTTGGTACCCCGTGATGCCTGTATCCACCGTGATGATTAAAGAAACACCCTCGGTATGGACCTGTTCCACCACGTGGGGATGCAATCCGTAGCCGTGACGAAAACGAGAAGGAACAAACCACTCCGGGTCCAATCCCAGTCTGCGCAGGGTTTTCACCATAATGGCGGTCGCACATGTACCATCCACGTCGTAGTCCCCGTAAATCAGAACCCTTTCTTTCTCGGCCACCGCCTTGTGAATCCGCGCCACAGCCACCGCCATATCATGCATCTCCAAAGGATTGGCCAACGCGGAGCGGTCAAGCTGCAAAAAACTCGCGGCATCTTCCGAATCCGTCCATCCCCTGGCTACCATCACTCGCGCCACTAAGGGATGAATGTTCAAATCCCGAGCCAAACGCTGGGTGAGATTTTCATCTGCTGACAAACCAATCCAGCGCTTGCCCTTCGGAGCCGCTATGACTTGTGCCATTTCGCCCACCCTTTCTTTCCTGTCAGACCGTCTGAGGTCCTGCCAAACTGGGATCTGGAACGGACAGAGTAACGGCGCAACGACTCGCGTCTGAATATTGACTGAGCCCCTCCAGCATCGCCAAAGTGGGAGCAGCTGCCTGCAACCGTCCCTCGCCAATGGCGGCCACCAAACGATGTGGGGCAATCCAGCGAGCCGCCGCGGTCTCCTCGGCCATCACCCGTGGTATTCCATCCTCACCACGCCAAAAAGCAATGTAAAACCGAGTATCAAATACTGCAGGCTGGCCATGAGGCCCCACCCATCGGCCCACAAACCGTAACCGATGCAAGTCAATAAGCATTCGACCTGTTTGCAACAGTTTTGGCAAGGTTTGCTCATTAGATAGCAGTAGCCTTTGCTCATCCAGACTGAGAAAACGGTCCGCCCTATCCCCTTCCACCGTTGAAACTGCCACCAACCAGCCAATCTCTTCTGCCGTTTCCCGGATTGCCGCCACCGCATAGGGGGCTTCTGCCACTGTGGCTGCAGCTGCCTCCACTTCACCCCGACAGGCGGTTTCAGCCAATTTCCAATCTACCGATGCCAACTTGCCCCCGGGAAAAGCGCAAAAACCTGCGAAAGACCGCAGGGAACTGGCTCGTTGTAGTGCCATCACTTGCAGACCGTCACCCGCAGGACCGTCACGCACCAATAACAGAGTGGCCGCAGGACGCATCGGCTGACCCAAAGTGGGTGAGTGCGCTGGCAACTTTGCCAATTGCCGCAAAGACTGCAGCAAATCAGAACCCTCCTGATGCACTGAGGTCATATCCATCCACCCAATCGATTTGATAATTTTAATAGACCCTCATGCCATTCAATGCAATCCGTGAGAATCCCCGAAAAGGGCCAAGTTTTCCCCTGTCCTCAGAGCGTTACTGTCACTATACCACGAGCCGCAGTGAAAGTTGCCTTTGCATTGTTCCGAAAGTTTTCCTTACACGGTGCTACTGAAGCTAAAATCCATCCCGTGTCTGAAGAGAGATTTTCAGATTTGCATTTCTACTCTTGGGACTTCTGGGTCATACTGTTAGAGTGCACACTGAGCCTTAACAATGAAGGAGGTTGCAACGATGCCGGAACGTTATCGAATCGCCCACGACTCCCTGGGAGACCTGCAGATTCCCGCCGACGCCTATTATGGAGCTCAAACTGCTCGCGCTTTAGAAAACTTTCCCATCAGTGGTCTGCACCTGCCTCCCGCCTTTGTCCGTGCCCAAGCTCTCATTAAATGGGCGGCCGCCAAGGCCCACGCGGACCTGGGTGTGCTGGATGCGAGGAAAGCCCAGGCCATCAGTCAGGCCGCAGAGGAGGTCATGTCGGGAAAATTTGATCCTTGGTTTTCCGTGGACATTTATCAAGCGGGAGCGGGCACCTCACAAAATATGAATGCCAATGAAGTGATTGCCTCGCGTGCCGCCGAGTTGTTGTCAGGAGACCGTGGGGATTATACCCTTGTCCACCCCAACGACGACGTGAATAAGTCTCAATCCACCAATGACACTATCCACGTGGCCATGCAAATTGCGGGTATGGACCTGTTGACTCATCATTTGGACCCGGCACTCCAACAACTGGAACAGGCCCTGCGAGAGCGCGGTCAGGCGTTTGCCAGTGTGGTTAAGGCAGGACGAACTCACCTGCAGGATGCCGTACCCATGTACCTGGGAGATGAATTTTTCGCCTGGGCGGACAACATTCGGCGCCATCGCTACTGGCTGGAACAGGCAGCCGCCAACTTGCTGTATATTGGATTGGGCGGAAACGCCATCGGAACCGGCATCAATGCAAACCCAGGTTTTGCCGCCCGTGCTGTTGCGTACATTGCAAGCTACACTAGCCAAAACTACCAGTTGCCAGCCAACCCCTTTACATTCAATCAAAATCCGGATGAAGTCGTGCTCGTCAGTGGCGTTCTGCGCAACCTGGCCTTGTCCCTGCAAAGGATTGCCAATGACCTGCGTCTTTTGTCCTCGGGACCCCGCACCGGGTTGGCAGAAATTGAATTGCCCATCATCCAGCCAGGTTCCTCCATCATGCCCGGCAAGGTCAATCCAGTCCTGCCAGAAATGATGAACATGGTAGCCTACCAGGTACAGGGTTGTGACCTGACGGTGGCTCAGGCCGGGGGAGCAGGACAACTGGAGTTGAACGTCATGATGCCGGTCATGGCAGCAAATTTTTTACATGAGATTGCAATTTTGTCCACAGCCAGCCGGGCCCTGACCGATAAGTGCATAATAGGGATTCAGGCTCATGTCGATGCGTGTCGAACCTATGCGGAAAACACCCTATCTTTGGCCACCGCTCTCAACACAGTCGTGGGTTATGAAACAGCCGCCAAGGTGGTCAAACACGCCTTGACACAAAATCTCAGCCTGCAAGCCGCAGGACAGTCCCTGGGAATAGATCCCACCGCTTTAGGTCACGCCTTGAATGTTGAGGAAATTGCCAAAGCGGTGCCTCGAGAAGGAACTTCTTCAGCAGACCGTGGCGGTCCAGACTTATCGACATTCCTTAAGTCCACCGAGGTCTCCGCCAAGGGCACGGAGACCTCGGACCGGGATATTGAACCCGTAAACGACGGAATACGGTCATCCCTGCCCAAGGAATCCGTGGCGACACGTCGACGCAACAGTAAATCCATGCAAAACCGAAAACAGGATGAGAACAGTGATTAAACGAAAGTTCATCGCCAATCCCCATCTTCTACAAAGGCATGGGCAACCTGCTCTATCTTATCGCCCAGCGACGTGTCCTGCTCTATAGGCGGTACCATTTTTCGCAACCATTGCAGTCGCCGCCGACTGACCGGGGAGACTTCGTCATCCGCTCCTTGCACCCAAATGGCTTGGGCGGCCGCAATCCACTCGATGGCCACCACGCGCAATGCGTTGTGTACAATTTCCCGAGCCTGGCGTGCCCCGATGGTTCCCATGCTGACATGGTCCTCCTGATTCGCGGAAGAAGGAATCGAATCCACGCTCGCCGGATGAGCTAAGACCTTGTTCTCGGATACCAAGGCGGCGGCCACGTATTGGACTATCATCAAACCAGATTCCAATCCCGGGTGGTTGGCCAAAAAAGCTGGCAATCCGCTCAATTGCGGATTCACCAAACGCTCAACTCGGCGCTCACTGATGCTTGCCCATTCTGCTGCAGCCACCTTCAACTGGTCCATGGCCAAAGCCACGGGCTCTCCGTGAAACTGTCCACCGGACAGAACCCGTCCGTCCGCCAGCACCAGCGGGTTGTCTGTGGCCGAATTCAGCTCCACATGCAAACACTTCAAAACATCACGAACGGTTTGCCATGAGGCTCCATGAACCTGGGGTACACAGCGCAGAGAATAGGCGTCCTGAACCCGCAGTTCACCCTGGTGGGTGACTCTGCGGCTACCTGCCAGGTTCTGCCGCATTCGTTCCCCCACCTGAAGTTGCTCTGGGTAGGGACGGGTGGCGAGCAGTTCCGGATCAAAAGCATCAATAATTCCAGCTAAGGCTTCCATGGTCAAACTGGCGGCCGCTTCGGCAGCCATCCCCAGTTGCACGGCCTCATAGGCGGCCAGGGCACCCACAGCGGTCATGGCCTGGGTGCCATTAATCAGAGCCAACCCTTCCTTGGCCTCCAAGGTCACGGGCTGCAATCCTGCCGCCGTCAAGGCCTCCTTCCCTGCCATGAGGACTCCTTGGTACTCTGCCTGCCCCTCTCCCACCAAAACCAAGGCCATGTGAGCCAGCGGAACCAGATCCCCACTCGCCCCCAGAGAGCCTTTCTCCGGAATCTCGGGATGAACGTGACGATTGACCAGTTCCAAAAGCAAATTTAAGGTTTCCGGACGTACTCCTGAATACCCTTTGGCGAGCGCATTGGCGCGCAACACCAACATGGCTCTCACCACTTCTGTGGGCCAAGGCTTGCCAACTCCCATGGCGTGAGAACGCAGCAAATTGATCTGCAGTTTGCGGATATCGTTCGCAGCAATAGAAACATCGCTCAACTTGCCAAATCCGGTGGTCACTCCGTATACCCGTCCACCTGCGGCGAGAACCTGTTCAATTCTCTGCCGACTGTCGGCCACTTTTTGCCATGCGGATTGTGACAAATGGCAATGAACCCCTTCCCGAGTCAGAGCCCATAAATTTTCCAGAGTTAGACTTTCTCCATCCAAGACTACCTGTTGTACGGCTGCAGTTTGTGTGTGGATGCTCATACCCTCACTCCATTTCGTCATCACTTTAACGAATCAAAGGGGCGACCGGAATGCGGCCGCCCCACGTAAATCGTATGGATAATAATGTATTTTTCATGTACTTGACTTGAGGGCCTGTTCCAAGTCTGCCCAGATATCTTCCACATCTTCCAATCCCACAGAAATTCGAATGAGACCAGCACTAATTCCCATTTCCTCTCTTATTTCGGGAGGAACACCTGCATGGGTCATACTTGTGGGATGTTCCACTAAAGTATGAACCTCCCCAAGAGATACGGCTCGTTCACACAATTCCAGGCGATCCATAAACTGTACGCCGGTCTCCGCGCCGCCACGTATGACAAAGCTAACCATTCCACCCCCGCCGTGCATCTGTTGGCGGTAGAGAGCCCGCTGAGGAAAATCAGGCAATCCCGGATAGTACACTTCTGCCACTTGGGGGTGTTTTTGCAGTCGAATGGCAATCTCATGAGCCGACTCTGTGTGCCGACGCACACGCACTGCCAAGGTTTTCATCCCTCGCAACACCATCCAGGCGTCAAATGGACTGGTGATGCCACCAAAATCCTTCAGGGCATTAAGACGGATTTGACTCATCCATTCGGTGGTCCCAGCCGCCAGTCCCAAAATGACGTCTCCATGTCCTCCCAGGTACTTCGTAGCACTGTGAATCACCACGTCGGCTCCCAATTCCAAGGGCCGTTGCAAGACTGGTGTGGCAAACGTGTTATCCACCACCAACAAGGCACCATGCTCATGAGCCACCCGTGCGCAAGCCGCAATGTCCACTAGTTCCATGGTGGGGTTGACCGGGGTCTCCACATAAATTAGCCTTGTCTGCTCCTGCCATGCCTGTAAAACAGCATTTTCATCTGTCAAATGGGCAAAGGTGTGATGAATCCCAAACTTCTCCGTCAACAACTCCAGCAGGGCAAAGGTGCCCCCATAGACACCCCGAGAAACCAAGACGTGGTCCCCGGAACGCAACAACTGTACCAACACAGAGGAAATAGCCGCCATGCCACTGGCAAAAGCCAAACCGGACTGCGCCCCTTCCGCATCGGCTACGGCTTGTTCCAGCAATCCCACCGTGGGATTTGCCAGACGCGAATAGACATACCCGGGCTCCTGCCCGGCGAAGCGAGCTCCACCCTGTTCCGCAGAATCAAAGACAAATGTTGAAGTCAGAAAAACCGGCGGGGCAACCGCCCCCAAAAGACGACCTTCTCCCTGACTGTCCGGTGGATGCACGAGGCGAGTATCCAGTGACTTTTGACCCGTTTTCATGACTTGTTCCCCCTTGGCTCTCCAGTGAAATCTTGATCTTTAAAAGTTCGCCAGTCCAACTTCGAGGAGGCCAACAAGTCCGCAAAGGTTGCCTCGCCCTCGATGTCAGGATTGAGCATTTCAGCAAAACTCACTTCCTCATCCTTCTGTTGCTCAACCTGTGCACTCGTCCCACGAGACTTTCCACTCCCCGCAGAACCAGCGCGATTGAAAGCCGCATCACTGGTGGTATTCCCTAACAACGCTTGGCGCACTCGCTGTTCTTTCTGTTCTTGTTCCGCAACCATGGTAGCCTTTAGGGCAACCAATTGCCTGCGCAAATCGTCATTGAGAAACTCCGCCAACTCGGGAGGCCCCTCTGTCAACCCATTGACCTTGTCCCTCTGCCGATTCGCTTGCACTGACACCGGATCATACGCCTCCGCGGGTTTGTCCCGCTCCCAACTTGCTTGACCTCTGTGAGGAAATTGGGATTTTTTATGCCGTTTTGCCACACAAATTCACCTCTATGCAGCTAGGGTGTAGGATGTGAATCACCCCAGGTCTGCCGGTCTCGCCAAAGGGTCCGTCAGTCCACGGGCAAGCGTTCGTCTATATACTCGAATATCCCATGCAATCTCGTCAAACGCAAGCTTGGCTTGCCATTTCGGGATAAACCATGGCTGGCATTGGGAATCCGTAGCAACTGCACCTCCCGCCCCAAACGTTTTAGGGCGGTATACATCTGTTCCGCTTGTTCTATCGGACAACGCAGGTCCTGTTCTGAGTGAACCAGCAACAACGGAGTTTCGATAGTATCAATATGAGCGAGAGGGGACATCTCCCACAGCCGTTCAAAATCATGAACCACATCTCCACCCAATTGGGACTCTACAAACAAGGGGCCAATATCACTCACCCCATAGAAGGAAATCCAGTTGGAAATCGAACGTTGAGAGACCGCTGCAAAAAAGCGTTTTGTCTGCCCCACCAGCCAGTTGGTCATAAAGCCACCGTAACTGCCTCCCGTCAGTGCCACTCGAGCCCCGTCAAGAAAATCAAACTTTTGCAGGGCCGCGTCCAGGCCGTTCAACACGTCCTGTGCATCCTTTTCTCCATAATGTAACCGCACCCCATTGGCAAACTCCTGTCCGTATCCCATGCTTCCTCGGGGATTGGTGAACACCACGGCGTATCCTTGGGCGGCAAACCACTGGATCTCATGAAAGTAACTATAACTGAATGTCATCTGCGGTCCGCCGTGCACCTCCAAAATGACCGGGAACTTTTGCTTTCCGGGAAATCCCTTGGGCTTGACCACAAACCCCTGCATCCACCAACCGTCGGCCGAAAGATAAGTGAAGGTCTCGGGAACGGCCACCTCAATTTCCTGCAGCAAGACTTGGTTGCTGTTGTCCAGACGCACCTCTCCCGCCGGAAACAAGGACTTCCGCCGAATCTCAATAGGGTCAGTGACACTCCGAAAGTGACGCACCTGACCCGGTTCTTCCGGCACATCCACAACTGCAACTTGACCGGGGTGGGTGAAGGTTGCATAGGCGATGGCGAGTCGACGGTCACCATTGCTTGATAGAGAATAGATATCCCGGTTTCCTCCCACTACCACTTCTGCCCTGGCAGTTTGCAAAGGGTCTTCGGGGTCCAAAGTGAAGCGCACCACCTCACAGCGAGCCTCTCGGGTACTGAGGACATACACATATCGGCCATCGCGGGACCACAGGGGAGTAGGAATACGTGTTTCCATACGCATATCTGTTAAACACTGGTTGCCTAAGGTATCAGGAAAGTCTTTGCTCAAGCAAACTCCTGTGCCTCCTGTGGCAGGAATCAAATACAAGTGGATGTGGGTTGCGGACCGATACTCATCCCGGTTACCGAAAAAGGCCAGATAACGTCCATCCGGAGAGTAGGACAATGTTTCCCCCATAGTATCGTCGCACAGTAGTTCCAATGGACCTCCTGCGGTTGGGACCCGGTAAATGTCCCCATGCAATTCAAGTTCGAAGTTGGGGCGACGGTTAGAGGAAAAGGCCACATGCTGTCCATCCGGTGACACCGCCGGATAGCCAAGATCTTGTACCCCCCATGTCAACTGCCGATAAGCGCCAGTTTGCACATCCATAGTCACCAATTGTTCTACCAGGCCTTTGGATAGCCCTGCACCATCCCGTTTGTGGTACAGCCAGTCATAGCGCTTGGGCTGGTCCGTCCAATCTTTTGCCATCTTTTGAATATGTTCATTCATTTCCTTTTCCGCCATGTCCATCGGAAATGCTTCAATATCACCATTGCGCACAGCCCCTGCAACGACCAATAAGGTTTTACCGTCTGGAAACCACAGCAAGTGACTCACGCCATAGAAAAAACGAGTGATGAGGCGAGGCTCACCACCAAACATAGGCAACATCCAGACTTGAGAACCGGCAACGCGGTCGGAAATAAAGGCCAAACTTTGACCATCTGGAGACCAGGTTGCCTTCGTGTTATGGTGTCCCGCAAACGTCAACTGCCGTCTTTGCTCCCCATCACTGGAACTCAGAAACAGATGAGTGCAGTACCCATCCTCCTGTTCATCTGTTTCCGTCTGTTCATAAACCACCCACCGCCCATCAGGTGACAGAGTGGGTGCTCCCACCCACTGAAATTTTTTCAGATCCTCTGCTGTGACTGAACGTAGACTCAACTTTTGGCCTCCCCCTGGCCTTCATCAGGTGGGCGACCTGATGAACTCAAGAACTTCTCGACATACGCCTTTTCATCAGCAACCACAGACGGGAATCGCCCTAAGTAATTGCGTAATAACTGTTCTTGCCACTCATCACTTCCGGGTTCAGATTCGGTTTGCACAGAGACGTCTGCCAACTTACGTTGATACAATATTTCCCATTCTTCCGCTCCGGAGTGATGTCTGTGTCGGGAAACCTGCATAAAAACTCCGGATTGTCCCCCAGGCTCCACCTGGGCATACATCACCATTTCATACTCCTTCCACTGATGCACCCAATCTAAGGCATCAAAATATTGCACGTCCCACCTTCTCCTTTATCCTTCATATCGTTACCCCAAAGGGTATCGGCCCTGTCGCTTTCAAGAAACACGCCATTTTCTGAGCATGCGCCCACCACCTGTGCATCGAAAGTGAAATTCTGCTACAATAAAGATTGGAATGTTTGTGACTCAACATCCGCCCTGAACTGAGGGATTCTGCACAAACCGCATGGGACCGCCTTCATGCTTATTTTACACTACGGCGGTTCGGTGTGCCCGGAAATTGTGAACTTTTGTCGGTAATCGGGCAAAAATTTCCATGCGTCGGCAGAGTTCAACCG
This sequence comes from Bacillota bacterium, assembly GCA_027336365.1. Lineage (GTDB taxonomy): Bacteria > Bacillota > Bacilli > Alicyclobacillales > Alicyclobacillaceae > QXHL01. The sequence continues at coordinate 3,679 of DAHWFY010000016.1, read as the reverse complement.
TTTCCTCTCGGACAGGACAAAGGAGGCATTTACAGTGCGTACCTTCATGTGGATTGTTATGGCTGTCCTCGTTATCATTGTAGGATTTGAGACGTTCAGACCCTCTCCTCATGTTCCGCTGAGTGCAACCGCCGGAGTGGCTGCAGTCGTGCAGTCACTCAATCCATCTGGTCAGTCCTAGTCATGGGTATCAAGCGTAGTTTATCAAAGCCCAGATGAAATAGGCGAGTCAACTCGCTATGTGAGCGGTTTTGAAGCAAATCCAGCCGTTGTTGGACATGCCCTCGTACAAAAATCCAGTTCGCTTTCAAAAGAAGCGAACTGGATTTTTGTAAGAACGCGTTGACCCATTCAGTAAATACAGGAACGTGAATTTACATTCCTTGCTGATGCCGCTAACAGCGGCATGACGGTCTACCCAGGATTCCCGTTGTGAGATTAGACCCGTATTTTTTTAAACTCCTCGGTCAATCTGGGCACTACCTCGAGCAAATCCCCGACGATGCCATAATCGGCCACCTGAAAAATGGGTGCCTCCGGGTCTTTATTGATGGCCACAATCACCTTTGAATTAGACATTCCAGCCAAATGTTGAATAGCCCCAGAAATTCCACAAGCGATGTATAGGTCAGGAGTCACAACCTTACCTGTCTGACCTATTTGCAGAGAGTAGTCACAGTATCCGGCATCACAAGCTCCCCGCGATGCCCCCACTGCCCCACCGAGCACTCCGGCCAAACCCTCCAGGTGCGTAAAGCCTGAGGCATCCTTCACTCCCCTACCCCCAGCGACCACCACCTTGGCCTCTGTCAGATCTACACCTGTACTGACCTTGGTAATCACTTCTTTCACCAACGTCGCCAAGTCTGGTGGCTCAAAGGACACACTCACACTCTTCAACGTACCCGGTTTTCCAGCTCCCGCTGCAGCCGGTACCAAGTTATTGGGACGAACGGTAGCAATAACCAATCCTTGCCTTACACTCACTTTGGTAAATGCCTTGCCCGCGTAAATGGCTCGGACGAAGACTAGGTTCTCTCCCTTGCCTTCAAAACTAGTGATATCCGATACCTGGCCTGCCCCCAAACGCGCCGCAACCATGGGAGCCAAGTCCTTCCCAATAGCAGAGTGAGCCAAGAACAGCACGCCAGGATTGAATTGACCCATGACTTCGAGCAACGCCCTGCGATATGTCCCCGAGTTGTAGCTCTCCAACTCCGGGGCATCCACCACGTACACATCATCCGCTCCGAAGTCTCCCAATCCCTCTGCCAGTCCGCCTACATCTTTGCCAAGCAAGGCTACGGCTACCGTATCACCATCGGCGATGACCCTAGCGGCTCCCAGCATCTCAAGTGTCACATTCCGTAATTTCCCTCGCCGAATGTCCGCAACCACAAGAACTTTTGCCAAGGCAGTTCCCCTCCTGACTCGTTGTCTGCAGTGACGCCTCCTGCTGCCGTGGTCCCGCAGGAATATTTATTTCTTGCATAAAATGATGTGAAAGAGATTGTCCAAACAACCACGGCCAGACTCTTTGGTCATTTTCATCTGCGGTGGTGGCCGTCAGGCCATGAGAGTTTTGGACACACACTTAAAACGCGAAATCATATTACCTTTTCCACGCTGTGCAGCGCCTCGGCTAGTTCTTTGACCACGTTGGTCAATTCACCGCTGAGCATACGACCCCCTTGCTTCGGCTTGGGGAGATAGATCTCCCTAACCTCCGTGCGGGCGGCCAATTCCTCTGCAGACAACCCCAGGTCTTGCAGGGTAACATGAGTCAAGGGTTTCTTGCCAGCTTTACGGATCCCAATCAAGGATGGGTAACGGGGTTCGTTTAATCCCTGTTGTGCGGTAATGACGAGCGGCCAAGACCCCGAAACCACCTCTATGTCTCCCTCGGCATCCCTCTGTACGGTAACCTGATTACCCTCCACTTCCACTTTTGTAACCATAGAAATATGAGGAATGCCGAGTTCCTCGGCCAGACGCACGGACACTTGTCCAGAACCGTCATCCACCGCTTGGTTTCCAGCCAGAATGAGGTCATAAGGCCGCTGTCGAATTATGGCTGCAAGGACCTTTGCCACCGTAAACTCATCCCCAAACAGGGCGGGATCATCGGCTAATACTGCCTCGTCAACTCCCATGGCCAGCGCCGTGCGGATGGCCTCCTCAAAACGGGTGGGGCCAACAGACACAACCGTCACCTGTCCCTCATGTGCCTCCTTAATGCGGATGGCCTCTTCCACGGCATATTCATCATAAGGGTTGATCACAAAACGCACGCCATCTTCCTTGACCCGGCCGTCTTCAATAAGAACTCGCTCTTCCGTGTCAAAAGTTTGCTTTAAACAGACAATAATGTTCACCTTACTCTAACTCCTTCCCAGTAAATACAATGACGTGGATTTACCTTCCTTGCTGGTGCCGCTAACAGCGGCATGGCAGTCTCTCCCATCAACACACTTCTAGAGGTTCAACTTCGCTCGGATTTTCAGCACCACACACCCACCAGCTTACAATGAGCCCTGCAGAACGTCAACCGACCGGTTGGTTGCTGCATTCACCATCAATGCGTCTTCTACCTAGCTTGGCCGTTACAAACAACGGTTACATCCTCTGTTTTAACCCTCTAGCAACTTATCTCCAGGTTGCCAATTGACAGCGCACAATCCACCGGTCTGAAGCGCTTCCAACACACGCAGTGTCTCATCCACGCTGCGACCAATGTTCATATCATGAACGACTTGATAGCGGACGATTCCTTCTGGGTCTATAATAAACAGTCCTCTCAGAGCCTGGCCCACACTTTCGACTAAGACGTCGTACTTACGGGCCACTTCTTTGGTAAAGTCTGCAGCTATCGGATAGTCAATGGTCCCCAGTCCGGTTTCGGAACGGGGTGTGTTAATCCAAGCCTTGTGGCTGTACACAGAATCGCAACTTACCGCCAAGACATCGGCGTTCAAGTTCTTAAACTCCTGTAAACGTTCGTTCATCGCCGTAATTTCTGTCGGACAAACAAAAGTAAAATCGGCCGGATAGAAAAACATCACAAGCCACTTTCCACCATAGTCCGACAAACGTACATGTTCATTTAAACTTTGTAAATTTTTTGTGCTGAGCATATCAAAATCCGGTGCAGGTTGTCCCACCAAGGGCACGTTAGATCCCTCCTTTTCGAACACCCATTTTTAATATTTCGTTCTTCAGTGTCATGAAACTGCCATGAAATTAGCGATTCCAGGCAAGTTCGATTATACTAGTGGGTAGAAGCGGTTTCAAATCCAACAACTTGGCCGCCACAGCCGCACATTTCCAGTGCGATTCCGCCACGACGGGAAAGGATGGACTTGTATGGATGCCGAAACACAGCTTTTGCGGTCCTCCGAGGAGTGGAGCAATGCACACATCACGGTGAATGCACTGCTGTCGGAAATGCTGAACACTCTCCGGGATCACGGGTACAACCCCGGTTATCACGTGTCTTACGACCGGATGGAACAGCACCTCGTGATTGATGAAAAGACTCTACAACAGCATCCCCAATTGATTGAACAGTATAACGCGTACCTTTCCGCATGCCAACGCAGAGACAAGGCTCTCAAACAAATCCAACAGTCTCCAGGATTGCGGCTCAAATTATAGAGAGTGCCACAAGACAGGCTAAGAG
>DAHWFY010000169.1 GCA_027336365.1 Bacillota bacterium | reverse complement strand
GTCCTGTGCCCCACCTCCGAGCAAAATGGTGTACATCGGCACGCTTCGGCCATGATATTTTGCGGTGCTGCCCATGAGGCCGAGCGGAGCGACACGGATATGGCAGCATGAGTGTGCGCATCCATTAACCCGGAGACCAAACGAGAGATCACCCGTGGGCTCGACCATGTTCTCAGGTATTTCAGCGAGGTGGCGGCGCAGATTGCGACCGAGATCGCGCGATCTCGTTAGACCTAGGTTGCATGTCTCTGCACCGGGGCACGACACCACACGTATCCCTGCTTGTGCCGGACTTTCCTTTGGACCGAGACCCCTGAACTCATTGTAGAAAGCAGCGAGCAGCGCTTCCGGAACGTTTCGGATGAGAATCTGTTGGGACTGTGTGACGGCGAGTTCTCCGTTGCCGTATGTGTCTGACAGGTCTGCGAGATGATTTGCTTCGGTAGGGGTCAAATCTCCATCGCTCGGACTGAGAAAGATTGTCAAAAATCCTGCTGGATATTGCCTCCTGACGCAGGAACGTACCCAATTGGCGGGGATATCGTCCGGTAGATGAGGGAGATCCCAGGTGGCTGAGGCGATATCAGGGACGAGATTGCGCGCTATTGGCTGAGGAGTAGACTCATCCCACCAGATGACATCGTTGCGTTGTTTAGTTGCGTACTCCTTCCGAACTTTGTCTCGAAAGCGGTCAAGGCCAATTTCCTGAATGAGGAACTTCATGCGAGCCCGTTCGCGGTTCCTTCGTTCCCCAAGTCGATCAAACACCTGTGCTATGGCCAGTACAAATTGTGACAGAGATTCAGTGGGCACGAATGCAGCAAGTGGGTGAGCTACCATCGGATGCGTGCCCATTCCGCCACCGACATAGACACGAAAACCGGGGCGGTTGTCGCATTCGTTTGCCACCAGACCGATGTCATGCAGACGAACAAGCGCACAGTCCTTCGCACAACCGGAAAATGCCACTTTGACCTTGCGTGGAAGCATGTGAATCACCGGGTGGCCAATTTCGGACCGGACGAAACTGCGTAGATGCGGACGCAGATCATACGGTTGGAAGGGACACACACCAGCCATTGGGCAGGCGACTACGTTTCGAAATGAGTTCCCACCTGCTTCTTTAGTGGTCAGTCCGGACGCGGCGAGGCGGCGAAGAATGGTGGGTGTGTCCGTGAGCGGAACACCATGAAATTCTACGGATTCACGTGACGTGATGTGCAATCCTTCGGGAGTTAGTCTGGCAATTTCGGCGAGCGTCCGCATTTGGGTGCTGGACAGCGCACCATATGGGAGTTTGACGCGCACCATGAATGCCTCTGAGGGAGGACGCTGGCTATGAATACCATGCTCAATCCGGATGCTCCGAAACCGTTCCGCCTCGATTTCTTCCCGTTCAAAGGCCGCCAGGGCTTGTTCATAGTCCGTAACAAATTCACTCAGTGCTGCTTCTCCGGGTTCATATGCTGTGATGTTCAACGGCATTCGTTTAACCTCCCTGGACCGTCGTAAAAATAGGGCGTATGGTGATACACCACACAATACACATAATTCCGATTTGGTTAGTAAGTTATTATTAAATATATAGGATATTATGTACGACTTGTCAATAGGGGCAGGGGTATTGCAGTACTGACGTATGAATTCGGCTGTAAACATTGAGCGTTGTGCCATAGATACAACAAGGTCTATCATGAATTGACGAGACGAGCAGGCTTGCATGTCCTGCTTCAGGAGTGGGGGGGACATGTCAAAGAAGACCTGGTAAACAGGACCATTGAACTGCGGATATGCTACAAGTTAGAGCTCTTGCTGTGGCTGATTTCTGAAGAGAGCCATTCATCTGCCCACGTTTGTATGGCATCCATCACGGGTTCTAGGCTGTAGCCCATTTCGGTGAGTTCGTACTCAATCCGCACGGGAGTCTCAGGGTAGACGTTTCGAACCACAAGGTCCGATGCAATCAATTCTTGGAATCGGGTTGTTAAAATACGATCACTCATCTTTGAAATAGATTTTTCTACCTCATGAAAACGTTTTGGACCATTCATTAAGACTCGCAAAATTAACCCATTCCAACGCTTTCCGAGAAGGGTAAAGGCAAACTCAAACTTTGGACATAAGTGGTCGTTGTTCATTTGATTCCACCTCTCGCGGGACAAAATTTTCGGGACGATTTCGCAAGAAAACTCAGAAGGATAGAACAAACTGAGTCTATTGAACATAGTTCCAGGGTTCAGTAGTTTTCTCATCGGATTATCAGATCTGGCTACTCTGATATCTCCATCCTAAACACTTTAGTCTAGTCGACACAGGTCCTCATGGAGTATTTTGACCCTGTCAGGTGAATACTCCTCGGGGTAGTCCTTTCGGAGGATTGGATATTGTGGAACAGATGTGATGGATAAACTCAAGTCTCCTTCGTAGGGAAGTCGTTATCCGCAGTGACCATGTTAATCTGTTAACGCCGACTTTTGGAGGAATGTTGAGGATTTACCGGAATCTCGAGGGATTCTGTAGCTACCGGGAAGTAAATCCATGTTCAAAGCCGCTCTCCACAGTTCAAGGGTTCTCTGGTAGGTTGCCATTTGCTTGGCAGGTTTGAAACAATATAGATACCGGAGAGCGACATTCTCTCCGAGACTTGTTATAGAGGAGTGAGGAAAGTTCGCATAGGCGTAAGTTTCATGCCGATGAGGGTCAATTGTTAGACGACACTTTAGCGAACAGCAAGAGTATGGACAAAATGGAGAACTGGGAGTTCCGTCATCCCAATCCAATCGACGGAACGCTGTTGTATCCCTTAGTTCAGGAAAGTGAAACGTTGGATCTAAACTCCCCGTATGCTTACCTCATGTTGGCACAATACTTCTCCGAAACTTGTTTATTGGCTGTGGCCGATAAGCAACTGCTCGGTGCAGTGACTGGCATGCTGGTTCCACGAGACCGTGGGTCGCTGTTCATCTGGCAAGTGGTTGTTTCTCCCGCCTGGCGTGGTAGAGGAATTGCGACTCAATTGTTACAGCACCTCGTTACAGAATGGTCTGAGGCGGGTGTTTCTTATGTGCACGCGACCGTGACCCCAGATAATACTGCTTCGGCCACCCTTTTCCACGGATTAGCAAAACGCCTAGGCACTGATTGTCGGGTAACCGAGGGTTTTCCTGCAGCCTGGTTTCCCGGGAAGACCCATAGGCCTGAACAATTCTATCGTATTGGTCCCCTCTTGTCTCAGTCTGGCGTCACAGAGCGATTCATTTCTGCCGTAAATATACCAGTTCATTGAATCTGTGGGTCCATAGTACGGTAGCGTGGTTTGTCTGGCACTCTGGTTCAACTGCCCTGTCCAACAACATCGAGAGGAGAATGTCATTTGCTCAGTACAGAAGAAAGAACCTTGAAGCCTATGAGAAATACCCCCTCTTTGTCTATCTTTGAAGATTTAGAATCTAATGTAAGGTCGTATATTCGAAGTTTTCCCACCGTTTTTCGCAAGGCAAGCGAATCCCGTCTAGAAGATGTCAATGGCAATGAATATATCGATTTTTTTGCAGGGGCAGGCGCTTTAAACTACGGACACAATCCTGCAGCAATGAAGCGCAAACTGCTCGATTACATTGCTCAGGATGGGATTACTCACAGCCTAGACATGGGGACCACTGCCAAGGCAGCTTTTCTGGAAAGATTTCAAGCGGTGATTTTGGCGAAACGAAAGCTGTTCTACAAGGTGATGTTTCCTGGGCCCACGGGTACCAATGCGGTAGAAAGCGCACTGAAACTGGCACGCAAGGTGACAGGACGCACGTTGGTAGTAAGTTTTACAAACGCTTTTCATGGCATGACACTTGGCTCGCTAGCCCTCACGGGCAACCGCTTTAAACGCCGGGGAGCAGGGCTACCCTTGGGGAATACCTTGGTATTGCCGTATGACGGTTATTTGCCTGATGGGATGGATACAGCAGATTACGCGGAGCAGGTGTTATTGGATGGGGGCAGTGGGGTATCCAGGCCAGCTGCAATTATTCTCGAAACTGTCCAAGGTGAGGGCGGAGTGAATACGGCCCACTGGGAGTGGCTACGCAAAATCGAGAACCTATGCAGACGGACTGGGGCGGTGTTGATTGTGGACGATGTGCAGGCCGGTTGTGGCCGCACGGGACCCTTTTTCAGCTTTGAACCGGCGGAAATTCAACCCGACATCGTGTGTTTGTCCAAGTCCATCAGTGGCTATGGTCTGCCCATGGCACTCACCCTGATTCGCCCTGATTTGGACATTTGGGAACCGGGGGAGCATAACGGTACCTTCCGGGGACACAATTTGGCGTTTATCACCGCCACGGCAGCTCTCAATTATTGGCTGGATGATGCATTTCAGATGGCCACCTTACGTAAGGGGGAACTGGTACGGCTGCGGCTACGTCAAATAGCCGAACAATTCCCTGAACTGACGGTCAGCCTACGCGGACGTGGGTTGTTACAAGGATTGGTTTTGCCCACAGGATTAGCCCCCCGTGTGGCGACAAAAGCCTTTTCGCAGGGATTACTGATAGAAACTTCGGGACCGCAAGATGGGGTGTTAAAAATATTACCCCCCTTGACCACGAGCGAGGAGACCCTGCAAGAAGGATTGGATATTTTAGCATCCAGTCTGACCGAAGTTGTGGCTGCAGGAGCTTCCGCGTAAAACGGTCCATCCAGAACTCATGTCACAGCGCGACAGCAACTGGAGGATGAAAATCTCATGGATTGGCAGTGATGAAATAGTCCAATGTCTTGATATCCTCCCCACAGATAAATCCGGGAGATTCCAACTATCGCTAGTTGGCTGTCCTGTTTCGTTGAAGCTTGCCATAAATCGTGATGGCAGAAAGATGGCAGAAAGATGGCAGAAAGATGGCAGAAAGATGGCAGAAAGATGAAGGAGGATGTAGTATGATTGTCCGACAATTGGCTGAAATTCTATACACCGACAAAGACGTGCATGCACAGACATGGACCAGCCGCAGATTGTTGCTAAAGGGAGACAATGTAGGATTTTCTTTGCACGACACTGTCATGAAGGCCGGAACGGACACAGTGATGTGGTACAAACACCACATTGAAGCTGTCTACTGTATTGAAGGAGAAGGTCAGTTGGAGTGCCTGGAGAATGGTCAGGTGTACGATCTGCACCCTGGCACCCTCTATGTGCTCAATGGCCACGAGCGTCATCGAGTGAAACCGCGTACGGACATACGCATGGTGTGCGTTTTTAACCCCCCGGTGACGGGGCAAGAGGTGCATGATAAGGAGGGGGCGTATCCTGCAACTGAAGGATAGTGACATACTAAAGACGGTTTCCAGGCGTTTACTGTTGTGAATGTTTTTTGCTCTGTGGATTTTGCACGAAATGGTGTTCGCTTTGCTGTTGATGAATGATGTACGGAATCGACAACAAATCATGGGTATTCATCGCATTTGGGCCAGGAGACTCCGCTCTCTTAGGGTGGGGAGGAATGGTCTGCTCTTTTCTATCACTACATAATAGAATACAATCGTTTCAGCGAATTGAGGGGACGGCAGTGAAGGGAGTCCTTACAGTAAAGCTGAAATTTTACTATTATTTCAATCTGAACGGGTAGCCAATGAAATAAGCGGGACACAAAGTTCATTGTCGGGAAGCGACGGTGAAGTCATGTGAAATCCGTATTCGTCGACACTAACATGATTCTCCACTTTTTGTTGGATGAACTCCCTGAACGTGCTTCATCGGCCATGGCTCTTTTTGAATCTGCGGAACAAGGAGAAGTCATCTTATCCATTGAATCCATCATTGTCGCAGAGTGTAGCGATGTCCTGCAAGGAAAAAATTTCAACTTGGATAAACACCTCATCGCCTCCAGTCTTGTTCCGGTGCTCGTCCGCAAATGACCTGGGCTTTGCAGACGCTTTTTTGATTGCTTTAGCGAGAGGAACCCAACGAGAGGTGACCACGTTTGATAGGAAGATGCGCGGGGTGGAACCTTCCTGTCAAATTCTCGACTAAATCATGGCACTTGGATGGAGAGTTCTACGTTTCTTCCATATAAGTTTCTTCCATATAAACAGAGGTGAAACAGAGGTGAATTTCTCTTGAATCCACTCGTCCCGCATGTAGACCCCTTCGCCTTCGTCCATGGAGACACTGACGACGAGAGTGAGCGGCACATTCAGCACTCGAAAGCCCGCAACACCCATGGGTGGCCGTTTCGCCGAAAACCCCCGTCCTTGTGGAAGACCTGCGCCGGATGCTTCTCCAAGCGCCTCCCCATCTGCTGGGGTTGCGGGACCGGGCGCTGTTGCTGATTGGC
>DAHWFY010000168.1 GCA_027336365.1 Bacillota bacterium | reverse complement strand
GCGCATGATTCGTCTCCCGTCACTGTGGGCCATGGTCATTGCTTCCATTGTCGCCATTCTACATCTGTCTGTACCCCAAAGTCTGTTGACCGCCGCCCAATTGGGGGGACAGGCCTATGCACCTACGGTTTTAGTCGTGGTGGGAGGTGCATTGGCCGATTGGCGCAAAGCCGATTTAAAGCGCCCCATCGCTTGGGTTGGCTCGGCTACTCGACTCATCCTCATGCCGGGCATCGCCTTGGGTGTGGTGGGCCTGCTCTCCGTTACACTGAACACCGCGCGGGCGCTGGTATTGCAAATTGCCATGCCAGTTGCGATTAATACACTCATTTTAGCTCAGGAGTTCGATGCAGTTCCTACTCAGGTGAGTCAATCCATCGCATTGTCCACCTTGGGCGGTATATTGACCATCCCGTTTTGGTTTTTGGTCATTCTTCATATTCATTGATGCATACATGGTTGCAGGGACACACTAGAGCATTTTCCAAATCGTGCTCAGATGCGCAGGTCGGTATGAATAATCCTGCTTGGTAAATAACAGAAATAGAAGAAACAGTAAATATTACGTACTTTTTATGCACTCCGGTGGCAAAGATGGTTTGAGAACAGTTGATTGTGGAGGATTGCGGTTTGCTCTCACTATACTCATAAGGATGGAGGAGGGTATTTCCTATTTATTTCGCTCTCGTTTGTTAAATGGATTACAGAAAACAAATCATAAGTGGTAGACAATAAAGAAGTTTCAATACATCAATACAGTTAGAAAGGCGAGAGGAAAATGGCAGACAAATTTTTGATTGTTGTTCAAGCAGAATCACAGGAACGTGCAAAGGCGCTACATGCACTGCTATATGGACAAGAACTGCACGAAGCTGGTTACGATGTTCAAATTATGTTTGATGGCGCAGGGACCACATGGGTGAAGGAGTTTAAGAATCCGGAAAACAAGTATTTCGATGTGTACAAACATGTTGAAAAACTTGGGATTATCGCCGGGGCTTGCGAATACTGCGCCAATGCATTTGGTGTTATCGACCAAGTGAAGGAAGCAAATGTTCCACTGTTTGGTGATGCAGGTGGTCATCCGAGCCTCGTGAAATATGTCAAGAAGGGGTACACACCACTCATTCTGTGATGCGGAGGTCGCGTGAACGCCTAAGTGCGAATAGGGGTCTTTGATTTATTGATTTCGCTTCGAGTACTTTTTGTAATTCACCTTACAGAAAGCAGATATCGTGTCAAATATGCTCAGTCTAAGGGAGGTGATACTCATGTTGAATACTAATGAAAAGTTGTGTGCTTGTGGGTCTGGAAAATTGGCGAAGGACTGTTGTGGGACAAAACAGGAAACGAAGGCTTGTGCGTGTGGGTCTGGTAAGCCGTACGAGGAGTGCTGCGGCAAAACGAAGTAATAGTGCATGTCCGGAAAAGGGTTAGGCCAGACCCAAGCAGTGCGAGAAGGCTTCCCCAAAATGCGCATAGAGTTTGCTCCCCAGTGAGGAGCGTTTAGACCGGGCGGAGAGCCCCGTGCCGTACGTTTTCGGTACGTGAAGGAGCATTTGAGCGACGACGCAGGAATGCGCTGGGGAGTTTTGACCCTTTTCCGGGCAACCTCTTTATAATTATACCTCTCACGAACAGCTTTTCACTGACGTACTTACAGCAGATTTGCACAAGATGAGATAGACACTCACACCTCAAAGATTCCACTTGATTCATCGCTCTTTTAGTATCTCTTCAGCCTTTGTTAAATCAACAGCAATCTCTTTGCGGCCAGTGGTGACAACGTCCTGTTTTGCCAACTGTGAAAGCGTCACGGAGACGGATTCCCGTGTCGCCCCAATCATATTGGCCAGTTCCTGATGGGACAGATTCAAATCCAGATTTGTGTAGGAACCTGCTGTATTAGCACTCGGCTGACCGAAGCTCTTAGCGAGTTTTGCGAGCAAGTAAAGTAAGCGAAATCGGACATCTCGAAACGCTAGGTTTTCAAGCATTTCTTCCGACTCACGAATTCTTTGAGTGAGAATAGAGACCATTTTTAAAGCCACCTGTGGTCGTTTCGTAATCAATGTCTCGAAATCTTTTTTGCCGAGAATACAGACGAGTGCATTATCTATCGCCTCGACATATGCGGAACCTGATCCCGTTGAAAATGTCTCTGTTTCACCGAAAACGTTTCCTTTTCCCAACAAGCAAATGGTCAATTGCTTTCCGTCTTCATTGACCTTGAACAGGCGGACACGCCCTTGCTTCAATAAATACAGATTCTTGCTCTCAGTATCCGGGCGGATGATGAGTGACCCCTTCTGGATGGTGCTCATGGGTGCCATAGCGTCAATCATCTGTAAATCTTCTAGGGGCAATTCTTCGAACAGGTTAATTTGCGAAAGATACCATAGCTTATTCATATATCTGTCCCTCCAATGATTTATCGATTACGATTTGTGATCTTGACCTAAAAGCTGTTCAACTTCGTCTTCGTCAAAGCCGACAAAGTTCTTTCCGTCAATCATAATGGCCGGCGTCGCAAAACACTCATGCTTTTGAAATTCCTCAAGGGCTTCTCGGTCATTCACTATGTCCTTTATCTGTACCGGTATGTCATTGTTGCGAAAATAAGAAATGGCACGGTCGCCCCCTGGGCAACCTTTATGCGTATAAAGGACGATGGTTCGCTTGAAATTCACATCATCATCCCAAATCAAATAAATACTTATAGAAATTCCATATTAAAGTATTTATTGCAGTATTACTGTAGCACGATATTCATGAAATCATTTGTGAAGCAGATTACAGATACATCGTAAGATGTCTGATATGGCGTGTCCGAAAAGGGGTACGGTAAGACCCAAGCAGTGTCAGGAGGCTAGCCTAAAATGCGCACTGGGTCTGCCATCGGTGGGGAACGTTTAGACCAGATGGGAGCCCTGTGCCTATGGTTTTAGACAATGACGATTAGCTGGTTGGTGGATGCAGACACTCGGATGGAGGACCGGAACCCGTTGCCAAGCCTCGAACCTCTAGACGGGGGACACCAGGAACAAACTCTGTTGATATCCTCCCCACGGATAAATCCGGGGGATTCCAACTATCGCTAGTTGGCTTTCCTGTTTCGTTGAAGCTTGCCATAATTATTTCGACTTGTTTGCTGGATCTATTAATGGATTTTTTGGAGTATTACCTTTTTTCACTGTCTTTTTCTTCTTCTTTTCTTTGTTTTTAGGACTTTTATCTCCCACGGTAATTACCTCCAATCACTCTTTGACATCAGTATACGCTCTTGCTGATATTAACGCCATCAGCGGTGATACATTTGGTGAGAATTCTGTATGTGTCAATCCCCTTTTGGTATGATATTAGCTGAGTGATCTCGGAGTTAAATCCTATGTTAAATGGTGGCGAATGGCATAAATAGCTGCCTGGGTGCGGTCCTGGACCGCAAGTTTGCTAAATATACTGCTGACATGTGTCTTGACAGTCTTAATGCCAATTTCCAGGTCATCCGCAATTTCTTGATTACTTTTTCCTGTTGCCAAAGCTTTGAGCACCTCTAACTCTCTCTCTGTCAACTGCTCCCACAACTCTGTGGTTTCCTCCGCATGAAGGTGGTTGACAAGGCTCTGTTGTACCACGGGGTCTAAGACAGACTCACCCTGCGCTGCCTTGTGAACGGCCTGTGCAACTTGGCTGGCGGAACAGGTCTTCAGTAGGTAGGAAAGTGCCCCAGCGCGTACGGCTTCCAGCACTTGATTGTCTTCTACGGAACTGGTTAACACGATGATTTTACTTGATGAACCCATCGCTTGCAGATCACGAATCGCCTCAATACCAGATTTTTCAGGCATCAGCAAATCCATGAGAATGACATCGGGTACGAGTGCACAGGCCAATTTGACCGCCTCTGTCCCATTATTTGCCGCGCCAACCACCTTGATATCTTCCATCGTTTCAAGATAACTGCTGAGTCCCATGCGGACCACCTCGTGATCGTCCACAATCAGTACACGAATCATTCGTTTTCTCCCCTGTCTGCACGCGGTATCACGACTTGCAGGGTGGTGCCTGGGTTTCGTGAAAGGACCTCCAGTCTTCCCCCCAGACGTGCCGCTCGTTCGCGCATGGCCTGCAGTCCGTAGGTATCTGTGGCTTCTTGCGGGACGTTTGCCATGCCCACGCCATTATCCGACACGGTCAATTCATAGGCGGTCATGCGTTTATCCACGGTGACCCACAGCTCAGTCGCGTTCGCATGTTTAAGGACATTCGCGACGGCCTCCTGTAAAATGCGAAACCACTGTTCCTCGATAGCGGCTGGCAGGCTTTCTGCAATCCCGTAAGTAAATTGGCAAACCAGCGAATGTCGTTCCGCAATGCCGCGCAGAAAACTGTCGGCTGCTTCCTGAAAGGAGCGCCCCTCCAATTCCACTGGGCGCAGGTGTAACAAGAGTGCACGCATTTCTCGTTGGGCGCGAGTCGCCAAATCTGCAATTTGAGCCAGGTTTTCGGGAAGCTTGGGCAATCCCGATTCCAGACGCCGGATGGCGGTGGCCGACAAAAGGGTGAGGGCAAACAGGTCTTGGCTGACAGAATCGTGCAGTTCACGTGCCACCCGTTGCCGTTCTTCTATGGTGGCCATGCGCTTGGCTTGGTCAGTTAAGTGCTGGTTTTCCGCCGCCAGTTGCTGCAGCATATCTACTTGGGCTTCCAATTGTTCTCCCATCCGGTTAAATTCTGCGGCCACTTGGTCGATTTCATCGTGTTCGCCAAAGCGAGTCACCCGATGATGTAAACGACCGCCAGCCATCAGTACTGCCGCTTCTTCAATTTCATAAAGACGGCGGCGAAAGGCCTGTGCCAATCGATAGCTGGCTGCGGCAATCACCGCCGTCGTCAAAAGGACTCCCAGCAGCACAATGAGGATTCTCTGGGGAAGTGTCCAAGTATGTGTGATCCCAAGAACTGCCACTGTGATTGCCGCTCCGGTCAAGGTTGAAACGGTGCCCAAGGCGACAAAGGTTGTTTGCAGACGCATCGTTTTACACCCGGATGATTTCTACATCGCCTATGCGCAGGGCAATGGTGATGTGACACTGCCGAGTTGCCAGATCATAGTCCGGGTCTTTCACCGTGACAGAACGCTGCATGCCGGAGTGTTTTTCGCCAAGTACCTCAATATCGCCAATTCCTACCTCGGCTGCTATGAACACGGGCAGGGTTTCTGGAATCAACACCCGCACATCGCCAATCAAGCCACGAATGGTCACCTCGTAACTTCCTTCTTCTACATGTGCCGTGGCAAGATTCACGCGCACGTCGCCAATACCGTTCCATAAATCTAAATTTCTCAACACCCAGGGCTGTCGACCTACGGATAAATCACCAATCCAACGGTGCACCACGCGCCACGAGCGGTCTTTAGCACTCCAGGGAGTTTTGCGCTTACGTTCCTGTTTCTCGTCATATCCCATGGAATCAGTTTGACGAGAAGTTTCATTGATGTCAAAAAAGTCTTCACCATCCATAGTCTGTTTGTGTCTTTGATGATGGTGGCTCATTTCGATGCGAATGGGCCACCATGCCTTTCCCCACCGTTGCGGAAAGATGAACGACAGGCCCACAAAAATCAGGACCAGTGACCAAAACAGACTCCAGTCATTCACTTGTTCTATCCATACGGGCAAGAGACCTGCAGCCTTGATGGACAATCCTACACCCAGAACGATGAAAAATAGCGCACCCCAGGGAATCCGGCCCCGGCGAAATTCTTTGAGGTTTAATAAACCCAGCAGAACCAATAGCCATGGCCAGACCACGGGTCCGGTCAACCAGGGTGCAGTGAGGTGAAGTAGGCCCGTTTGCTGCAACAGGAAGCCCATTCCTACAAGAATAATCAGAACCCCTAATATTGTGCGCCGACCCATATACACCTTTCCTTTGATTTCAGACATTGCCCGTCCTCGTGAAAACCGCTGGGACGGTGTCTTCATCGTATAAGCAAACACAGAGATTGACAACGGACCTTTAGACCCGTTGGACTCAGACTTTCGGCGGAGACGAAAACAGAACCATGTTGGATTCCGACAATCTCTATAAGATATTTGACTCAAGTTTCGCACCCCTAGGCAGCCAGTTTTCCCCGTAGCGGTGCGGGGAGTTGCTGGATGAACAACTCAACCATGCGGTCGATCACGGCTGGATCTTGCTCCACAAACTCCTGCAATGCCCGACGAAGGATTGAGATCAAGGTCTGCAGCACATCTATGAACCGGATGTCTGCTATTTCATCACAGCAGTCGTAGAACAGAGTGCCCAGAGTTCTTACATCCTTGTCTTC
>DAHWFY010000167.1 GCA_027336365.1 Bacillota bacterium | reverse complement strand
TTGGCGCTGCCGTCGTCGCAGCACTTGTTCTTGGCGTCGTCAATGCAATTGTACGCCCGATCCTCGTCGTTCTCACGCTTCCGATTACCATTCTCACACTTGGCATCTTTTTGCTCGTAATTAACGCATTGATGTATTTGCTGGTTTCAGCGGTCGTGCCAGGTTTCCATGTTCACGGACTGCTGACAGCAATCATTGGCTCCGTTATCACCAGTATCGTCTCTTCGATTCTTAGCGGTATTTTTGGCGTCAACGAAAAGTAACCGCATCAAATCGATTGAAAGATGCGCATTTCTAGGTGCTACCGCCCTGGAACTCCTTCCTGAAGTAAAGGAGTGCAGCGTGTAAAGGTCGAATAATTCATTAACGGGCAAACTCCGGGAAATCGGAGGACGCAAAGCTGTGGGCCTACTGCGGGAGACTGCTACGGTTGCCAGGCTGCTGATAGGGATGATTGATTTCGTCCTGACAAGCCATTGCTTGGCTCGTCGGGATGTTTTTATTTTCAGAAATCTGTATGGAGAACAACAGGGTCAAAAATGAACAATGACCATGAACACTGTGGATAAACCCGTCCATCTCAATCTGTCGAGAGGAAGATTTGTCACATGGCAGTCCAGAGAAAAAAGCAGGGTACCCAAGCAAGACCTGTGGAAGAGGCAAGCACTTCAGTGACGTTTTTCATTTTAGTTACTGTCGGTGTGGTTGTGCTTGTGCTCGGAAGCATGGAGTGGCTGCAAGAAAATCTCTGGGTACAAGGTCAGAAGTTATGGATTATCAGTCGGTCAGCAGCTATTGCGGCATATGTTCTGCTCACTGTGGTAGTAATGGTGGGCATCCTTCTGAGCCATCCGCGAAACAAGGATACTTGGCGACTGACGAAGTACTTGCTCCCATGGCACCAGACGCTGATTGCTTCCTTCACATCTCTCCTGATTATTCATATTTTCTTCACGGTGACCGATCCAAAATCAGGCATTACATGGCATGACGTGGCTTTCCCCATTGATTCCATATACCACCCCTACGCAATGGTTGCTGGAGCGATTGGCCTATACAGCTTCGCCGCTGTCAGCATCACAGCAGCATTACGCAAGTGGATCCCAAGGAAACTATGGTTGCCACTGCACCGTGGGTCATGGTTAGTGTGGATTGTTGTGCTGCTGCATGGGTTGTTTGGCGGAACCGATACGGTTGAATTACGCTGGTTGTATTTAATCACCGGAGTACTCGTGGTTGGCACGGTGTTTTGGCGACACTGGTCCAACAACGAACTCCATAGACCACATCCAGTTTCCTCGTCAACCACACCAGAATCAATAAGAGGAAAAGCCCAGTAGAAGGAGTTGTTTGGCATGAACTATAAAAAGAAGCGGATTTTCCTTCTCACATCCTCTGTAGCCGTTACATTGTCCGTGTACGCCGGATATCGATACGACGGTTTTGCTGCGACATTGTTCAGAACTTCGTTCAAAAATCCTGTGTCACATCCGCAGGTCCAAATATCCAACGAGGAACTCCGCCAACAGGTTACCTCATTTCAATCTAGCATTGCACATCTGCAGGCCCAGATTCACACCGCCCAAGTGGTGAACACGCAAGCCAGCCAGCAACTCCGTTCTCTGCAGATGCAAGCGGTCACCCTGCAGGCAAAAGCGGAGGCACAAGCAGCAAAAGAAACCCTATTGCGGCAACAACAGACTCAATCCACGCAAAGAGTCTCCACATCAATACCGAACCCTCCACAAACGCAAGCAGTCACTAGGGCTTCTGGAAGTGGCGACGACGGGTCTAGGGGAGATGATGGCGGAGATGGTGGCGGGGATGATTAAACCGTGGCAAAAAGCTACGCTGGGTGTGATGATGGGCGCCGCCGTATACACCGGGTTTCTATACCATTGGGTAGAGGAGACCACTCAGCATAACAGGCAGTTGGCATGGGCTCAGACCCAGTTGAAGCAACGACAAGCCTTATTAGCAGCGTTGCAGACTGAACTGCACGATGTGCAGGTTTTGAAGAGTACTCTGCAACAGATAGACAACCGCACCCTACAAATCAACCAGGAAATAAACCAAGTGAAGACGCAAATCCAATCCATCAAAGCCGGTCAATACAGGCAGCAAATACAGACCGTGACTAATGCACCACCGATAACACAAAATTTGTCCAGTGCGCAGCAAGTTTCTGTTCCCACCGTGCGGTCCACTCCGGCGCCGTCTGTTCAGGCGGTCTCCAGGGCATCGGGTGGCTAAAGCCAGAGAAAACGCTGCAACGAGGAGGAATGACAACGGCTTCGTTCGTAGAGCAATTTCAAGCAATGGGTTCTCCGTTTTCCATTCGTATTGACCTGCGTGAGAGAGATACTGCACCCCTCTCTCCATCCAATGTACACAAACTCTTCTCATACATACGTGCTGAAACTGAATCGATGGAACAATGTTTATCCAGATTTCGTTCAGATAGTGAACTGACAGAGCTCAATCGACAGCTTGGAAAATGGGTCCGTGTATCCAAATGTCTAGCGGATGTGCTGAGAAGTGCCGATTCGATGTACAGGTTAACCGCAGGAGTCTTTGACCCCCGAGTTCTCGTTATTCTTGAAGATATTGGGTATCACGGGGCGGCACTGACATCGTCCGAAACGGCGTTGCGACAGGTCAACAGCACAAACTCACAATCACGCATGGAAAACCCAAAAGAAAACCTAATGGTATGGAGTGCAGGCAATGTCGTTCAAATCAACCATCCCATCGACCTCGGCGGCATCGGCAAAGGATATGCCGCAGATGTACTGGCCACTCTGATTGAACGTAATCTAAACGCACAGGAGCTGTCCGGCTACATTGTGGACGCTGGCGGTGATTTGGTGCTTTCAGGCGAGCAGGAGTCGGGAGCACATTGGTCCATTGGAGTGGATAATCCATTTTCCCCCGGCCAATTGATGGCCGCGATTGAGATTCCTTCCACTCAATCGCGTACGGCCGTATGCACGAGTTCCGACTGGCGCAAGTCGTGGCGCATCAATGGCCACCGTGTTCATCACTTGATTGACCCCGCAACCGGAGCACCTGCCAATACAGACCTCCGCTCCGTCACGGCAATTTTTGACCATGCGGCCACGGCTGAGGTTTTCACCAAGTACGTGTTTTTGCGCGGCCTTCCCGTGCGCAACCCTTGGTCCGGGCATTCCGTGCCCTGCCTGTATGTCGATGACCATCGCGTCCTTTCTTTCACCCGCGCAATGGAATCCTACCTCACGTGGATTTCCCCGGAATTGTCGACGATGTCGGCGGCCCAAGTCAGATTGCCAAATCAACCGAAGCCATCCAGTTGACGTTCCACCTTCTCGGCATCTTGCGATGTTTACCGATAGGGAAATCTCCAGACGAGGTACGGTCCCCCTCAAACCGCCACGAAGGGCTTGTTCATCACATCATCCCATTTTTTACTGATTTTATCTAGACTTTCAGGTCCCCAAACAGGTTTAGGGCGGCCTAACAAATATCCTTGGCCTAAGGGTACCCCAGCTTCCCTTAGCCATTGGAGATCTACGAGATTTTCAATCCCTTCCGCAATGAGAGATGTGTGACTGTCCTTGGCGAAAGCAATGATGGCGTGGACAATTGCTTGAGACCTGGGTTTCAGACCGATGTCACAGACGAGTTTGCGATCCAACTTGAGAAACTGGGGTGCAATCTCTGCAAGCAGGTTGAGATTGGCATAACCCGCGCCAAAATCATCCATTGCAACAGAGAATCCTTGCGTTTGATAATGAATCATCACTCGATTCAAAGCCGCCGGATCATAAACCTTGAATTGTTCCGTAATCTCCAGAACCACCGCTTCTGGTGGAATTTGATGATCCGCTAATTCTTTGAGCGTGAGCCCTTGCTGATAGTTTTCGTCCATCAGGATATCTGGGGCTACATTCAGAAACAATTTATGGTTATCCTCTAATGGCGGATGGAATTCAATGGCGAGCCGGCGAGATAGCATTTCCAGATGAAAAAGTTGCCCGGTTATCCGCGCATTTTCAAATAAAGTTTCAGGGGATACCGCATGAGGACTTTCATCCCGCGTTAATGCTTCAAACCCAAAGATGTTCCCATCTTGCAACGAAACAATCGGTTGATATACTGGGTAAATTCTCCATAATGACATGTCTTACACCCCTTTTGCGTCCTATTATAACCTGAGAATGTAAAGGGATGATTGGAACATGATGAAGCGTGTGTAAAGAATAGCCCTTCGTATCGATGACCGCTTTTTGGACCACTTTTCCCATGGGTCATTTTTCACAATCGCGTTGCTGTCCGGAGATGTCGCCATGCAAAAGACATCTCCGGAATTGTAGGCTATACTTTTGACATGGATTCCAATGACTACGGAGATGTAGGTGACGGACCGCATGCTAACCCTGCAGAACACTCCCAACGAAGCAGGCATTGAAATATCTGGAGACTTTCTGGATTTGGACACCCTCTACATGGCACTTCATACGGTCGTTGGGGATGAGGGAGAATTCAGCCAGTACGAAAGCGCCCGCCTGCGTGTACTTAGCGTATGTTACGACCTGCGTCATGCCATCATGGGAGATCGTGAGGTTGTATTCATTGAGAATGGTATGGACGAGGATAAAATGAAACACCTGGGTATCATCACACAAGAGAAAAACCTGTATTACAAATGTGCTGTTTATTTCCCTGAGGCCCTCTTTGTGACCATGGCGTTAAACGACTTTATTCGCCTATATGCCAAAAAGAAAGTGAAAAGTGTTCCCTTCCCGTTACAGGACAAGCATAATCTCTGGGACCCTTTCATTGCGAATGTGCGCTTGTTCCAATCAGAAGTTGTAAAGTGTGTCAAGCAAACGGTGACCGACGCTTCATTCCGTCGAATGCTGAATTTGTTGCACCACGATTATCCTTGGATGAATGGATACATCACACAATACCTGGATATGCAAAACATCCGTTACTTGAATATGAACAAAGAAGAACGCAGGAAAGCCCTGCCCTCGATGGTAAAACGGCTGGTTGAGCAGGGTACGGAATATCGGCAAATGGAACGCGACATCAAGGACATGGCCAATGAGCACAACTGTTCCATTGATGACATCCGATTGAATCTGGAGTATCCGGAAGAGATTGAGTGGTAAAGGCGGCCCATGGGCCTATTGAGTCCTATTGCGACGATGAATTAGGCCGCACCATGAAGAGCAAACACCCGACGAAGAAAAACGGGCATCGACGGGAAACTGAAACGGTACTTGCACTGTATCGACGTGCAAAAGCCGCTCATCGCAAGACTCTGCACGGACAACTGGCGAATCGAGTGGTTGCCATTGGCGCCCACATTAACACTGAAAAGCTGAGCTACAAAGCGTTTTAGAAAATGTACGGACGCTCAAACTCAGATTTGAATCTCTCAAGTGTGGGCTACAACGTATGTGCATCGTACGCTCCGCCCTTGAACACCTCTCGAGTCAGCGGCAATTGTCCCTTTGCCCCGCTCAGTAACGAAACCTTGTGACACCGCATTGCTTTTACGAACGATGCCGACGTTGTCATCAGTGGGGACCTTGGGGCAATCACAGTCTTCCTTGTGACCGCAGGTTTTCATTTGCCTGCCGTATGTTGCCTCCGCTTCAACGTGGGTCGTATCGGCAACCAAGGTATCTTCAACCTCCAAGACACCTTGCTTCAGGTTGAACGCAATGACCCGTTGCCGAGCCCTTTCCCATAGCCCGAATTCTGTCATGATTTCGACGTACAGCAATCGAGCAAGTTCGAACGCACATATCATTGGCATAAAGTCGTGAGGTTTACAGCCTGCCCGACTTCGTCTGACTCCAGAGATATCATCTAGCGTCAATAACCACCCAAATCACGTCAGTTCGCACAGAACCAACGCCAATGCAATGTCTATTGGGTATATTGCTTGGATTATTCTGACTTCTTTCGTGAAATAAAACAAGACCTATTTAATACCCGACTTACCCGCTACACTGGGCATCGTTCAATTGTGGCATCGGCTCCAACAATGTCTTTGAGAGAATGGAAAGCTACGTTCCGAGCGGGTACTATTATAATACAGGTTCTTTCCGTCTGTTCAGGTTGAGTGTTAAAGGTCTCTGTTGACGTAGTTCTGGGGTTATGTAAATTTCAGGAATCAGAATAATCATGGAGGTGCCCTAATTTGGAAGCTGTGAACCCAGAAGACCTCGAACGGTACGAGATAATCGACGGTGTGGTATATGATATGTCACCATCGCCTTCCGAGGGGCATCAGCGTGCAATCACTGCAATAGGCAGCCTCTTCTTTTCGGCCCTCAAGGGGCGATGCAGAACTTATGTCTCTCCTTTCGATGTTTGGCC
>DAHWFY010000166.1 GCA_027336365.1 Bacillota bacterium | reverse complement strand
GACGGCCGCGTTGTCCGTAGCCGAATTGATTGGGGAGTCCTTTGGCGTAAGGCCTGCCGTTGTCGTAGACCGGCGGTTGGCCTCGCTGTGGTTCGGCATGACCCTCAAACCAGAGGGATGGTTGTTGCCCTCCCTCTGGGATCCCATCGCCGGCAATTACGCAACGCGCGACGGCTGGATTCGCCTGCACACGAACGCGCCGCATCATCGTGCGGCGGCCCTTGCGGTGTTGGGAGTTGAGCCGGACCGGGGCGCGGTGAGTGCCGCAGTGCGCGGTTGGTATCGGGACGAACTGGAAACTGCCATCCTTGCGCAAGGAGGGTGCGCGGCGGCAATGTATAGCCCGGAAGCATGGCGTAATCATCCGCAAGGTAAGAGCGTGGCGAAAGAGCCGTTGGTGTGGATGGAAGAAGGCACACCCGGGGGCGATTTTGGGTGGCAACCAGTGCGATCGCGGCCGCTTACGGGCCTCAGGGTGCTCGACCTCACCCGCGTGCTGGCCGGGCCAGTGGCGACCCGTCTGCTGGCGGGGTTCGGAGCGGAGGTGCTCCGAATCGATCCGCCGGGTTGGGATGAACCGGGCGTGGTTCCGGAGGTGACGCTCGGGAAGCGCTGCGCTCGGTTGGATCTCAAGACGGCGCACGGCCGCGCCCACTTCGAAGCCCTGTTGCAGGGTGCGGACGTGGTAGTCCATGGTTACCGGCCCGATGCGCTTACCAAACTCGGGTTCGACACGGCGACGCGACAGAGCATCCACCCCGGCCTGATTGATGTGTCTCTCGATGCCTACGGCTGGACGGGGCCTTGGAGGGCGCGGCGCGGATTCGATAGCCTGGTGCAGATGAGTTGCGGCATCGCGTTCGAAGGCGCCCGCCGATTTGGAAGCAATCAGCCAATGCCTTTGCCGGTACAAGCACTGGACCACGCCACCGGTTATGTGCTGGCGGCTACCGTCGCACGAGGACTTCGAGAACGACTCAAGACGGGCAAAGGCTTCATCGCTCGTACTTCCCTTGCCCGAATCGCCGCGCTGCTGATGTCCCGCAAGGCACCCACGCCGGAAACCGAAATTGCCCCGGCACACGATGAGGACTTCGGATCAGTGGAAATGACCCCATGGGGACCGGCAAGACGCGTTCTCCCACCCCTGGTGCTAGAGGGCGCACCCTTGCACTGGTCCCGTCCCGCTGAGCCCCTCGGGGCATCACCACCGCAATGGGCACCGCATGCGTAATGGCCCGTCTCTTGCATTCCCGATTTCATCAATTTTGATGGCGTGGGTTCCGCGTGTGCGGTTGTTCGCCCGCTACCGCTGCAGCCTGTTGACCGCCGAACCATTCTGCACGCTTTGGCACGATTGGCCAAATACCCTATACCAGACCGAGATGAGAAAGCTGGACTGGACGAAACCAATGTTCCCTTCTGCGCCACCATGTAAAAAGATGGACGTTGGCCAAGAAAGGGCTACAGTTCGCGTTCGGTCTCACGAGGGAAACACGTCGCGCGGCCTTGGATATGCTAGTATTCCCGCTAATTCATCAATGCTCGTTTGGGACCTCGAGACTTGGTACGATTTATCCACTTTCGGCACCCTGAATTCTTTTCCGCAGGTACTTCAGACCATCCTACGACCCGAAAACGCGTCCATGCTCACAATCCTGTTGGCTCATTCGAATTTGTCGCAGGACATCTGGATTCTCGCCGATTGCAATGATTTCATCATCATCCGAACGCTCTTCCACCACTAAGCTCACTTTGAACTCGTCCTCAATCAGTTGAATCGCCATTCGTTCATGAGGTGCACCCCAGTAAAATCATATAGTTAGGCGTCTTCATACCCATTCCCCGTCCCAAGGTATTATGACTTGATTCAACAACCCGTCGGCCTCCAAACGGCTATGTAAATCCGCCCTCGTGACGAGGCAGTGGTTCATTGTATCCATGTGCACTGCAACTATCTTTGTATACGGCGCGTATCGGCACAAATTTACTACATCATCTGCATCCATCGTAATCGGATTGCCTAAGGTGAAGCGTGCGCCGCCTGCGTTGACGACGGTCATGTCCGGCCGATACTCATCGAGCGCCTGCATCACCTCGTGACACCAAATCGTATCTCCAGCAATGTATAGCGTTGGCTGGCCATCCGCTTTGAGCACAAAACCAGATACACGCCCCATTTTCTTCCCGATATCGCCTGTACCGTGTTGCCCAACTGTTCTTGTGATCGTCACGCTCCTAAAAGTTAATTTCCAATTTACTGGCGTCACCGCAGTGAACCCAGAGGAAGAGATCGTTCCATTATCGCCAGGCTGGCATATAATTGGAATCGATTTAGACAATGCTGATATAGCCGCATCGTCCCAATGATCACGATGCAAATGTGTCACGATCACTGCGTTTGGAGAAACCCAACTATCAACCGCAAAGGGCAAGGGAACAAGTGGATTTCGTCTGCCGTTTGGTGAATTGACGATTGGAGGATTGACTCCAGTATCACTGAACATTGGATCAATTAAGAAGTTCACACCAGCATATTGCAACCATAGTGTCGCGTGGCGAATCAGTTGAAGTTTCATTAGTTGTGCACCTCTTATTTTCAATATTGCAACTCTGTTATAATTCTAGATCGAGTCGGACTATGTGCATATGAATTCATGAAACAAAAAGATCGCTTTCACTTTCATGATGAAAGGAATTCTCTTAGGATGAACACCCAAATTATTGATGAAGTTGATCTTCGCATTTTGCAATTTTTGCTGGTGGATGCTACCCGACCTCACAAAGACATCGGACAGCAAGTCCACCTAACTGGGCAGGCTGTTGGCGCCCGCGTGCAAAAGCTTAAAGATATCGGTGTCATTGAGGGGTATACACTTCGCTGGAATCCGAGCAAAATTGGTCAAACGCTCCATGCATTTATTACCGTTTTTATGAAATCAAGCGACGTTCATCAGTCATTTCAATCGTTCGTGCAGAGAAATGAGCAGATCTCTGAAACGCACCGAGTGAGCGGTGAAGGCTGCTACTGGTTGCGGATTCGCGTTGGCACTCTGGAAGAGTTGAATGCCTTCCTCGATGAGCTTTTACAGTACGGAAACTACAAGGTAAGTCTGTCGATTGAACAAGTAAAATAATAATTTAATTATTAAAAATCCGGTTTTTAAGTAGATTTTACCTATCGTTTTCTATATCCATACTGCTGTTCTTCGTCGCTTTCGCCCCGTTAATCTCACAAGCCTACTGGCGAGTTGAGCTATGCTTCTGGCTTAGACATCATTTTCAACAGCAACATTTGACCCATTTCGTAAGGGAACTACTTTGGCAATTCACCTGCCGACATTGCTTGACCTGCCCTTGCCAATAAATCCGGATGATTCCTTTTCAAACGCCAAGCCAGCCATAAGCCGACCGCAATATACGCAAAAGTCAAATACAAAACGAGATTGAGTGGCCAAGCTGGAATAGGATACACAGTGGATAAAAGCGGAACCAGCATGACAAGGGCTCCCAGCAGAGAAGGCACCACACCGCGCAACCAGCTCATCTGGAAGTGTTGTTCATCCTTCCACCACATGCGCACCCAGGCAATATTGATAGAAACATACAGTGTTAAGCCAAGTACATCGGCGGCAGCCACGAGGTAACTGAATCCGGTGGGATACGGATTGACAGCCAACCCCAACCCACACAACAAAACTGTCGACATTGCCGCCAGCACCAGAGTGGCGTGATGGGGCGTGGAAAATTGGCGATGGGTGACTGCAAACCAGTGGCTGATTACCCTATCACGACCCATGGTGTAGAGCACCCGGGCGCTCGCATTCGCACTCGCCAAAGAGATGCCCAAGGCAGACGTCATCCCTGCGAGATCTATCACGATGGCCATCCAGGGACCGACATAACGAGTCGCCAGTGAACTAAGCGGTAGAGACGCCGTTGCCAGTGCCTTCCCACCCTCCACACCATAACCAATCGCAATGGCGTAAGCGACGAGTACATAAAGCAGCCCCCCCAACATCAGGGTAACAAAAATGGCCGCTGGAATAGTAATAAAACGATTCCGCGCCTCCTCGGCTACCGTTGCCGAGGCTTCAAACCCTGCAAAGGCGCCCACCCCATAGAGCATTCCAAACAGTATTCCCACCCAAGCATGGGGAGCTCGGGCCGGAGAAAAGACCGCCCAGGTGTTTCCGGCCATCCCGCCCTGTACAATGATGGCCAGCGCCAGACCGACAATAATGACGGTTTCAATCACAATCAAAATGAGGTCCACACGTGCGGAGGCACGAATCCCTCGAATTGCAAGGTATGTGACTGCAATCACTGCACAGAGAGCAAAAAGAAGCCAGGATACAGTCGTTCCGAAGACCTGACGTGTGAAGCCCTCGGTAAAATACCCGAAAACCAATAAATTGGAGGGAAACGCCAGGCCATACGCGAGGAATAGCATCCAGCCCGATAAAAACCCAAACATCTTATTCAAAGCCAGACTGTTAAACGTATAGGCTGCACCGGCCGAAGCAAATCGCTTGGCAAAATGCAAAACGGAAGCCGCAGTCAAAAATGCGGCAACCATCGCAAACACGAACGCAAGGGGAACGGCGGTACCGGTAAATTGCGCCATGGCCTGTGGAAGAAACAGCACACTGGCGGCAGGCGCCATATTGCCAAAAGAGATGGCAAGCGCCCCCCAAAAAGAAACACTGCCTGCCTGAAGCAAATTCCCCTCATGCGTTCGGTGTTCGGGCATCGTTTATCTCCCCCAATTTTGATTTAGCAGGAAGCTCAGTTTGGTAATAGTGTAACAAGGTGCGCAATCCTCCATCGAATTGCACCATACTCAAATGCTCATCCTCCGCGTGGATGTTGTCAGTGGGCAACCCAAACCCGAGCAATACCACGGGTGCCGACAGGGCATCCACGAATTCTGACACCACAGGAATGGACCCCCCCATCCGAATGAGTGTGGGGGATTTTCGAAACCCAACAGCCAACGCCCGCGCAGCATGTGCATACACCGGATGTTGCGGATTGGCCGCCCAGGCACGAGCCTCATCGAGACGAGCCATCTGCAAACGAACACCCTGTGGTGTGATTCGTTCCAAATGGCGCCACAATGCATCAGCAATCCGGGTGGGGTCTTGACCCACTCCCAAACGACAAGTGATCGTCGCCCGTGCGGATCGCGGAATGAGGGTGCGAACTGTGTCCTGACAGTCCCCGCCGCAAAATGCGTTGACGTCAAGGGTGGGCCGTGCCCAAAGTCGTTCCAAGGGGGAATATCCCGGTTCTCCGAATAATGCCGGCACGCCCAGTTGAGAAGCGAGATCTCCCTCTGCAGGACTGAGTTGACTGAGAACGGTGGATTCCACCTCTGCCAAGGGGAATAGACCGTCGTAAAAACCCGGCACCGCCACATACCCCTCGGCCGTGTACAGACTTGCCAACATCGTGGCAAGCGCATGGATTGGATTTTGCACAAGTCCTCCGTAACCCCCGGAATGAAGCGGAAGGGTGGGTCCAAGAACTTCTACATCCAACCCACACAACCCGCGTACCCCCATACACAAGGCCGGTTGGTCCGCAAAAAGAAACGGCGTATCGGAAATCAAGACGACATCCGCCTGCAAATCCACCCTGTTGTGGAGCCCCACCGTGAGTTCAGAAAGATTTTTGCGATCCCGCAACTTTGCGTCCGATTGTCCTCGGAGCAGCCCCTGAAGCGCGGGACTCCCTATTTCTTCCTCGCCCTCGATGAGCATCTTCACATTGAAGGCCAAACAGCCGCGCAGGTGAAGAACGGCCTCAACCGCTTTGAGGTGTAAGAACAGTTGCCCCTTATCATCGCTGGCCCCGCGGGCATACAACCGACCTTCCCGAATTTCTGGAGTAAATGCGGGCGATGTCCAATGCTCCGGCAATCCCGGGGGTTGCACATCGTAATGTCCGTAGACCAACACGGTGGGTGCCCCCGGCACATGCAGCCAATCCGCATAGACGAGGGGTGCACCCGTTGTCTCCACCTGCTGCACATGCTCCAGCCCTGCTCGCGAACAGGCCTCTTCAAGAAAAGTTGCAGCCTCGCGCAGAGATAAATTAAATTGTGGATCCATGCTGATACTTGGAATCCGCAGAAAATCCATCAGCTCCTCTGTGTGCCGCTGGCGATGACTTTGCAGGTATTGCTCTTCCAAACTCTCCATTGGCAACACCCCCAATTACGGCAATCTAAGCAGTCCCGTTGAAGACCCGTCAACACTTACTCCAGGCCCTGTAATGACGTTCAAGATTCCCGCTGGGACGCTGATTTCTTTACGGATTTTGGCGAATGTGTCTATAAGAGGTTGTCCGGAAAGGGGTCAGAACTCCCCGGCGCATTGCTGCGTCGTCTCCCAAAATGCTCCTTCACG
>DAHWFY010000165.1 GCA_027336365.1 Bacillota bacterium | reverse complement strand
GGGGATACTTCGACGGCACCGTCGTGGCCGTTCCACTAACAAGGCTATTTTGAGTTCCTGTAGTACCGTTAGGCCCGGGGTCTGCGTGGTCTATGGCTCCTATGGCGTTTTCTGGGGACCCAAACTCAGTGAAATTCCCACTGCTTCCGTTGAGAGAGTTGCTTGGAGTGCCAAGGCTGACAGTAATATTTTGTCGGTCCACAGAAACGGCTTGTCCACTGGTGTTTTTTGTTACTCCTGTACTATTTCCCGTAACTTTACTGGGAGTCGGCTCAGACGATGAGGGTCCGTTTGTCCAACGGCTCCATGACAATCCACACCCAGTCATCCCTGTGAGTATGACCATGATACCCCCCGCTACCATAAGACTGCGTTTCATCAAGTTCACCCGCTCTCCTCACTGAACCCCATCCTTCTCATCCTATCACATGGTGAGAGAACTTGGATTGACACTCCCCATGGCCAGGGGATTCTTGCGAGGAACTAACTTACGTCAGCTTTACTCGCAAAGGGTTTGCCAAAAGCCCTCTAGCCACTCGCTCGAAATCAAGTCTGTGGTTACTTTTACGCAGGATGTTTGCCGCACCATTCACATCAGCGTTCAGTGTGCGTCCATCTTTAGCGCGATACAAGCCGCGTTCGATGCGTTTGCCGCTAAAAGTGACTTCTTGATGTGTGCCGTTCCAAATAGGGATATTGTCACCGTCAAGGGAACTGGCTTTCGATGTGTAGCTTTCTTCCTGTTCAATGTATTGCAAGCCGTAACGCTCACACAAGTTTTCAAGTTGGTTACGGAGTTGACCATGGGGTATCTGTACGAAGTTTTGATTATTTTGCTTGCCCATATTTGAGCCACGTTTCCAGTCAGGATTGTAACCTATGAGAATAGTTCCAATCTCATGAGCGAGGCAGTAATTCACGATGTATCGTCCCGACTTCATCATGTAGTCTCGGACTTGGTTGTTGCGATTCATCGTAATACGTGCCATTTGTTCAGATCGCGGTAATTTCTGCTGATCAAGGATAGATTGTAGCTTTGCCATACGCATGTTGTACTGATGGTTAATGGATTTTAGGTGTTTTCCGTCGATGAGAAACGACGACCCATCGGTACTGTTGACACAGGTAGCAAGGTTATCCAGCCCAAGATCAATCGCAAGTGCCTGATCTGGTGACAGCGTAGGTTGTGGTTCTTCACTTGTCTCGTAGACGAACTGGATTTTGAAGAATCTTGCCTTGTCAATCGGCAAAATTCGCACTTCTTTCACCGTCTTACCTTCCAAACGAGAAGGGAAAGGGATTCTCATTCTCTCTAAGTCGGGATGCAACCGTTGAAATTCCCGTGACATCGGCACTTGAAAGTAACCATCCTTAATGACGATGGCATTGGTAGACAAGATGAGTGGAAAGTAGTCGTTCTTATCTAAATAGTGTGGAATCCGCACGTCATGATACCGATACTCACCACATTTTGTCTTCTTTAGAAGATTGAAGAACGAACGGAAAGACCGATCAACCACCTTGAGGATTTGTTGACTTACACCAGCTTGAAGCAAAGCATAGTTTTCGTTATCCTTTACGGCTTGGTAATTCGACTCGTAGCGAAGGAAACGTCCTTCGGCAAAGAAATATTGACGAATCGAATACAAGCCGACATTGTACAGATTCTTTGCGTACCTGCACATTTCACGCAAGGCTTCGTATTCACCATTATTGAGTCCTTTGACTTGGTTACTTTGTGTCAAGTACACCTGCAATTCACCTTCTTTCTATATATTTAGAATATGCTAATTTAGTTAGTGTGTAAATACCAAAGATTCGCCTGACGGCGAGCGCCTTATATCCCTATAGCTAAAGCAAGGGGTTTTACGGCGCGTTTGATAATTTAACGAGTCATAAGAGATTTTGTCGCTTTTCTTTCTTCTGAATTGACGCTGTGTGAGGGCTTCATGGGACGTCTCACTAGTGACACCCGTAAATAGTCGAAATGGAACCTCTGACAGAACCGACTGCGAATTCAATCGGTTAATTTTGACGTTTATTTCTTTTAAAAGAACGAACAAAAGTGTGGAAGTTAAACGCATTTAAGCTTAAATTATAGATAATTGATTTAAATAAGAGATAACTAGAGATAAAATGATAAAACATTAGATTAACACTTAAAAACAACATTTTTTAACCTTTAGGTGGTGTTTTAATTTATAGATCCATGAATTATAGTATAGATGAACGTTCGTTATGAAGAACGTTCATCAAAAAAACAATCATGCGGTGATTCGGATTGAAACTCCTGTGCAGTGCGGGACGTCTTTTCTGCCCAGGATTTCAATAAAACCAAGCACCGAACAGGAGGAGTAAAGGTTGAAACAGATGAAAAGGATTGGACTTTCCGTAATGACAATGGGAGCTTTCATGGCGGTGGCAGCGCCCATGGCCTTTGCCGATGGTTACCAGGGAATGACTCCGCAAAAGCAGCATGCCACGACGGTGACTGTGAGCGGCAGCCGGGCTGATGGTTCCAGCGGCGCTTTCCAAGGCCAGACTACCTATGTTGCACACGGTCAATCGCAAAACATGAACAACGCCATGGGATATCAGCGTCAAGGGTCCGGTGTGGTGACTGTTTCCGGACAAAGTGCACAAGGGTCAACAAACACCGGCCAGTCCCAGACCACCAGTGCTGGCGCAAATCAGGGTCAGTCGCTTCGTTGGGCAGGTGGGATACAGCACCAAGGGACTGGGGTTCTCACCTTGTCGGGTCAACAGGCGGATGCGGCTTCTGGTAGCCAGCAGTTGCAAAACACCACTGCCTCCTCCAATCAAAGTCAAAGCGGGTATCGCGCAGGTGCATTCCAGGGTCAGGTGGCCGGTGTGGTCACCCTGTCGGGGCAAACGGCTGAACACTCCGTGAACGGGTACCAGTCCCAGACCACCAGTGCTGGTTCTACTCAGAGCCAGAGTGTAAATGACGGAGGATCTTTACAGGGTCAAAAGAACACAGTTGTGACGGTCTCCGGTCAGCGGGCAGACGGGTCCAGCAATACGGCGCCAACCAGTGGCAGCGATGGGAAACTCACTTTGTACGGTGGTCAAACTCAGACCACTGGCGTCAACACCAGTCAGGGTCAATCCACATCGAGAGACGCGCATGCTTTACAGTTGCAAGGAGGTACTACGTTAACGGCATCGGGGCAGAGCGCCCAGGGAGCAGTGAATACTTACCAAAGCCAAAACACGGGTGTGGATGTGGGGCAGCATCAGTCAGCAAGCAGAGGCAGTCTAGTTGCCCAATTTAATCGAGCCAACACCACAACCGTCTCCGGTGCACAAGCAGATGGATCCACAGGGGTGAGCCAGTCCCAAGCAACGGGTGTGGGAGTGAATCAAAACCAGTCTGCCAAAGGTTCCATAGGGATTCAGGCAGAGCGGGCAGGGACCGTGACGGTCACTGGAGCCACCGCGCAAGGAGCCCAGAATACCGTCCAGCAACAGTCTACCACGGTCTCTGTGAATCAGGGACAGAGCATGCACAACGCAGCCCCCGCGGGAGATATGATGGGCTGAAAGTGGTTTGACACAACGCGAAAATCGGCCGCGAACGGATTCCTTGTTCGCGGTCGATTTTCGCGCTCAATCACCTGGAAATGCGCGGTGCAAAGGACGCGTTAATGCTTGCACCGATATCGACGTGAGGTCATAATTACAGGTAACTTGAACATGCCAGTCGATTGCAATGAATTGTTCAAACAGATAATATATGTCCTTGTCCGGAAAGGGGTCCGGTCAGACCCAAGCAGTGCGGGAGGCCAGTCCAAAATGCGCATAGGGTCTGCTCCCCAGCGGGGAACGTGTAGACCGGGCGGGAGCCCCGTGCCGTACGTAATCGGTATGTGAGAGAGCATTTTGGGCGACGACGCGGCAATGCGCCGGGGAGTTCTGACCCCTTTCCGGACAACCTCTATATGAGTCAAAACTTCTTGAAAGTTGATTGGAAGTGTGCTGAAGGGAGGAATTGTTCTGCCCGAGAGGCCAAAATTGCACCTCCTCGTTCCAACAAACAGCAAAGAATTTTTCTCAACCCAAATGTGGTTGGTGATTTTCTCCTTGCACGAACTCCTCATCCTCGTTTCACCCTGGATTCCTTTCCCCATCCCATCCCTTTCTGTGCTGCGTAGGAACGAGTTTTTCTACCGACATGCCCATCTCTGGTTTCAGTGGGACAGTCTTTGGTTCATGGAAATCGCTCGTCATGGTTACATGGGTGTAAAGGGGGTACCCCCGCTCTCGGCAACGGCGTTTTTTCCTTTAATTCCCCTTATTATCCATATTTTCACACCTTGGGGAGCATGGCTACTCACACAGGCCATTTTTGCGGCTGATCTTTGGTTGTTACAACAATTGTTGCGGAACTGGCAGTGGAGCGTGGCGGATGGTCACTGGACTTTACTGTTCTTTGCGTTGAATCCTGCTGCCGTCTATTATTCGACATTGTATGCCGAACCGTGGACGGTTTTCTTTACTCTCTTGGCCATCACAGTGGCTCGTCATCGGCGTTGGCTGTCAGCGTCCGTTATGGGGGTGTGCAGTGCTCTGACACAGGGCATGGGTGGGCTGACTGGAACATTCCCCTTGGCGACGTTTGTACTTGCTGCGACTCGTGGTGACTGGCGGCAGTGGCGAGGAGCTTTTCTCTGGGGAATAGGTACTGGTCTTGGTTTGCTATTTTATATCGGCTATCTCGGAGTTAACTTTCATCATCCAATGTTGTTTTCTTCCATTCAATCGAGTCCCTTCTGGTCGGCTCACTGGGAGTGGCCATGGGCTCAATGGTGGGCGGGTGCCAAATACATTACTTTTCATATAAACAGTGCTGAGGGTTTGTTGGTGGGTATCAATTGGTGGATCATTAACGTATATATACTGGCTGCAGTTGTTCTCTGGGTTCACTGGAGTCGGGACCCTGGGCGTTGGGAATGGATGGAGTTCCCTATGTATGCCACATTCGGGCTATTGGTTTCCCTTTCTTTTTCGCAATCACATCACCTTTTTCACAGTACAGCTCGTCTCGTTAGCATATATTTTCCACTTTATATCGGAATGGCACGTTTTCCTATATTTTTTCGGAAGCTCCTGCTGATAGTGTTTTTAGCGCTAGCTGTCATCGGGGCCGTGCTGTTCACTCACCAGTGGTTCTTTCAGTGAGGGATAATCCAAAGTATACTAAGCTCCAAACGTGTTTAAGACTGAAACGGAGGGAATGAGTTATGGAGGTTAAAAATGGGCAAAAGCGCAAAGACATTCGGCCTGGGATGGAGGTTGACATCGTACTCAAACTGGATCAACCGACAGGAAAACTGACTCGAGGAGTGGTCAAAGACATTTTAACCCGTTCAGCGACTCATCCTCATGGCATCAAAGTGAGGCTCACGGACGGGCAGGTGGGACGGGTGCAAAGAATTACTCCAGTTTCCCACCCCTAGCCAGAGTAGGCGTGAATATTGTCCCAGCCTAGAGTCGACGAATTGGCCATGGGGGATCTATAGTCAAACAGAATAGGGAACTAATTGCCAGTCGTTGGAGTGATGATGGACATGGAGTTTTTTGGCTATAAAAAGTGTTCCACATGTCGCAAGGCTCACAAGTATCTAACAGTTCGCGGTTTGGATCTGGAGTTTCATGATTTTGTCGTTCATCCTCCGGATGTTTCTACATTGCAAGTTTGGGCAGAGCGTGCAGGGGATGTGGCAACTTTGCTGAATCGCCAAGGTACGCGCTTCCGGGAACTGGGACTACGCGACAAAGAGTTCACGGACGACGAGTGGTTGCACTTGCTCAGTCAGGACGGCAAGCTGATAAAACGCCCCATCTTCATCACAGACAGCAAGGTTGTGGTGGGATTTGATCCAGCGGCTTATGACCAGGTTCTTGCCGCACTGCACCCATGATGGTTGCGACGGGTTGCAAACGAATGTGGATGCTTAGGTGCAGTTGTAGTCATGCATTAGACCCAAAGCGAATAGCGAGGTGAATGGCTATTTGTCCTCGTCTCTTCCACCCCACATTGCTCTGGTTGGCGGTTCGTCGTCTGAGGGCTGGGGCTTGTTACAGACAGGAGATGTCAGTACTTACCGCACAGCCTTGGTC
The DNA here is from genome assembly GCA_027336365.1 of Bacillota bacterium. GTDB lineage: Bacteria > Bacillota > Bacilli > Alicyclobacillales > Alicyclobacillaceae > QXHL01. Next base: position 274 of record DAHWFY010000165.1, on the reverse strand, counting down.
AAGTATGTGTATCAAGTGGATGAACAATGGACAGTCTGGTTGGGACCTAGGGGTGGGTTAGAAAAACCTCGACTGAATCTCGCAGTCATCCCTCCGGGTGTGGCCTGTGTTCTAGCAGGACCGCCAATGCTATCGGGTGAGCATTGGCAGCATTACCTTGCCAGAACGAACGCCAAGCCGATACTTTGGCGAACCCACCGATGGCGAGAAGTATTGGAGGGATGGAGACCGGTGTCTCCTGCGGTTCGATTTTTACCCTTGGAACTGGCTTTGC
>DAHWFY010000164.1 GCA_027336365.1 Bacillota bacterium | reverse complement strand
ATTTGGCGGCACTCCTTTGGTGTTGGCAGAGTATGGCTTGGCAGAACAAGCCGAGGAGATCAATCGCGTGGCCGCGCAACTGGCACGGCAGGCGGCGGACGAGTTTTCCACCTCCGCGTGGCCACGTTTTGTGGCGGGTTCCATGGGTCCCACCACCAAGAGCCTGTCCATCACTGGCGGCGCCACTTTTGACCAATTGGCTGAATCCTATCATGTGCAAGTACGAGGCTTGTTAACCGGGGGCGTGGACGTCTTGCTGCTGGAAACCAGCCAAGACCTGCTCAACGTCAAGGCCGCCAGCTTAGGCATTGAACAAGCCTTCGCTGACACGGGACGGGTTGTGCCCCTGATGATTTCCGGCACCATCGAGCCCATGGGCACCACCCTGGCGGGGCAAAACATTGAGGCTTTGTACCTGGCGGTGGAACACCTGCATCCCCTGTCGGTGGGACTGAACTGTGCCACAGGTCCAGAATTCATGCGTGATCACGTCCGCACCCTGTCCTCCCTGGCGACGGTGGGTGTGAGCTGCTATCCCAATGCCGGACTGCCGGACGAGGAGGGGCACTACCACGAGACTCCGGACAGTTTCGCTCGCAAGGTGTCCGAGTTTGCAGACCAGGGTTGGCTCAACATTGCCGGCGGGTGCTGTGGCACCACACCGGATCACATTCGCGCCTTGCGTCTCGCTTTGGCGGGCAGGGCACCCCGGCAACCGGCGACCGCTCACGCTCATGCCGTATCCGGCTTGGAACCGGTGTTTTTGGAAGAAGACAATCGTCCCATCCTGGTGGGGGAGCGGACCAACGTCATTGGTTCGCGCAAGTTCCGTCGTCTCATTGCCGAGGGACAGTATGAGACCGCTGCCGAGATTGCTCGCGCTCAGGTAAAGTCCGGCGCTCAGGTGGTGGACATCTGTCTGGCCGATCCTGATCGTGACGAGGCGGCCGATATGGCGGCGTTTTTGCCCCATGTGGTGCGCAAGGTCAAGGCACCCCTGATGCTGGATTCCACGGACTCCGCCGTCATCGAATTGGCTCTGAAGTTTTCCCAGGGCAAGGCCATCATCAATTCCACCAATTTGGAGGACGGGGAGCCGCGCCTGGCCCGCATGGCAAACCTGGCCAGGCGTTACGGGGCGGCGTTGGTGGTGGGGACCATTGATGAGGAGGGCATGGCCGTCACACGGGAGAGAAAATTGGCGGTGGCCCAGCGGACGGTGCAACTCTTGGAGGAAAAGTATGGACTGGCTCGCCAAGACATCCTCATAGATCCCTTGACGTTTCCTGTGGGTACAGGAGATGAGAAATACATCGGTGCGGCGGCGGAGACGGTGGCGGCCATTCGCTTACTGCGCCAACACTTGCCCGAATGTCCCACCATCCTTGGGGTCAGCAATGTATCTTTCGGTCTGCCTGCGGCGGGACGTGAAGTGCTTAATTCCGTTTTCTTGTACGAGTGTACCAAGGCTGGTCTGGGGTATGCCATTGTCAATGCGGAAAAACTGCAGCGCTATGCCTCCATTTCTGCGGAGGAACGTCACTTGTGTGAACAAATTCTGTTTGCTACCAGTGATGCCACCGTGGCCGAATTCACCGCTTTTTACCGCACTAAAAAGTCGCAGCCAAAGGTAGATGGGACCCAGTTGCCTTTGGAGCAACGCCTGGCTCGCTATGTTATTGAAGGAACGAAGGACGGGCTGTTGGCCGACTTGGATGAGGCCCGCAAGGTGATGGCTCCCTTGAACATTATCAATGGCCCCTTGATGTCCGGCATGGATGAGGTGGGGCGGCTGTTTAACAACAATGAACTGATAGTGGCCGAGGTATTGCAAAGTGCCGAGGTTATGAAAGCCGCGGTTTCCTACCTGGAGCCTTTTATGGAGAAAGCGGACAGTGCAGCCAAAGGGAAGGTCCTGCTGGCCACGGTCAAGGGGGATGTTCACGATATTGGTAAAAATTTAGTGGAGATCATTTTTGCCAACAACGGTTTTGACGTGATCAACCTGGGCATCAAGGTTCCTCCTGAGCAACTTATTCAGGCTTACCAGGAGGAGCATCCGGACATGATTGGGCTGTCTGGCTTGCTGGTCAAATCTGCCCAGCAGATGTTGGTGACGGCTGAAGACTTGCGTCAGTCCGGCATCTCCGTTCCCCTTTTGGTGGGGGGAGCAGCTTTGACGAAAAAGTTCTCCTACACAAAGATTCAACCGGGGTATCAGGGGCCGGTGGTGTATGCCAAGGATGCCATGGAGGGACTGGATTACGCCAACCGTCTGGCAGCGACAGACCACCGAGAGAACCTGTTGCAACAACTCAGTCAGGAGTATCAGACCCTGCAGGGTGTGAGTGGAGGAACAGGAACTGCATCGGTCAGTGCACCACCGGTGGCGCCAATGGTGCAAGTCGGTGCACAAATGACGCAGGAAATAGATGGCGACGGCACGCCAGCCACAGCGGTGCCCTCCGCCGTGACGCGAGCCACAAAGGATATGTCGAGCACAGGGGAGACATCCAACATGGCGCAAGGAGTGAGTCTCGTAGGGTCGGTAGGGTCGGTAGGGTCGGTTCCGTCTGAACACCAGTCGGAGGTACGGCGGGATGCCCCAGTTTTTAGACCCCCTGACCTGGATAGGCATGTTCTGCGGGATGTGCCAGTGTCCCAAATTCGCCCATATCTAAACTTGCAAATGCTGTTGGGAAAACACCTGGGGCTGGCGGGGAACGTAGCCAAACGGCTGGTGGAGGGAGACCAGCGGGCACAAGAGCTGTTACAACTGGTGGATGGACTCCTAACCATGGGGCAGCAGGAGGGGCAACTGCACCTGCATGGGGTCTACCGCTTTTTCCCCGCGCAAGCGAATGGAAATCAGGTGCTGATCTACCATCCGAAGGCATATGTGCAGGGGCGCCGGGAAGTTGTGGAACGTTTTGACTTTCCGCGCATGAGTAAATCTCCTTACCTGTGCTTAGCCGATTATTTGCGTCCGGCGGAGGAGGGAATCATGGATTATGTGGCCTTCATGGCCGTGACTGCCGGACCGGGTGTACGAGAACTGGCAGAGCGATGGAAAATAGAAGGAGACTATCTGCGTTCCCATGCCCTGCAGGCCACGGCCCTGGAACTGGCAGAGGCATTGGCCGAGCGGGTGCATCGTGTATTGCGGGACCAGTGGGGTTTTCCGGACCCTCCCGAGATGACCATGAGAGAGCGGTTTTTGGCTAAATACCAAGGTATTCGCGTGTCCTTTGGCTACCCTGCCTGTCCTAACCTGGAGGACCAAGAGCGGCTGTTTCGCTTGCTTCAACCTCAGGACATCGGTATTCAACTCACGGACGGATTTATGATGGAACCGGAAGCCAGCGTTTCCGCGATGGTCTTTGCCCATCCACAGGCGCGTTACTTTAACGTGGGAGAGGCTCGGATGGATTAGATGAATTAGCCGTTCCTCCCCCGTGTCACCGCACCATGGATGAAGAACCATACCCGAATAACCATACCTTGCTCTAACCTCAACTGGATCTGGGTTTTGAGTTGGATATTGGTCTGGGCCACATCAAAGCACCCCTGGGCACTTCTAAGGACCTCTGGGGACTCCTGGGGTGCCTTGAATATTGCTCAACAAAGACTGACTTGAGCAACGCCCACAGGGTCAAACTTGAATTTTACTGCCTAGGGTGCGTGTTTTCCTGCTGCTGTTCTTGCAGTTGGCGCCAACGGTAGTACTCAAGAAAGTCCCGGAACTGTTCTTTGGGAATTCCTGAGGCCATCGCTTCCCGGACCAACTGGGTCCATTCTTTATCCAGGAACTCGTCTTCCGTGGACTTATCTGGCTGAGTATCAATCAGGGAAGACACAGGTACATCCAGCACACCAGCCAGCTTTTCTAACACGTGAATCGATGGATTGTCCTGAATGTCTCGTTCAATGGCGCTGAGATAAGATTTGGCCACTCCAGCTCGGTCAGCCAATTCTGAGAGAGACAACCCCTTATCTGAACGAATTTTCTGGATGCGTTTGCCAATCATATGCAAGACCCCTCAACAATTCCTGATGGAGATTTCGGACTGTGTACCCTCCGAAGACCTACCCTGGCACTTTTTACTTATTGGATAACTTACCTGTCACATATACAGACATCATACCGGAATGGGGCGGTTAGGAAAAGGGATAATTGTGCTTTATAAAGAATTCTCTTCCTGAACCAAATTCTCCTTACCGAGTTTTCGAAGGGCTCATCGGGAAGACCCTTCTCTGTCAGTGGACTTCGGTCTGTATCCACAGGGGGTCAAACAAATGACGACATCTGGTGTGCCGCTGAAGCTACCAGGGTGGAGGTCGCAAGTGAACGGCGTGTGAAGTGAATTGCGTGTGAAACGACTTGGATGGACCCTTGCCGCAGTTCAGGCGTATCAGTTCAAGTCAGGAGTTGCGCAGGGCGCGGTGGCAATAAAGGCGCGGATTTCGTCCGGGGTGCAGCCTAAACGGCGGGCTTCCAACACCAACAGGACCCATTCAAAATCCAGACGGTCGTCTTGTGTCACCCAGTGGTCCTTACCCAATTTACCTGCTTTGTCCACTTCGTTGACTTCTGCCATATTCTACCCCTCCGAAGTCAAGCGTGGCTTTCTTCGGCAGTCCAGCCGTCGTGGTCAAAGACCGTAGACCTGTGACTTTGCGTCCCCACTTTTCAGATAGGTTAGCCTTGTCGGAAAGCGTTCTTATGTGAGTTCATTGTACCCTTGACAAATTCAATTTGGCAACGAATTTATTTCCCCATAGACCCCGTTCCATCGACAGTTATTCGGATATCCGCCTTTTATCTACCATGACTCTCTTCCTGATTGTGTTGGAGTATGGCGGGAATCCTCAAACGTGATGTACAATAGATTGAAAGCACAAGCAATTCTATCACAGGGGTGTACCTAAAGAGATTGAGACGGGGTGGAGCGTACGATGGTAGAACGTCCGGATTTTCGCACTTGGGCGAGGCAGCGGGTTTTGGTGGGAGATGGTGCCATGGCAACTCTCCTGCATCGCTACGGTGCACCCATCCGTACTTGCTATCCGGCCCTGTCGGTGAGTCATCCGGAGTGGGTGAGGCAGATTCACAAGGAGTATTTGGGGGCAGGGGCTGACCTGATTCAAACCAATACTTTTGGCGCTCAACGCACTGGTTTAGACCGCTACGGTTTAGCGGATGAACTGGAGGCCATTAATCTGGCCTCTGTCAGGGTTGCGCAAGAAGCCATGGAACAAATGAATCTTGACCGGCCCGTGTACGTTTTTGGTACCGTGGGGTCTGTCTTGAGTTTTCAAAATGCACCCGCCATCATGAGTCCGGATCACGCCGCTGCGGTGAAGAGCGAGTTTGCTGAGCAGGTTCGGATTTTATTGGCAGGCGGTGTGGATGGGTTGTTGTTGGAGACCTTTGCAGACCTGTCGGAAATGCGTCTTGCCCTCGAAACCGTGCGTTCCCTGACCTCCCTGCCCGTGCTGGCTCATTTGGCTCCGGAAACGGTGGGAGTTACCCGGGACGGGGTTCCGGTGTCGGCGGCGCTGCAGGAGATGCGCCGTCTGGGTGCAGACATTGTAGGGCTCAATTGCCACTTGGGGCCTCGGGGGATTCTGCGCACTTATGAGGGTTTTCAGTTAGATCCGGAGTTGACTTACAGTGCCGAACCGAATGCGGGAATGTTGCACCAGGTGGAGGGGGATTACTCCTACACGGGTTCAACCGGCTACTTTGCTGGCGTTGCGGAACAGTTGCTTGCCTCTGGAGTCACGCTGCTGGGCGGATGTTGTGGGACCACACCGGAACATATTCGCCGCTTAGCGGAACTGGCGCGGAAAGCGAATGAACAGGGCGTGGTTCCGGAGCAACAGAAACGTGCCGCTTGGGCTCGCCCGGTATCTGTCTCCTCGTCAACGCTGCCCAGCAACTTGTCTCATTCCGATGGAGAGGGTTCTCGACCGATGGTTGTGGACCCCACGCAGGGTTCGGTGGTGGATTGGGTACGACAGCGGCAGACGGTGATTGTGGAGTTGGATCCGCCCAAGACCCTGGATGTCGGTGCGTACCTCAAGGGTGCTCGGGCATTGCAAGAAGCGGGGGTGGATGCCATCACCCTGGCAGACAACTCTCTGGGGACCGTTCGAGTGGACAACATGGCCTTGGCTAGCTTGCTTAAAAGCATGGGAATTGAGCCACTGGTACACATGACCTGTCGGGATCGCAATCTGATTGGTCAACAGTCTCACCTCATGGGTCTGCATGTCCTGGGCATTCATCAACTGCTGCTGGTGACTGGAGACCCCACCCGTTATGGGGATTTACCCGGTGCCACACCGGTGTATGATGTGTCGTCCATTGAACTGACACGAATGGTCAAGCAATTGAATCAAGGGGTGGCTTTTTCCGGACAGCCGCTCAG
>DAHWFY010000163.1 GCA_027336365.1 Bacillota bacterium | reverse complement strand
AGGCCAGTAAGCAATTCTTGTTCCAATAACCGCTCTCCTTGCTGTCCAGTCGACTCTTTCCAGCCCACCAAACAACGAGGCTGGCTTACCGCCAAGCGGATTTCTCTGCGAGCCCGATGTACGGCCGCCGTTTCCAGGGGGTAGCTACGCTCCACATGAGGAGCCGGGGGGAAATTTTTGCGGGCCTGATTCTCCCGCACAGTTGACATCATTTCTCTCTCATCGAATCCCCCCACAGCAATGAAGGCCATGTTGGAAGGGTGATAAAAGCTATCATAACACCGATACAGAACGTCCTTATTAATTTGAGCGATGCTGTCCTGGGTACCAGCAATATCAATGCGAACGGGATGTTGAGCGTATAGCCCCCGCAATAATTCGTAAAATGCCCTAGTATCCGGGTTGTCTTGATACATTTGAATTTCCTGATCAATGATGCCTTTTTCTTTTTCCACTGTTTGATCTGTAAAATATGGTTCCTGAACAAAATTCAATAATGTTTCCACGTTTTCTGATAAACGACCCGTTGCTGAAAACAAGTAGACCGTCATATCAAAAGTGGTAAAGGCGTTGGCTGAAGCCCCATTGCGGGCAAATTCAGGAAACACATCCCCGCGTGGAGAATCGAACATCTTATGTTCGAGAAAATGGGCAACTCCGTCCGGCACCGAGGTAAACTCCTGTTCTCCCGCGGTGCGAAACACCCTGTCAATGGACCCATAACGGGTGGCTAGTGCGCAAAAAGACTGCCGAAATCCAGACTTGGGCAACAACAACACCTGCAAACCGTTATCCAGTTGCTCTTCGACAACCCGAATGCCTGATTGCTTCAGTTCATGCTCCAACATGGGTTGTCGCCTCCTCGTTTCGTAGAAAATAAATGGTGTCCAATTGTAAATTCGCGGCCGCGGTCGCTACATCGTCTTTTTTGATATCGTTCAATTGGTCCAAGATCACTTGAGTCTCCCGTATGCTCCCGGCAAGTGTTCCTTGAAAATGCAGGTCTGCCAAGGTTAAGGGTTGGTCCATCGACTGTAGGTACTGATTCCGAAGTCCATCGCGCGTAAACTCCATTTCCTTGTCTGTGATTTCTCCTTTCTGCAAGGCGTTCACCTGCTCCATCACGATATCTGTCACTTGGTCTTTGCGAGACATCTCTATTCCACTCTGTACTACTGCCAACCCAGTTAACCCGTCTAAGCGACTGGATGCGTAATAGGCCAAGCTGGCTCGTTCTCTAACATTCACAAACAGTTTTGAGTGTGGAAAGCCGCCAAGAATTCCGTTTGCAAACAATAAAGCCGGATACTCCGGATCTCCATACCCAATCCCGGTGCGAAACCCGAGGTTGAGTTTTCCCTGTGTCACATCCTGCACCTCGGTCACCTGTCTTACCTCTCCAGAACGCACAGGTACAGATTGTGTGGAAAAGGAATTGCCTCGCTTGACCTCAGAAAATATTGGATGTAAACCTTCTTCCACTTGACGTGCGACTACATCTGGATGGGTAAACTGACCGACCAAGTAAACGTAAACCTCGGCTTCACTCATCAACCTCTGTTGAGCCTTCCACAGCCCGGTAGCGTCTATTTCGACAAGGTCTTCAGGCATCCCCAATCGTGGTAACCCGGTTGGTTCGCCTTGACACATTTCAGCCCAACAACGTTCTAGGGCATAAGCAATCTTGTCATCCAACAGGGTTTCTATTCGCTTCTTATGCAGGGATTTTTCCCGTGTCACCGCAGCGAGTGAAAATCTCTCCGGCCCTCCTCCAGGGTCACCGATGATCTGTGTCACAAATTGCAACAGGTCTTGAAAAACACCTTGTGCCTCGGTAAATACAAATTCGTCAGGAACACTGGCGTACACCTCTGCCACCTGCAAATCGCCGCGCTTATTGGTCAAAGTCCGCACCGAAGCGCCAAACAGTGTCTCCGCATAGCGGGAAACCGCCAGCGGAGTGGGATGGATAGAAGTCCCCTCCAACCACAGGTAAGGCAATAGTGCCCACGCAGTTACAGTTTCACGCCGTAGCGGTACCACCAACTTGACGGTAATGTGACGAGTATGAAACTTCTGAGACGCAAGGACTTGAATATGCACCCGTTCATTCCCATAGGTTTGAAATTTTTCTTGAATATCTGCCATCCTCAAGCCTCCGGCGAAAGAAATCAGATTGGTGTTCAGTATATCCCACTGCCGCCCTTACATCCAACACAGTGGTACAATCCGCGCAAAGCGCTCACATGTTCAATGAGACACTTGATTGCGAGCCGCAGCCTGAGCAATATCGAAGTCGGCTCGAGTAATAACTTGCGCGTCCCGGATCCACTGTTGCACTTCCCGATTCATGCGGGGGGCAACATATTTTGCGGCTCCGTGACGCGCAATGACTTCGTGCTTAGAAAGATGGTGTCGAGTCACACAATGAAAATTTGTTAAAGCCTCCATCAGTTCACCACACACAGGACATTGAAACAATGAAACCCCTTCCTTCGTGCTCCTAGTCAACTGCGATTACCGAAATTTATACGGTCCCTCAATTGACCTTATGCTCCCCCCACCAGCTTCCTGAAATCTTTTACGCAAATTAGTCTAACCGAGGTTGTCCGAAAAGGGGTCAGAACTCCCTGGCACAGTGCTTCGGAAAGGCCAAAAATGCTCTTTCACGGTCCAAACCCGCAAGCTCAATGCGCATTTTGGGCTGATGCCCTTGCACTGCTTGGGTCTTGCCTGACCCATTTTGTAAACGTGAATACACTAAGCCCGTACAAACAACCCACCGATATCCGACAACCATCGAACCCTGCTTCCAGTCTTCAACCACGATGCCGTCCTGCCAGTAACCTTCACCTTACCCTGCCCAATGATTCCAATGGCATCTTTTCGTCCTAAGGAAGCCAGTGTTCCCGAAAAGTGAGGCATAAAGGCTTCCAATTTACCACCCCGCAACAAAATAGAAATCTGCCGACCGACGTGCATCCCCATTTGACCAGCCAACTGAGCGGTTGGAGGGTAAGGACGACCCGTTTCCGGGTTGATGACCAATGCGCTGTCACCAACAACAAAAACCGACGAATCGGAAACAGCTTGCAGATACTCGTTCACCCGAACTCTGCCCCGACTGTCCACAGCAAGTCCTGAGTTAGCCACCACAGAGTTGCCTCTCACGCCTCCTGTCCAAATCAAGGTTTGGGTTTGTAATTCCTCCCCATTTTTAAGGTAAACTGTATTATAGTCCATTTTAACAATCGATATGCCAGTCCTAAATTCCACTTTACGTGATTCCAGACTCACTTTCGCTCGTTGCACAAGGTTCTCCGGGAATCCTGGTAAAATAGAGGGCATTGCCTCTACCGACACCAGACGCACTTTCCCCGCATCAATATCAAACTTTTTCGCCAACAGGGGCAATGTGTCCGCTAGTTCGCCAATCAATTCAATTCCCGTTAAACCGGCGCCACCAATCACAAAAGTGAGATAAGAGGAATTCCGGCTACGATTGTACTCGTGAAAGCAACCCTCAATATGGTCGTGAATGCGTATTGCATCATCCACAGACTTGAGTACGAAACTGTGTTCTTTTAACCCGGGGATTCCGAAAAATTCCGTTTCACTGCCCAGACCAATCACAAGAATATCATAAGATAAGTTTCGGCCATCACCCAGTTCCACCTGCTTGTCCTCAGGATGAATGATATTCACGAAACCTGGAATATAGTCAATTGTTTTCCCAGCCAATAACTTTGTCAGAGGTAGTTGCACTTTTTGGATGGGCTCCGCACCTGCTGCAGGCAGATGAAGCTCCGTAATCAATTGATGGAATGGATAACGGTCCACCAAGGAGACTACCACGGCATCAGAATCTACACCCCGGTGAGTTTCTAATGCGGTCTGCAATCCCCCATAACCGCTTCCCAGTACCAATACCTTTGCTGTCATGGCTCTCCGCACTCCCTTTATACACCTCTTCACCAGATTAAATAAATCTCCAAAAATAGAAAGAGATCCATCGAATCAAGCAAGAGATGTTCTCTGTTTCTTTCTTATTCTACCACAAAATAAATTGTCAAGATACTGAAGGACCTATTTCAACAGGACTTTTATACCAATTCCAGCTCACCCTGGACAGATAAGTGATCACCATTCTCAATCGATTACAAATAACCTTGAATTAAAAAGACCTGCCGGTTGAAATAAAGAATCCCAATAGTATATGATGATTCTGTTGTGCTCAACATAGCCATTAAGGGGGAATTCTGCGTGGCATTTGTCATTACCTCGCCTTGCATCGACGAAAAAGCTGCTGACTGTGTTGAAACCTGTCCAGTGGATGCAATCCATGAGGGTGCCGACCAATTTTATATTGATCCTGACACCTGTATTGACTGCGGTGCCTGTGAGGCTGTCTGCCCAGTCAGCGCTATTTACCAAGAGGATTTTGTTCCTGAAGAGGAAAAATCGTTCATCGAAAAGAATCGAGCCTTCTTCCAAAAGTAAATTTTGGACAGACTCTTTACTTTTCCAAAACCCATAGCGGGTTCTCAGCAAAAAAATTGGCACCCGCTATGGTTGGTTTTTTCGTCGTATCTCCGTTTACCAGTTTTTCTTATCTTGTGATACCCCAGAACGAACCAGAGGAGCCTTTCGTAGCGTTAATGTTCGGCTCTTTTTATTACTTTTTGTCATCTTACCTCTTTGTTCACGTGTAATCATTGCCCATGTTAACAACTGTACCCATCCTAATACAAGGGCTAGGTAACGCAGGTTTTGACCTTTCTTGTCCAAATCTAACAAAAATAAAAAAATTCCGATTCCCAGTATTCTACCAAAATTTTCAAAAGCCTCCCGAGCGATGATATGCTCAATTTGTTCCGCTGGATTTCTGCTCAATCCACCAATTGTGTCCGAAACATACCCTTGCAGTGAGACCAAAAACAGGGGTAAAGCCGTTGCGGCCAACGCCCCATACCACAACACGAGGCGAGCCGTCAAAGGCAATAGGAATAACCCAGCGGCACAGGCCAGCCCCACCGCACCAATCCCCATGACCACGGAGCGGCGTTTGGGAGTTGTCCAACGACTGACGGCAAAATAGGAAACAAGAGATAAAAAACCCTGTAGGAATAAAAATTCCCCAAGGCGCATTTCGCTACCTGTAGCCACATACATCAACAAACCTATCAAGAAAATAAAGACTCCTTCTCGCAACCCGTAAACCGTGCATCCCAAGAGAATAACCCGCCAGGAACGTTGGCGCAAGGCCACCCAAGACTCTTGCAAACGCAATGGACCACGAATTGGATGTAATCGCAGCAGACTACTGAGGGTTCCCGCCAAGACAAACAGCACCAGAGAGGCTCCAAACACCAAGTGATATCCCGTCAATCCACCAAGGGCAATGTCTTCCTTGCTGATGAAATATCCCGCTAATGGCGGTGCCACCATCCCAGCGACGGCTCCCATCACACCATTCAGACCATAAAAGCGGTCTCGACGACGCTCGTCCGTTACTTGGAGACTCAGTTGATTAAAAGCAAGCCAATAAAATCCAGCCGCAACTCCGAGCGCCACACCCAATCCGGCGGGTGATCTAGCGACAGACTTCCCACCAATAAGCACCAGTGCATAAAAAAGTCCATGAAGAATGAGCCCAATACGTAAAGACCAAATCAATTGCCAGTGTTTGGCTACCCAACCGGCTGCAATAAATGTGATGGGAATTGCACAATATACAGAAAAGTTATACCAGCCAATGGGAATATAACTGCGGTCGATTTTCCACAAGTACACGTTGACAAAGGTGTTAGAAAGCCCTACGGATAAGGAGACCACCCCTGAGATGACAAGCAACCACCAGGCGGAACTCCGTAATCCTAAGTTCACTTGACCACCCCCGCCAAGTACAGCCAGACTACAGCAGAACTGAGGGAAAATGCGATGGCCGCGAGCAAAGCGACTTCCCCCTGAATTCGTTCGTGTCTGCGCAAATAAGCCACCTCCCGGTCATTCTCATGCAATTAAGCCCTAGTATGCCCCGGGTTCACGGTCATATGACTCGTTGCGTTGGAATTTCAATAAAAATCCCGCCTCGCATCGAACCGAGACGGGTAAAACGATAAGCACCCATAGAAATCCTCTTGCGTTAGAGCTCACATGTTGCGACGATAACGTCCTCCTACTTGATACAGCGCTTGCGTAATTTGTCCCAAGCTTGCTACCTTGACGGTCTCCATCAGTTCCGTAAATAGGTTTTCACCAGACTCCGCCACCCGCTGTAGGCGTCGTAGAGACGGACCCGCTTGTTCGGCGTGTTGCTCTTGAAACATGCGTAAATTGCGTATTTGCGTGTCCTTTTCCGCCTTGCTGGCACGAGCCAGTTCGATTTTTGGGGGCACATAATTGGAATCAAGAGTCCTGGGATTGATAAAAGTATTGACTCCAATGATGGGCAACTCTCCTGAGTGTTTGAGTTGCTCATAGTACATTGATTCCTCTTGAATCTTTCCTCGTTGATATTGTAACTCCATGGCCCCC
>DAHWFY010000162.1 GCA_027336365.1 Bacillota bacterium | reverse complement strand
AGTCCAGGATAGTGCCGCTGTACCCAGGGGAAAAACAAACCACACAAATCCTCATAATCTACCAGTTCAGGTTTGATGGCTCCACTGACAGCCAACATGCGAGCCGCTTTCTGATCTTCCAACTTAGGCCACAATACCCCCGGCGTGTCCAACAACTCCGCATCCGCAAAACGAATCCACTGTAAAATTTTGGTTATCCCTGGACGGTCACCAATCTTTGTCGCAGCACGACCAGACAAGCGGTTGATAAGCGAGGACTTCCCCACATTGGGAATTCCCACAATCATCATACGCACAGGGCGTGGACGGAGGCGAGAACCGGCCGGTGCGGACCGCCTCGGTGCCAAGCCGCGAACTCGAACAAGGAGTTTCTCTGTTCCGTGACCGGTACGGGCATCCAACGGCAGCGCGGGTCGTCCATTTCGCTCATAGTATTCAACCCACTCGCGAGAAATTCTTGCATCGGCCATATCGGCACGAGTCATGACCAATAAACGGGGTTTCCCTGCTAGAAGTGTGTCCAACATAGGATTTGCACTCGCTTGAGGCAGACGAGCGTCCACAAGTTCTAACACCACATCCACCAAACCCCTGGCTTCCTGAATCATGCGCTTCGCTTTCGCCATGTGGCCGGGATACCAATGAATTTGTTCCACCGTGACCTCCATTGTATCCGATATACAGGATACGGGAGACCCTTGGCCCCCCGTATCCTGCTCTTGTGTTTGTGCCGAATGAAACCATAGGTTACCGGATCTCTTTAATCCTTGCAGCCTTGCCAGACAGTCCACGCAAGTAGTATAGTTTTGCTCTGCGTACTTTACCTCGGCGCATCACTTCAATTTTGTCAATCTTCGGCGAGTGCACCGGAAAAGTCCGCTCCACTCCAATGCCGTACGAAATCTTACGCACCGTATAGGTTTCACTGATGTTGCCGCCCCTGCGGCGAATGACAATACCCTCAAAAACCTGGATCCGTTCCCGCTGGCCTTCGCGGACTTTCACATGGACACGCACCGTGTCTCCAGGGCGAAAGTCGGGAATGTCCGACCGCAGTTGTTCTTCGACGACCGATTGCAAAAGTTGATTCATCGGATCCATCCCCCTTCCGATTCGCGTTCGTACAGCGCCTCGCTGCAGAGGACCGCGTTAGTCATACTTATCGAGTATACTACAGATATTCACGCTTCTGCAATCCTTGCATTGCAGTTGATCCCCCAGGAACTTTCCTCGCCGTCGTGAAAAGTGGCCTAGATGAGAATGAGTGCCGCCAGAATTAAGTCGTCTGCCTGTGAATGTACACCGTTGCGCTAAGGCCCGGGGCTAACTGAACACCACTGTACCCTGACAGAGTAATTTTCACCGGAATGGTCTGGGTAACCTTTGTATAAGTACCGCTGGCAGCATCTGTGGACGGAATCAAAGAAAACTCCGAATTTGTGGCAAGGCCGATGGACTGTACCGTGCCCTTGAAACTTTGAGTCGGGAAGGCAGAAATGGAAACATCGACCGTATCCCCCACATTTACGTTATGTATTTGCCCCTCATCTATATTAGCCACCACGTATAACCGTTGTGGATTAACCACATAGGCCAAGGGCTGTCCAGGCGCAACCATCTGTCCACTGGTTGCAGTTGGCCGCAATATGTTCCCGGAAATCGGGCTCATAATTTGAGCCGCGGCATCCACCGCATGACGCACCTGAACACTGCGGGCCGCTGCACCCAACTGTTGCAATTCCACCGACGGATCCAGTTTCCCCAACACCTGTCCCGCGTTGACGGAGTCCCCAGCTTTAACGGTCCACGAATGGAGTGTTCCCGCATATTCCACATTTATAGGAATTTGCTGACCCTCCACAAAAGCGTTGTCTGTGGAAACGTAGTGGGTGGTGTTGTAATAATAGTTCCATCCAAACCAGACTACGCCAATCAGCACAATCAGGCCAATCACATTCAACAACACGATGCGCCGGACATTCACGCAATCGCCCCACTTTCATCATCACTACTTTAGTCAATGTATATTTTATTACAGAGAGATTCGTTTGTCTAGCGCCTAAACATGACCCTATAAGTGCGTGTCCGGAAAGGGGTCTGGTCAGACCCAAGCAGTGCGAGGAGGCCAACCCAAAATGCGCACTGAGCGTACGTTTTCGGTACGTGAAGGAGCATTTTGGGCGACGACGTGGCAATGCGTCGGGGAGTTCTGACCCCTTTCCGGACAACCTCTATAAGTTAAGGGTGCCTGCCTTCCAACTGACTCACCAAGGCAGGAGGCAACAACACCTGAGAAGTTTTTTGGCCAAGCCCGAACATTTCCACATCCGCACGGACCTGCATTGACCCCACTGGAGCTTGCGAGACTGCCGAAGAAGTGGTCACTTCCCGTAATACGTGGTCCTGTTGTCCCACATAGAAAGTATATAACGCAGGTCCCCGTTCTTGATGGGCAACTCCCGGCCACAGCCCTTGTGAAGGAATGAGTTGCGATGGAATGACCGCCTGATAGACGGAACAGTACTCGTCAATCACATACTGCTTATTACGCTCAACCAGCGGAACATTCTGCGCTTGAGCCGCCGCAATCAGTTTTGTGTAAGCCTGATACAGGTTCACTGTTTGCAAAGGCTGAACCTGGCTCCAATTGCCGTTATCGTATGCATATGCGGCAGACCCTTGCTGGTAAAACTGAGCCGAACTGCCCGACTCCGTCATCATCAACCACAGGCGGTCGGGCAACTGCACATTTCCGTAGGCGGTGAGATCACTACTGGTCCCCCCTTGGGAAACAGATACATCAAACTTTAGTTTGTACACCGAGGTAGCCGACCCATTTTCCGCAGACGCTAGAATTTTTTGCCAAACCGAATCCGGAACCGGCTGCGATGGCCCCAATTGCGATGGAGACACTTGGGGTGAAGGAGAACACCCGCTTAAGGCTAAAGCCAAAACGACGGGTGTCAAAGCCACGGCACGACGAAACTTCCACTTGCTTCCCAACCCCATCATTTGGTACGCCTCTTTTCCCGCACCTTCATCACCCAGCCTCCCGCAAAAATAATCATCAACACTCCCACACTTAAGGGAACTACAGGCCACTGCTGACGTCGTAGAACGACGAAATCACCGCTGCCGTAAATGGACAGAGCCAACTCTGGAGCTTGATAAGGAGAAAACTGGACAGTATGCACATTGACAACATTCGTTCGAAAAATCCTCCAGTTACGCACTAAATTGCCGTCTCTGAAAGTATAGGACGTAAAGTATCGAATGGGTGAACTACGCAAATAGCTGGGATCGTCCGTGATAATCTCAGGCGATGCATCACCAGCAAAGCGGACCGCTGCCTCAAACCTCAAATAGTGGTTAGGAGCTTGGTAAAGCACATGCCACGGATCACTCACCGAGCCATTGTTGCTCGCGGAAACACCCAGAATATAGGAAGGCGCACCGTTCACAAAAACAACGTCTCGGCCAGAATTGTTCACCTGTCCGATGAATAGGTCATTCGTCAACGGGTCCCTCGCCGTACCGTGGTAAGTCCCCACCACTCTGTCAGCCGTCAAGGAGACAACCTGTAACAGGTTTGCGCCTTCAAGCAGCACTTCCTTCACTCCAACTTGGGTGAATTGTCCCACTCCAACTACGACGTTTCCTTGCACGGGAATATTCACGGTTTGTCCCGCATACGTGCCCATCAACCGCCCATTGTGCACGGACAAGGAGGTAGCGCCAGCAGACCCGTTGACTCCGGCGGTCTGCAACATCTGCTGCCACGCCTGCTGATTTTGTGCCAGGCTCTTGGCTACAGCCCCTGCCACTCCCGTGGGAAAATCCGCTCCTAAAACAGCAGACTGGGCCAGCAATTGAGGCGAGTTTTCCGGTACGGCGTATTCCACGGCTTTACCTCGCTCCCACTGCCAATAGGCCACCTTCCAGGGAAAGGAGGTTGCCACCAAGGCATCCGGATTCACCTGACTCAGTTGTGCAGCGGGTATGGGACCAAAAGCAAAGTGCCCTTTGTGAAGCGTCAGTTGAGACAACACATAGCGATGCCCCAGCCCCCTCAACATTGCATCCAACGCGGTGGCCGACTGGGCCTGATTTGCAAGTTTTTCCACCGTTTTTTGAGACTCTCCGTCTGCCGCCAAGGTGACCAGGGATTGATGTCCAGGTGGTCCTACAACCTGCAACGGAGAGGCTGGAAAGTCGGCTCCTTGGATACCGGTATTTCCGCGATAGGTGACGTAAAAATGTGTAAGAAATGGCCACTCTCCAAAGGGTAACCACAGATTGCACGCCACCAGCACCCCTGCGGCGGCCATGGCCTTCAACCAAGAAACCTTTGCAATCAGCCACACGAGAACCGTCAATCCCAAGACCATCAACAGTCCGTACAAGACCTGATGTCCTATCTCTTTGGTCATTAGATCCGTTAAACCCGTGCCCAACATGAGGCTGAAGAGAGTAAAACCCACCCAGGTTTTCCGATAGCGGCGAGGGATTCCCCACAACCAAAGAACCACAATCGCGAACACCGCCAAGACACCCAACGCAGCGAAGTCTTGTACCAGCGGACCTATGAGCCACACGTAGACCGCATTCACGAACAGTGCCCAGGAAATAAATCCCAACCAATTAACTGCTTTTTTCAACCGCTGCATCCATTTTTGCCTCCTTCCGTCCACGTGCGTCGGAGGCGTTGCCAAGTCCATGTGGACCACTCCAAATCAAATACAAGGTGGCATACATAAAATAGGCAATCGCCATCGGTGCGTACTCAAACACATTCTCCATAGAATTGTGAATCAACACGGCAATCAGTCCCGTGAATCCCCCGATGAGAATGTATCTTTGCCGCCCGTGGATGCCACGAATGGAACGAACAAATACTTCCCGCAACATGGCAAAATGCATGGTTACAAACAAGGTCAATCCCACCAACCCAGTTTCCGCCAAGGTTTTCATGTAATAATTGTCCGAGTAAATGACGCCCAAGTATTGGGAAGCCACGGCACCGCCAAAACGACCCACGCCAACTCCCAACAAGGGATTGCTGGCCATCTGGTCATATGCCACAATCCAACGGTAAATACGGCCGGCTTGGGCGGACTTAATCCAATACACAGGGCTGAGCAAGTCGGCAATGCGATGATGAATCGGTGGAATGAAGTAAACTAATACAGCCAGAACCACCAAACCAATCAAAAGTCTACGTTCGAATAAAACTGCCACTACCAAAAGTGCGAGCGCAAAAGACACCCAGGCGGCGCGAGTATATGTAAACAACAGGGTTGCAACAGCAAATGGAATCCCCAAAAGATACAGACGTCGGCGCCACTTGTCCTGTTCCGCCAGAAACATGCCCACCAGCAAAGGAGTGGTGAGAGCCATATAGGAGCCCAGTTCATTGGGGCTCTTGAGTACGGTAAACACGCGAGTGCGAATATGCTCACCCACATCCGCCCATCCCGGTGGATTCGGCACACCCAGGATATACTGATAGACGGCGCTGACTGCAATCAAAATGGCAACCGCCGCGCCAATGTGCAGTAACTTGGGAACGTCCCGGGGAGTAACGACAAAGGGTATCAATAGGGTATAGACGATGTAATAAACATCAATCCGGTATCCCTGGATGGCCACGAGAGGGCTGGACAGGCCAGCAAACATCAGTCCTAACCCGTACAAAATAAACCAAGCCGCGTATCGATACCAGCGAAAGGGTGGCAATCGGTAACCGGACAAGTAACGGACTAAGGCGTACACAAACAAGATACCCAGCACAATTTTGTCCCATGCCAGACCAAGGGGATGCAGCCAAGGAGTTCGCAAAGTGTAATCGACAATCGGAAAAGCCATGAGACCATAAACGCACCAACGCACCAGTGCAGAATCGGCTAAGCCAGGAATGAGCGACCGCAACTGGGGTGGGTTTGGGTTCACAGTCATTCCCTCGAAAACTAGATTGCGAATTTTCAAGACAACTGCCTCCTCCCGCGATCCCGTCGCTGTTGCCTCATTTCAAATCGCTCAGGAGCCGACGCAAATTGTCGTCTTTCTTCTTCCGTTTCCGGAATGACAATCGGCACAAGGGTCGGTCGACCGTCTGACCCCAGTGCCACAAAGGTCATATAAGACGTTGCCGTCAACTTCACTTCACCGGTCACCAGGTTTTCGGACTCAATTTTAATAAATACTTCCATGGACGTCTTATGCGTCCAAGTGACATAAGCTTCAAGACAAATCGCTTCACCTCCATGAACAGGCTCCAAGAAATCCAAGCTGTCACTTGAAGCAGTGACCACTGGCCGCCGGGCATGGCGCATACATGCAATGCTGGCAATTTTGTCGATGTAACGCATGACATTCCCGCCAAAAATCGTGCCATAGTTGTTCGTATCTGGCGGTAACACAAGGTCGGTCATCACAGTTCTGGATAATCTAGCGGGTTTTGCGTCCAAAGTGATATCCTGACTGACCCACAGTGGGCCAAACCAGGCATCCTCCTCTCTATACAGTAAATACAGTTACGTG
>DAHWFY010000161.1 GCA_027336365.1 Bacillota bacterium | reverse complement strand
AGTAAGGAAGGTAAATCCACGTTATTGTATGTACTGGATGGACCTACTTGCCGCTGATAGCGGCGCCAGCAAGGGACGTAAATCCACAGAATTGTATTTACAGGGATAATTAAGTGATGACAAGGGGGGGGCAGGATGTGGGTTCTTGTACTGATTTCGGTTATGCTCATGACATATCTCACCTATGTAATGTTTAATCCGGAAAAGTTTTAGACGCATTGGCACAGGGATGAAGGGGTGTTGTTGCTTGACAGTGCAAGGTGTGGCTGCAATTCTAATTACGGTGGCACTCATTTTCATCTTAGCCATTCCTCTGGGTGGTTATATATACAGGGTGTTCGTTGGTCAGCACAGCAAACTGGAGTTTATTTTCGGTCCCATGGACCGCCTGATGTATCGAGTAATTGGGGTCAATCCGACGGTTGAAATGGATTGGAAAGCGTACATTCGGTCATTACTCTTGGTAAACTTTGTGATGGCACTGTTCGTCTATCTGATTTTTCGGCTACAGGGAATTTTGCCTCTTAATCCTGATAGGATTCGCGGAATGTCGTGGGATTTAGCCTTCAATACTGCAGCAAGCTTTATCACCAACACAAACTGGCAGAGCTACGCTGGAGAGCAAGCCATGTCCTATTTGGGACAGATGGCGGCCATTACATACCTGCAATTCACTTCCGCGGCCACCGGTGTGGTTGCCGTTATTGCTTTTTTGCGCGGTTTAACGGCCCACCGAGGCACGTCGCTTGGCAACTTCTGGGTGGACTTTGTACGCGTTCACACCAGGATATTGTTGCCCTTGGCATTCGTGTTTGCCCTTGTATTGGTGGGACTGGGGCTGCCGGAGACGCTTCAGGGAGCGCAGGTGGTTCACACGCTAAGCGGTGGAACACAAACAATTGCCCGTGGCCCAGTGGCTTCTTTGGAGGCCATCAAGCAGTTGGGAACCAATGGGGGTGGCTATTTTAATGCGAACAGTGCCCATCCCTTTGAAAACCCGGGTCCGTTCACAAATATGTTGGAGATTCTTGCCATGGCCCTGATCTCCGCAGCACTCATTACGACTTTTTCCCGTTTTATCAAAAGTCGTGCACATGCGGTGATGCTCTATGGATTATTGACTGTAATGTTGTTGGTGGGTACTTTCACGGTGTATGGAGCTGAGGCAGCAGGGAATCCCATTTTACATCACCTATTGGGAATTGCGGGTCCAAATATGGAAGGCAAAGAGGTCCGTTTCGGAACCAGCATGAGTTCCTTGTTTACTGCGGTGACGACCGCGTTTACCACGGGCGCTGTGAATAACATGCACGACAGTTTGACTCCTTTGGGCGGAATGGTATCTCTCATTTTTATGATGTTTAACATGGTGTTTGGAGGAATAGGTGTAGGCTTACTCAACATCTTGATGTTTCTTATCATTACTGTGTTTCTCTCTGGGCTCATGGTGGGAAGGACTCCGGAAATATTTGGCAAGAAAATTGAGTCTAGAGAAATCAAGTTAGCGACTGCCGCCATGCTGGTTCACCCTTTTGTGATTCTCGTGCCCACGGCCATCGCAGTAGTCACGAAAGTCGGGACGTCGTCCATGCTTAATCCAGGGTTGCATGGTTTCTCCGAGGTGCTGTATGCATTTACGTCTGCGGCTGCCAATAATGGATCGGCGTTTGCGGGACTCAATGCAAACACTGTCTTTTATAATGTGACCTTAGGTATTGTGATGCTTCTCGGGCGGTACGTTTCCATGATAGCCATGTTTGCCATGGCAGGTTCTTTAGTTAAAAAGGCCGTCATTCCGGAAACTCAAGGAACGTTAAAAACTGGAACATTTTCTTTTGGTGTGGTGTTTGTGGCGGTCGTCGTCATCGTCGGTGCCCTGACGTTCTTTCCGGCCTTGGCCATTGGCCCCATCGGGGAACAACTGCAGATGTTGTCCGGACAGTTGGCTCACTAATGGGTGAATCCGGCGAACACGGAAGGAAGAAAGGAGAGTATCACGATGGCCAAACCGGTTGTGCAAACCATGTCCTCCGCTATTTTACAACGGGCTGTGATTGACTCTTTTACTAAGTTGAATCCCCAAACCATGGTCAAAAATCCCGTGATGTTTGTGGTTGAAGTCGGTTTTGTAATTACGTTGTTGTTAAGTTTTGACCCTAATTTGTTCGGGGGTCACTTTGGTCCCGGATCTGGTGAACGTGCTTTCGATATTGTGGTCACGGTGATTTTACTTGTCACTATTTTATTTGCCAACTTCGCGGAGGCCATTGCAGAAGGCCGGGGTAAGGCGCAGGCGGAGTCGTTACGAAAAACGAAAACTGATCTGATGGCCAATCGACGACGGGAAGACGGAGGGTATGAGAGTATTCCGGCAACTTCCTTACGCAAAGGGGATGTGCTCCGGGTGGTGGCCGGAGAATTAATTCCAGTGGATGGAGAGGTTATTGCAGGTCTCGGCAGCGTCGATGAGTCGGCCATTACTGGCGAATCGGCACCCGTCATTCGCGGCTCGGGTGGGGATTTCAGTTCAGTCACCGGAGGAACAAAACTGTTGTCCGATGAGCTTATTATCCGGGTCACGGCCAATCCTGGAGAGTCTTTTCTGGACAAGATGATTGGTCTGGTGGAAGGAGCGAGTCGTCAAAAAACTCCCAATGAGTTGGCATTGTCTGTGTTGTTGGCTGGCTTGACACTTATTTTTCTCATTGTGGTGGATACGCTGGAACCCATGGCCCACTATGTCGGGGGCAACATTGACGTCGCAACTCTGATTGCTTTATTGGTGTGCTTGATTCCCACCACCATTGGTGCGTTGCTATCGGCCATCGGGATTGCCGGAATGGATCGGGTTATCCGTTTTAATGTGATTGCTAAATCCGGTAAGGCCGTGGAAGCGGCTGGGGATGTCAACACGCTGATTCTCGACAAGACCGGTACCATCACCATTGGCAATCGCCTGGCTAGCGAATTCTTACCGGTGGGGGGTCAGAGTCTCCAGGAATTGGTGGAGGTAGCAGTTTTGTCGTCTCTGTTTGATGAAACACCAGAGGGCCGCTCCGTTGTGGACTTAGGCAAGGAAAAAGGCGTTTCTTTTGTCAGAGAGCAATATAGCGAAGCCGAGAATATTGAGTTTTCCGCCGATACCCGCATGAGCGGTCTGAATCTACCCGATGGTACGGAGTTACGCAAAGGCGCGGTGGACGCCATTCGCAATTATTTAAGGAATACGGGTGGAAAGGTACCGGATGACCTGGAATCGCAAACGGAATACATTGCCCGGGAGGGGGGTACGCCCTTGGCCGTGGTGAAGGATACGAAAATTTATGGATTAATTTACCTTAAGGACATTGTCAAGCCTGGCATGCGTCAACGATTTGAGGAACTGCGGAAAATGGGAATTAAAACAGTGATGTGTACCGGAGACAACCCACTGACCGCGGCCACGATAGCGAAAGAAGCTGGTGTGGACGATTTTATTGCCGAGGCCAAACCGGAAGACAAAATGCGTCTCATTCGTGAGGAACAAACGCAAGGGAAGTTGGTGGCTATGTCCGGGGATGGTACCAACGATGCGCCCGCACTGGCTCAGGCGGACGTCGGACTGGCTATGAACAGCGGTACACCGGCAGCTAAAGAAGCAGGTAACATGGTGGATCTGGATTCGGATCCCACCAAACTGATTGAGGTGGTTTCCATTGGGAAGCAGTTGCTCATTACCCGGGGAGCCATTACCACGTTTTCCATTGCCAACGATGTGGCCAAGTACTTCGCCATCATTCCGGCCATGTTCATTTTGATGATTCCGCAGTTACAAGCTTTAAACATCATGCATCTGACAAGTCCCAGGAGTGCCATTTTGTCGGCGTTGATTTTTAATGCGGTCATTATCCCGTTGTTGATTCCGTTGGCCATGAAGGGGGTAAAGTATCGACCCATGAGCGCCACGGCCATGTTGATTCGCAACTTGGTCATGTACGGACTGGGGGGCATTGTGGCACCGTTTATCGGCATTAAGCTGATTGACCTCATTTTAACTGCATTGGGCTGGGCTAACATATGATGCTTGTGGGAAAGGCGTGTGAGTCATGAGAAATTTATTTCGTTCTCTGCGCTGGCTGGTGGCTTCCGTTATTTTACTGGGTTTGATTTACCCGTTGTCCATCACGGCAATCAGTCAGATGGTGTTTCCCTTCCAGGCCAATGGTAGCATGATGGTGTATCAGGGGCACGTGGTGGGATCTCGTTTGATTGCTCAAAAGGTGAACATACCTGGGTTGTTTTACCCACGGCCATCTGCGGTGAACTATGCCGGTAACGGTTCAGGAGGGTCTAATCTTGGACCCACGAATCCAGTTTTAGTTCAGGATGTGAGAAAAAATCTTGCACAGGTCTTACGTCAAGACCCCGGTGTCACTCCGGCGCAGGTACCTACCAGTATGGTGGAATCGTCAGGCTCCGGGCTCGATCCCGATATTACTGTCGGAGATGCGTTGTTACAGGTGCCGCGAGTGGCTAAAGCTACAGGGCTGTCGGTGGGCACCGTTCAGAGTCTGGTCCGTCAAAACACCAGAAAACGTTTCTTGGGTCTGTGGGGAAATGACAGAGTGAATGTCCTGACCTTAAACCTAGCGGTTCTGAAGGCACAAGCGGGAACGGCTCCATAACTTGCCTGGTTCGACTGTGCACCAGGAGAGGATAACGGGGGATGGGTGAATGAGCGATGGACAGGACAACTCCTTGGATGACCGGGAGTATTCTTCGGGGGGCGGGCGCGTTCGTTCGGGGAAGCTCAAGTTGTTTATTGGTGCCGCTCCAGGGGTTGGCAAGACTTATACCATGTTGCGAGAAGCCAGAATGGTGCGCGAGCGGGGACAAGATGTGGTCATTGGTTATATTGATGTTCATGAGCGCCCAGAGACCGAGGCACAAATCGATGGCTTAGAGGTATTACCGCGCAAATCTATGACCTATCAGGGACGGGAATTTGAAGAACTGGATGTGGCCGGGGTACTGGCCCGCAACCCGCAGGTCGTCGTCATTGACGAGTTGGCTCACACCAACATTCCTGGGTCACAGAGAGCCAAACGCTACATGGACGTAGAATATATTCTTGATCAAGGTATTGATGTGTTGACGGCTGTGAATGTGCAGCACTTGGAGAGTGCACGGAATGAGGCGGAGGCTGTCACAGGCGTTAAAGTCCGGGAAGTCATCCCGGACTCCTTCGTGCGCCGTGCGGAGGAAGTAGAGGTAATTGATGTAACGCCTGAGACTCTGCGCCAGCGGCTTCGAGATGGTAGTATTTATCCACGGGAAAAGGTGGGGCAAGCCTTACAACACTTTTTTCGCAAGTCCAACCTGTCTGCTTTACGCGAATTGACCTTGCGGGAAGTCGCGGATGATGTGGATGAACGTCTGCAACAGTCGTATGAACGGCGTCGAATTCCCGGGCCGGTGGGAGCGAAAGAAAACATTTTGGTGTGTGTTAATTACATGGATCGAGCGTACAAGTTGGTGGAAAAGGCCGAACGTATGGCGGATCGTATGAAGGCGGGTTTGGTTGTTCTTACGGTGGTGAAACTACCACAAGACCAGTTGACGGTGAAAGAGAGAGACAACTTAGCACGCTTGCAAGACTTGGCCGACGATTTCGATGCACAGTTCATTGTCGAGGTGGAGAAGGACAGAAAACTGGGAGAGGTCATCATGGAGGTTGCCGGACAGTGTAATGTGACCCAAATTGTTCTCGGTCAACCTGCACGGGGCCGAAAATGGAGTCACGCGGTGAGCGGTAATCCGGTGCGATACTTGCTTCGACATATGAAATATATCGACCTGCGCATTGTTGGGTGGAAGGATTAGCGTTGGCGCAATGATGGGTCGGCAGGATTAGAGGGTGGCGGGATGATACAACGTGGGCAACAAGAATCAGTTTTCTCCACTACAAACTTGCGGCGGGGTAAGCTCACGATTTATGTTGGAGCGGCTCCGGGAGTGGGAAAGACTTATAAAATGTTGCAAGACGCAAATGACTGGCGGGACAAGGGCGTGGATGTGGTTGTGGGATTAATTGAAACCCATGGTCGAGATGAAACCGCAAAGCAACTAAAAAATCTGGAAGTGTTGCCAAAACGGGAAGTGACTTGGGAGGGTCATGTCTATGAGGAAGTGGACGTGATGGGCATCATTCGCCGCAGACCGACTGTGGTGTTAATTGATGAACTGGCTCATTCCAATGTTCCTGGTTGCGAGCGGATAAAACGATTTCAAGACATTGTCGACATCCTGGACCATGGGATTGATGTGGTTACCGCGGTCAACATTCAACACCTGGAAAGTTTGCATGACAAGGTCGTACATATCACCGGAGTCAAGGTCCGAGAGCGGGTGCCAGACTGGTTCATGGATCTGGCAGACGAGGTGAAGCTGATTGATGTTTCTCCCGAAACATTGCAACAGCGGCTGGTGGAGGGGAAAATTTATACTAGGGATAAAATCGAACAAGCACTCACAAATTTTTTTCAAATAGGAAATTTATCAGCTTTACGAGAGTTGGCGTTACTGGAGGTGGCTGACGATGTAGATCAGCGCCTTGACGAGGCCCGGGACGAAGAGAATCGTCGTCGGTTTCAAACGCTGCGGGTTGTGGAGGACAG
>DAHWFY010000160.1 GCA_027336365.1 Bacillota bacterium | reverse complement strand
GCGGCGTGGTTAGCACAAATGCCCTAGAATTGGGGGTGGATATCGGCAGTCTGGAGGTGGCCATCAGTGTAGGCTATCCCGGCTCCATCGCTTCTTTGCGCCAACAAAGCGGACGAGCAGGACGGCGGCAAGGGCTGTCTTTGGCCTTGATGATTGCCAATGCCTCTCCCCTGGATCAGTATGTCGCCCACCACGCTACACAGATTCTCGCTGCCTCGCCGGAGGCCGCTCGGGTGTATCCGGAAAACCTGCTGATTTTGATGGATCACTTAAAGTGCGCGGCCTATGAACTCCCGTTCTCTGCGGAAGAGTCTTTTGCCGTAGAAACTATTGGGGAGATGCTGGAATACATGGTTGCCCACCGGGTGTTGCACCGTGGGAACGATGGCAGATATTACTGGATGTCTGATGCCCTACCCAGCCACGAGGTTTCTTTACGTAGCGCCGCACAGAACAATGTGGTGATTATTGACCGAAGCGAGGGACGGTCAATTGTTATTGGCGAAATGGACCGATTCAGTGCGTTAACCATGCTCCATGACGAGGCCATTTATCTGCATCAATCCAAATCATACCAGGTGGAGAGGTTGGACTTAGCCAATGGCAAGGCATTCGTACAATCTGTGGCTGCCGATTATTACACGGATGCGGAACTGGCGGTAAGGTTGCAGGTTTTGGACGTACTGGCAGAAAGCGAGAATGAGGGGGTGGCTCATCGCAGTGGTGAGTTGATGGTTAATGCCTTGCCCACTCTGTTCAAAAAGATCAAGCTTGATTCTCATGAAAATTTGGGGTGGGGAAAAATCCACCTGCCGGAGGCGGAACTTCACACCACAGGGTACTGGTGCGCTTGGCACAGGGGACAGTTTGTCGAGTTTGACAATCAGCGCTGGGAATCGGCTCTGTTGGGCACCGGACACGTGCTGCGTCATGCGGCGGCTTTGCACTGCATGTGCAACGTGACTGACTTGCACATGGCCGTGGAAATCAGGGACGTGTTGCAGGGGCTACCCACTGTGTATCTGTACGACGCCTATCCAGGAGGAGTAGGGCTGGGGGAGCGGGTCTACCGGGATAGGCAGAGGGTGCTGGCCAGTGCTTCTGCTATGGTGGCGGAGTGCGACTGTGAGAGCGGCTGCCCCAGTTGCATTGGTCCGTCACTGGAAGGCGGTGTGGACCGGAAGCAAGATGTTCTGAAACTTTTGCAGGTTTCTTTGGGGGAGGTTGTCACAATCGGGTTGGTCAGGACATCTGATCAGATACTCGATGCAGTACCCCAGGATGAAGAAGGGGAGGAGCCATGGCCTGGTCATTAACGGATCGACTCGCCGCACTGGAGCATGCCACTGGTCGACAATCCTCACTAGGAGGTGGGCAAGGAGATTTACCGGCGGCAGGGGAGGATAACCCATCTCGGACTCATCCTGGGTCAGGGGGAGAGGGAGGGGTTGCAGGGCTGGATGATCTCGGCTTTCGGCGGTTGCCAAACGGTGTCTGGCACCGGGAGATGCGCTATGACCTATTGACCCGTCACGGCGAGGGGAGGTTTGCCGACTTGCTGACCAGTCCATTGGAGGTATTGGCCAAAGCGGTGCACTGGTCCAAGGAGGTTGCGGTGGGGGTGGAGAATCTGCGCTTCTACGATACAGAAACCAGCGGCCTAGGCAGTGGTGCGGGAACGTTCCCTTTTTTACACGCCGTGGCCCAAGTGGACGGGGACGAACTGGTTCTGTACCAGTACTTGCTCTCTGACTATGGAGAAGAGGTCAACTTACTGACCACTTTGGCACAAATTCACTTCACCCCCAACACCGGAGTGGTATCCTTTAACGGAAAGTCATATGACTGGCCCTTGTTGCAAAATCGCCTGCGCTTACACCGGCTGCCGGACCTGAAAATTCTCCAGATGGACCTGCTTCATCCCGCTCGACGCATGTGGCGCCACGTATTGGAGAAGGTTTCGTTAGAACAAGTTGAGCGACACATGTTGGGGGTTTTGCGTCAGGAAGACCTGCCTAGCCGGGAGGCTCCTCAGCGCTACTTCGCGTTTCTGGATGATGGCGATGCGCGTATTTTGGCACCGGTTTTGTCCCACAACGCCTTGGATGTGTGCAGTCTGGTGGTACTGACGGCACGCCTAGCCACGCTGTTAGCGGGTACGCGGCTCCCTGTGTATGCTCACGAGTACGTGGGTGTGGCTTCTTATTACGACGAGTGGCAAGAAACGGAATTGGCAGATTCCTGTCTGCAAGCCGCCGTGAACTGTCCGGATGCAGATTGGCGGGTACACTGGCTTCACAGCCTGCGTGCCAAACGAGCAGGACAATGGGATCAGGCAGCAGTTCTTTGGAGTGAAATGATGATTCGGTATCGCTGGTCTGTTGCTCCCTGTGTGGAACTGGCAAAGTTTGCGGAACACCGGAGTAAAGATCTAGTTGCGGCTCGGGAATGGGCACGTACGGCCTTGCATCGGGCCATAACGAACCCAACGAATGGGTCCAACGCTGAAGTGTTGCAACAGCTTCGTCACCGCTTGGCTCGTATTGAAAGAAAACTTTCTGGCCTGACGGGCATAAATGCGAAGCAATGATGTAGGGACAATCTCAGCAAGCAATACTTGCGCAATCTTTTTTCCTCGACTAACCTAAGATCAGTCACTTGTTCAGCACGTGTCAAACCATTTGGGGACTGCGTGGACGGGACGAATGAGGGGGTGGGGATAGTCGGTGCAATTTATGGGGTGGACGGATGAGGATTTTGAAGTTTTCTCCGTACCCGGCCTGGAGCCGAGGATGGATGTACTGAAACGTCAATTACGACCTAAATTAGAGCACCTTGGCAGTGATTTGTCGATTTATCTCACGGAGATTTTGGGACGGCGCATGTATCCGCATGTGGCGAAACACGCTCGTCGCACGGTGAATCCTCCGATGGACAGTTGGGTCGCCCTAGCCGCCGACAAACGGGGATACAAAAAGCATCCTCACTTTGAGGTGGGACTTTGGGACACACACATGTATGCGCAATTTTGTGTCATTGCGGAGTGTCCTGAACGGTCCCGAATTGGTAACAGTTGGTTGCATCACTTGTCTGCAGTCCAGGCACAAGTTCCAGAAGACTTTTTTTGGTGGATAGACCACACTCAACACCAGGGCGTCAAGGCCAGTAACTTGTCGCGGAAAGAATTGGCTGAGTTTATTCAGCGCATGGGAACTTCGCGTTCGGGGGAACTGCTGGTGGGTCTGCAAATGGAACGTAAAATTGCGATTCAACAAACGCCAGCGATGGTGATGGAGCGCATTCGCGGTTGTCTTGCGACTCTGGCGCCGCTGTACTTGCTGGCAGTACAAGCAGAGGGAGTGGAAACTTGAAAACACGCACACAAGCTCTGGATCTGTTGCAGCAATACACCCAAAGTGAATCCCTTTTGCGGCATGCCTATGCCGTGGAGGCGGCTATGCAGGCTTATGCACGGCAGTTTGGCGAAGATGAGGAAAAGTGGGGTATCACCGGATTGCTGCACGATTTTGATTACGAGCGTTACCCTACCCCGGGAGAGCACACCATCGTGGGCGCGAATATTCTCAAACAAGAGGGATATCCGGATGATGTCATTGAAGCTATCCAGGCACACGCCGATTATAATGGGTTGTCCCGAGATACCCTGCTGGCGAGGACTTTGTACGCTTGTGACGAGTTGGCTGGCTTCGTAATGGCTGTGGCCATGGTCCGACCGACTCGCAATATTGCCGAGGTAGAGGTCAAAAGCGTTAAGAAAAAGCTAAAGGATAAGGCATTTGCGAAAGGGATTTCCCGGCAGGATGTGCTCAAAGGGGCCGAGGAATTAGGAATTCCGCTAGATCAGCACATCGCCAGTGTCGTGGCTGCTCTGTTGCCGATTGCGGGAGAGTTAGGCCTAGATGGGAATGAACTGGATCTTCGCATTAAAACGAGCGGTGTTTAGGATAAAGGTATTCGCGGGACGGATACTTCTGCCGCTGTTAGCGGCACCAGCAGGGAATGTAAATCCACGCAGTTGTATTTACTGGATAGACCGCCATGCCGCTGTTAGCGGCACCAGCAGGGAATGTAAATCCACGCAATTGTATTTACTGATTAGAGTTTCGTTCTTTTCTCTTCTGCCTTCCGACCGTTTGGTCTGATTCTGCAGTTGTTTTGGTACTTTCTTTTTATTGCTTTCTTGAGGAAGGAAAATTGATAACAGAAGGAGACCCTATATCTATGATAGTCAAGGGACCTGCACTCGACATTCCGCATATTTCTCTGTTTCAGATGTTGGAAAATACCGTACAGCGCCAACCTCAACGGGTGGCAGTGCGATTTGCCGGGACGGAATTGACTTATCGACAATTGGACGAGTCGGTGCGTGTCGCCATGGCCGCCCTACAGGAAGCCGGGGTTCGAATGGGGGACAGGGTGGGTATCATGTTGCCCAACTGTCCACAATATGTCATTGCCTACTACGCCATTAGTGGTCTTGGCGCTCTGGTGGTGCAGATTAACCCTATGAGTCAGGTGCCGGAACTACACTACTTGCTGCAGAACTCGGGAGCGCAAATGGTGATTGCCTATGGTCCTCTTGTGCCCTTGGTACAGAAAGTTCGCACGGAAATTGGGATAGAAAAAGTTGTTGGGGTTTCTCTTTTACCTGCGGAACGACAAACGGTCAGTCCCGATGTATGGTTTGATGAGTGGCTGATTGAGACGGCGAAAGCGGGCGACGCGCTCACAAACCTGTCCATTCCACGGTACAATCCCGATGACACGGTGGCGGTCTTGCAGTACACGGGAGGTACCACTGGTAGACCCAAAGGGGCTATGTTGACTCACACCAACTTGGTGGCAAACGCCTACCAAACCCGGGCACTCATTCCTGCAGGAAATGAGGAAACCGACGTTATGGTTGCAGCCTTGCCTCTGTTTCATGTGTTCGCCATGACCGTGTGTATGAATTACCCCATTGCTGCGGGCATAACCATACGCATGGTGGCTCGTTTCGATGCCCACGAGATGCTCACTATCCTCGCGGAAGAGCATCCCACCATTTTCCCCGGTGTTCCCACCATGTACTTAGCGCTTACACAGGTTCTGCCTCCTGGTTCTACCGCATTGCAGAGTTTGCGCGTGTGTATCAGTGGTGGTGCACCCATGCCAGAGCAAGTCTTGCACAATTTTGAAAACGCTTCAGGAGCGGTGGTTTTGGAGGGATATGGATTAACAGAGAGTTCGCCGGTGACTCACGTGAATCCCGCAGCGGAGCGTCGGCGAGTGGGCAGCATAGGCTTGGTGGCACACAACACAGACGCGCGGGTGGTCAGCCTGCACAATCCGGAGCAGACCTTGCCTGTGGGAGAACGGGGTGAGTTGGCGATACGCGGACCTCAGGTCATGAAAGGATATTGGCAGAAACCTCAGGAAACGGCCGAGGTGTTGGTCGATGGGTGGTTGTTGACGGGGGATATTGCTACACTAGACAAGGATGAATATTTCTACATTGTGGACCGTAAAAAAGACATGATCATTGCCAGCGGGTTTAACGTGTACCCACGAGAGGTGGAAGAGACCCTGTATCAACACCCTGAAGTTCTTGAGGTAGCGGTGGTTGGGGTGCCGGACGAGTATAGGGGGGAGACGGTCAAGGCATTTGTAGTGCGTAGGACGGGTCACCAAGACCTGACCGCAGAACAACTGCAAACCTGGTGCCGAGAACGTTTGGCGGCATATAAGATACCAAGGGTGATTGAGTTTAGAGATGAATTACCAAAGAGTTCAGTAGGAAAGGTGTTGCGCCGAGAACTACGGGACTGATGCGGAGTGGCCTGGGGCGGTCTCGGCTGTTCCGGTCATCCCAGTCAAGGTGCCGGCCTGGCCAACACGGGAGAAAGGAGAGTTGCAGAACCCTTTGACAGCCTTGGGAGAGGGAATCAATACGGAACTCAACCTTCATTTGTTTCACACCAACGACGTTCATAGTCAACTAGAAAACTACATGCGTTTAGGTGCTCTCTTACGGGAGCGCAGAAGCCAGGTAGA
Organism: Bacillota bacterium; assembly: GCA_027336365.1. Taxonomy (GTDB): domain Bacteria; phylum Bacillota; class Bacilli; order Alicyclobacillales; family Alicyclobacillaceae; genus QXHL01. The sequence continues at coordinate 621 of DAHWFY010000160.1, read as the reverse complement.
GCAGCGTGGTGAATGCGTTTTGACGTTTGATATTGGGGACCTGGTGGACAGGGTGCGCCCAGAAACGGAGGCCACTGACGGCAGGATGAATGCCGCCTTGTTGGCTTCTCTGGGGTATGACGGCTGGGTATTTGGCAATAACGAGGGACTTACCTTGCCCAAACAGGGGTGGCCGGAACTGGCGGCTACAGCACAGACCCGAGTGTTTGTGAGCAATCTACGAAACAACGACGGTGGCTTATTGCCTGGGTTTTGCGATTGGCATGTTTATTGGTGTCGGAGCCTGAAAGTGGGTGTATTTGGGCTGACACCCAATTATGATTTACCATATGCCAAACTGGGTGTACAGGTCTTGCCTCCCTTTGCCATTGCCAAGGAAGTAGTGAAGATTCTGCAGGCGGAGGGATGTCAGTTAATTGTCGCCTTGTCTCATCTGGGTCTGGCGATGGATCGAAAATTGGCACAGGACATACCGGGCATTGACGTCATTTTAGGAGGACACACCCATCAGTTTATGGAGACGGCCGAGCGAGTAGCCAACACCGCTGTGTTTCAGCCGGGGAAGCATGCTTTGGCGTTCGGTCACACCGTGGTTCATTATCACCTGGAACTGGACAGGGT
>DAHWFY010000015.1:26499-29012 GCA_027336365.1 Bacillota bacterium | reverse complement strand
CGGCTCACAGGCTCCACAATCAATGCAGGTATTAGGGTCAATGAGGTAGGTTTCTCCCGCGTCGTGAATGGCGTCCACCGGACAAACCTCCACGCAATCCGCAGCTTTTTCGTCAATACATGGGGACGTGATGACAAATGCCATTTGGATTCATCTCCCTTTCCGGACAGTTCGAGGTGTTCGCCTAAGGGTGTCTTCCTCGTCAGGTCCATCCATACTGTAGTCTCTTATAAACATTCAGGTTGTGGCACAGATCACGCAGAGGTAGATCCATCGCCTCAAACGAGTTGAGGAGTGGAGGGATTTCCGAGAAATAAACGAAAGAAAGAAATGAACCAACATTCCCTACAGGCGTCATCTCATCACGGACAGGATAATCTTGTAATTTATTGAATACAGCCTTGTGATCTGCATCACAATCGGGGTTTTCGGACTATGGCACAATCATATGTCGAGTAAGACCACGCAGAGCAGAACCTATCCGTCACTGTGGCGAGACTTTTGACTTTTCAGTCTTTTAACCTGATGATGAAATGTGGGTGATCCGAAGTGAGAAGAAACGCGGTGTTGTACCTGTCGATGTTGGCGATGGTGGTGGCTTTTGTGGTCTGGTCCATGATGTCCCCCATCGCTCCACAGATGCAAAAGGTGTACCATTTGTCGGGTCTTGACAAGAGTCTCTTGGTGGCCACTCCCGTACTCTTGGGTTCTTTGTTGCGCATTCCCTTGGGAGCGTTGACAGACCGCTTTGGAGGCCGCTTGGTGTACACCCTGCTGATGTTCTATTTGGTGATTCCCTTGATGGGCATTTCATTTGCCCACAGTTTTGGTGCCCTCATTTTTTGGGAGATTCTACTCGGGGTCAGTGGGGCCTCTTTCGCTGTGGGGATTGGTCATGTGTCGGCTTGGTATTCTGCCGAAAAACAGGGATTGGTCTTGGGCATTACCGCCCTGGGTAACCTCGGTACGGCGGTGGCGGGTTTCACCATCCCCGTCATGTATCTTCACCTTGGTTTTGCCATCATGGCGCGGTGGATGATAGTGCCAGTGCTCATCATGGCTGTGTTATTGTGGGTGTTCACGCGCAACCCTGACGCAGTTGCGTCTTCGCGTCAGCGGGATGCGCAGGGACAGACCCGTGTTCAAAGCACAGAAGGCGACTTGAAACACCCGTCGACTGTGGGGACATCGCAGGCAGCAATAGACTTTTGGTCTAACGGCAGTCTATGGGCTCTTGCCATCTTCTACTTCATCACCTTCGGCGGCTTTGTGGCTTTTGGCAATTATTTGCCCACTCTATTGCAGAGTCAATTTCACCTTGCACCTGTAAACGCGGGCTTGCGAGCCTCGGGTTTTGTTCTGTTAGCCACGGCGATGCGGCCGTTAGGCGGATATTTAGCAGATAGAAAGAATCCTTTTTTGCTGCTTGGCGTCACTTTTAGTGCGTTGACTCTATCTGCGGTGCTTTTCGCCTTTAGCTTGAACAGCATGGTGCTCATTACCCTCGCCGCTCTGATGATTTCGGTGATGTTGGGATTGGGCAATGGTACGGTGTTTAAGCTGGTGCCCCTGTACTTTCCTGGGCTCACCGGTCGGGCCACTGGAATTGTCGGTGCGTTGGGTGGCATTGGCGGGTTCTTTCCCCCTCTGTTGATGGGTGCGATTCAACAATCCACCGGAAGTTATGCGGGGGGATTGCTCCTCTTGGCCTTGGTGAGTTTGCTGGCGCTGATTCTCGTCGTGATGATGAGTCGCCGCAAAGGAGTGCGCGGTGGCGCCTCTGGCATGGTTCGTGCTTGAATCCTGTGCGAGGGAGTTGAAAGCATCATGGTTTTTAAACCATCCGTGGAGAAGCTGTCCCAGGATAAAACACCCAATTCACTTACCCGGGAAGAGTTGTCCTCAGCTATCCAGGACCCTTGGCTTGCCCAAGACCAAGCGGACCTGTTGGCTGTTTTGGAGCTACGCTTTGGCGACATCCCTGAGGGCGTTATACAACAGGTACGTACCCTGGATGACGGTAACGCGTTGCAGCGCTTAATTTTGGTGGCGGCCAATGCACCCACATGGGAAGCATTTTATACCGAGCTGCTGGCTGGGCCGGAGGCCTTTCGCCTTGTCGGAGAACGTTTTGATCCCTTGCGACAAGGGAATGTGGGGGACCACTCCAATGTGTGACATTGAATTGTGTGACATTGAGATGAACCAAGGGGGAAAACACTGTTGGCACAGTCTAACCATCCTGTTTTCCGTGCCTTTCGCCACTTGGTACGGGGCCCGCGAATCAACCAAAATTGGACGGAACTCAGTCCGCGATCCCGCGATTGGGAAGATCTGTATCGCAACCGCTGGCAACACGACAAAGAGGTCCGCACGACCCATGGAGTGAACTGCACCGGAAGTTGCAGCTGGAAGATACACGTTAAGGACGGCATCATCGCTTACGAGACGCAACAGACGGACTACCCTTCGCTGGGGGCCGACTCGCCGGAATACGAACCCCGGGGTTGTCC
>DAHWFY010000015.1:0-26489 GCA_027336365.1 Bacillota bacterium | reverse complement strand
TCGGCGGAGCAGGGCCGCCGGATTAGACCCGGTGGCCGCTTGGGCAACCATTGTGAGCGATCCGCAGGCCAAACGGTCCTATCAAGCGGCGCGCGGCAAGGGTGGCTTGGAACGAGCAAGCTGGGATGAGGTCACGGAGATGATTGCCGCTGCCAGCATCCACACGATTGCGGCATACGGTCCGGATCGCGTGGTGGGATTCAGTCCTATTCCTGCCATGTCCCAGGTTAGCTATGCCGCAGGAACGCGATTCTTATCCCTGTTAGGGGGTACCATTCTCAGTTTTTACGACTGGTATGCGGATTTACCCCCGGCTTCGCCGCAAATTTGGGGGGAGCAAACGGATGTGCCAGAAAGCGCGGATTGGTACAACGCGACTTATTTCATCATCTGGGGAACCAACTTGCCCATGACACGCACCCCTGATGCGCATTTCATGGTGGAAGCCCGTTACAATGGCACCAAGGTGGTGGGGGTCAGTCCTGATTACGCGGAGTACATCAAATTTGCCGACTTGTGGTTACCCGCCAAGGCGGGAACCGATGCGGCCTTGGCCTTGGCCATGACCCACGTCATTCTGCAGGAGTTTTACGTTGACCATCCCACATCGTACTTTTTCGAGTACAGCAAACAGTACACGGATTTACCTTTTTTGGTCATACTCAAAGCCCGAGAAGATGGGACCTATGTGGCCGACCGCTTCTTGCATGCCGCGGATTTGGCCAACGAGCAAGCAACCGCACAGGCCCATGCGGAATGGAAAACCGTCGTGATGGACAAGGCCAGCAAAGACCTGGTGACACCTAATGGGAGCCTCGGTTTTCGTTGGGATGGGTCTGGTCGCTGGAACCTGCGCTTGGAAACGGACATGGGGGGTCCTGTTGACCCCTTGCTCACCCTGCTTGGACACGAGAGCCAACGCGTTTTAGTTAGCCTGCCCCACTTTGAACAGGAGGGTGCACAGGTGCTGCGGCGGGAAGTACCAGGACTCGCGCTGACTGGAAAGGATGGCCAGGGCCTGCTTGTGACCACGGTATTGGACCTGTTGCTGGCGCAAACGGGTGTAGCACGCAGTTTGGGTGGGGACTATCCGCTGAACTACGATGACGCACGGTCCTGTACCCCGGCTTGGCAGGAGGGCATCACTGGCGTCAAGCGGCAATTGGTGATTCAAGTGGCTCGGGAGTTTGCCGACAATGCCGCACGCACTCGCGGAAAATCGATGATTGCGCTAGGAGCGGGGACCAACCACTGGTATCATAGTGACACGATTTATCGGGCCATTATTAACCTGGTCTTGTTGACCGGGTGTCAAGGGGTCAATGGCGGCGGTTGGGCGCACTATGTGGGACAAGAGAAGGTGCGTCCATTGGAGGGGTGGTCCACGTTGGCGTTTGCCAGCGATTGGCTGAAACCTTCTCGCCTGATGAACGGCACGTCGTTTTTCTATTTTGCCACTGATCAATTTCGCTATGAAGAGATAGCCACAGAATCCCTGGGTTCGCCAGTGGGTAGCGGCCGGTTTCAACACTTGCACCCGGCGGATATGAACGCCTTGGCGGCACGTCTGGGCTGGCTCCCCTCCTTTCCTCAGTTCAACGAAAATTCACTGGAGGTGATGGCCAAGGCGCGAGCCGCAGGGGCAGACACACCAGAACGGGTTGCCGCATATGTGGCGGACCGGTTGGCAAAAGGGGACCTGCAATTGGCGGTGGACTCCCCCGATGATCCCGCCAATTTCCCGCGGGTGATGTTTGTCTGGCGGTCTAATTTGTTGGGCTCCAGTGGCAAAGGGCACGAGTATTTCCTACGTCATCTGCTGGGGGCGGACGGACACGTGTTGGCTCAGGAAGGAGCAGGGGTGGCACAACCCCAGACCATTGCCGTTCCGACCGAGGCGCCCACGGGGAAACTGGACCTGTTGGTGGACATCGATTTTCGCATGACTGGTACGGGACTGTATTCGGACATCGTGTTACCGGCAGCCACCTGGTATGAAAAATATGACCTCAGCAGCACCGATATGCATCCTTTTGTCCACCCTTTTAATCCGGCGATATCGCCGCCATGGGAAACGAAATCCGATTGGGCCGCGTTTCGGGAAATTGCTCAGGCGTTTTCCCGCTTGGCCAAACAGGCTCTGCCCGCACGGGAAGATGTGGTGATGTCTCCACTGGTGCACGACGCGCTGGATGAACTGGCGCAACCGGGAGGCAAGGTGCTGGACTGGAAGTCTGGCGAAGTATCACCGCTTCCCGGTCGAACCATGCCCAAGTTCGTTGTGGTAAAACGCGACTATCCCCACTTATACGAACAAATGGTGAGTCTCGGGCCCTTAGCGCAACAGTCCATCGCCAGCAAAGGAATTGTCATTTCTGGATCCCAGGCGTATACCGAACTGCTGCAGCGTGTGGGGCCGACCTCGACGGAAGAGTTGCCTGGAGTGCGACCCAACCTTTACGATGAGCGCCAAGCGGCGGAGGCCATTCTGACCCTGTCCGGGGCCACCAATGGGCACCGGGCCATGGAAGAGTGGACTTCTCTGGAAGGACCCACAGGGTTGGCATTGCAACAAATTGCCCGGGGACACGAGGAGACGTCATATACCCTGCAGGACCTTACGGTACAACCGCGGCTGGCGTTGGCCGCACCCGTTTGGAGTGGCTTAGAGGGAGCAAATCGACGCTATGCTCCGTTCACCGTGAATGTAGAGTACCTTGTCCCTTGGCGGACTTTGACGGGGCGCCAGCAGTTTTATGTGGACCATGAAGTCATGCTGGACTTTGGCGAAGGGTTGCCCATTTATCGCCCGCCTCTGGCGGAGCAGCCCTTTCTACCAGGAGACCGGGAAGTGGCGCAAGGGGGCAAAACGGTGGTGGTGCGCTACCTGACACCCCATCAAAAATGGGGAATTCATTCCACTTATGCGGACAATCCTCGCATGCTCACCCTCTTTCGCGGGGGGCAAACGGTGTGGATCAGTGAGCAGGACGCGGCAGCTCTGCGGGTGGTGGACAATGACTGGATTGAGGTTTACAACCGCAATGGGGCCATTGTGGCGCGGGCCGTGGTGACCTATCGCTTGCCTCCAGGTATAGCCATGATGTATCACGCGCAAGACCGTACCGTTGGCGTACCGGGGAGTCAGGTGACAGGGGATAGGGGGGGAACTCACAACAGTGTGACGCGCATCATTCCCAAGCCCACACATATGATTGGCGGCTACGCACAATTGAGTTACGGGTTCAATTACTACGGACCGACGGGTCATCAACGCGACGTGATGACGGTTATTCGGCCTCTCCAGGAGGTGAACTGGCTTGCAGATTAAGGCGCAAATCGCCATGGTGATGAATCTGGACAAGTGCATCGGTTGCCACACCTGCAGTGTGTCCTGTAAAAACACCTGGACAAACCGACCGGGGACAGAATACATGTGGTTCAACAACGTGGAAACACGCCCAGGGCCTGGCTACCCTCAGTCCTGGGAAGACCAAGAAAGGTATCGCGGAGGCTGGGTGCTCAATGCCCGCGGGGAGTTGCAGTTGAAATCCGGTTCCGCTTGGGAGCGCCTGGCAAACATCTTTCACAACCCAGACCTGCCGACGGTGGAAAACTACTATGAACCCTGGACTTATGACTATGATTCCCTGACCCAAGCCCCTCATCTTCATCACCAACCGGTGGCGCGACCGCGTTCCTTGCTGACCGGGGAGTGGATGGACAAGCCCGTATGGGGGCCCAACTGGGATGACGATTTGGCCGGTGGGCCAGAAATTGCCCCGCGTGATCCCAATCTCCAGGGCATCGAGGACCAGGTGGCGTTTGCGTATGAGCAGGCTTTTATGATGTACCTGCCGCGTATCTGTGAGCACTGTTTAAATCCGTCTTGTGTGGCGGCCTGTCCCTCCGGAGCGATGTACAAACGAGATGAGGACGGCATAGTGCTGGTGGACCAAGACGCCTGTCGTGGCTGGCGCTTTTGCATGAGTGCCTGTCCTTACAAGAAGGTGTATTTCAATTGGAACACACACAAGGCGGAAAAATGCACGTTTTGCTACCCGCGAATTGAATCCGGATTGCCGACGGTGTGTTCCGAAACCTGTGTGGGACGCATTCGTTACCTGGGCCCGGTGTTGTACGACGCGGACCGCATCAAGGAAGTGGCAGCAGTCCAGGATGTCAAGGAATTGTATGCCTCGCAGTTGTCGGTATTTTTAGACCCGCATGACCCTGAGGTGATAGCGGCCGCACGTACGGCAGGAATTCCGGAGTCGTGGATTGCGGGGGCGCAGCGTTCACCTGTGTTCAAGATGGCGGTGGAGTGGGGCGTAGCTCTGCCCTTGCATCCCGAGTATCGTACACTCCCGATGGTTTGGTATGTACCCCCTTTGAGCCCGATGATGAACCACCTGCAAAATGAGGAACAATTGACCGCCGAAGGGTACCTCACGGCGGTGGATGAAATGCGCATTCCCCAGGCTTATCTCGCGTCCATTTTGACAGCAGGGGACGAAACGGTCATCCGCCGGGTGCTCTTGCGTTTGGTGGCCATGCGGGTCTACATGCGGTCCCAACGTTTGCAGCAACCCCTGGATGAACATCTACTTGAAGAAGCGGGATTGACGGCAACCCAGGTTCAGGCCATGGCCAAACTGTTCGGTGTGGCGAAGTACGACGAGCGGTTTGTCATTCCTACAGGCAATCGCAATGCCGATACAAATTTGGAATATGCTCAGGGCGCGTGTAGTTTGGAAGGCATCGCCCCGCCCGAAGGCCTGCTGCCACCCGTGTCACTGCGTTGAGACGTGAAGAAAGAAGAGGGGTCGATCCGATGTCGCAGGCAATGGAAGCGTTGCAGACGATGGCTGGGAACTGTGCGGCGGAGTTATCCAAGTGGCTCGCCTTTTTGCTGGAGTATCCCCACCAGGAGGGGTTGGCTGGCGCGGAGTTTGCCGCAGTCTTGGCAGATATTCAAGCAGGGAACTGGACTTTGTGTCGAAATACCTCAGGGTTGGACACGGCAGAGGCAACGGCAGAGGCGGAGGGCCTTGTGGTGGAACAGGTGATTGCGGCGGTGGCGCGTTTGGTAAGTTTGTCTGATGAGGAACGTTGCCGCCTATATGTGGACAGTTTCGATTTTACGGCAGACCACAGTCTGTACCTGACGGCGCATGAGTACGGGGACAGTCGCGAACGCGGTCCGGCACTGCTTTATCTGCATCAAGTCCTGGCCAGTCAAGGTTGGCGGGAGGCAGAAGGAGAATTGGCCGATTACTTGCCCTTGTGGCTGGAGTATTTCGCAGTGGAGACCCCTTCCCTCGCGACGCGGCGGGTGGCCGACAGACTTGCCGCAATGTGCCGAAACATTGCGATGCGTTTAGGCGAGGATCATCCTTATCAACCCCTTGTGTTTGCCGCCGCCCTCCTGTTGCAAGCGTTTGGCACTGCCAAAGGAGCGGAGAACGACATGCAAGCTCACGACAAGGAGAAAATTTCGACAACAAGCGCACGGGTTGACGCGGAAGTGCAGATGCCCTTCCCCCTGTTTTTCGATTGACGGCAGACGGTGGCATTGAGCAAAAGAGGTGATCTTGTGGCAGAGTTCTTGTGGGTGATATTTCCATACCTGAGCCTCACAGTGATGCTCTTGGGCAGTTTATATCGTTTGGTTTTCCGACCTTTGACGTGGACGGCTAGATCGAGTGAGTGGCTGGAAAAGAAATGGCTTCGTTGGGGAAGTTTGCTGTTCCATTGGGGGATGCTGTTTGTGGTGGGCGGACATGTGATGGGGTTGTTGATTCCGATGTCCTGGTATACTGCCATGGGTGTCCGACCGGAGTTGTATCACCTAATGGCAGACAGTGCTGGGGGTGTGGCAGGATTGGTCACTTGGCTGGGCAGCCTCATATTGTTGGTACGACGCCTAGGCAATCGCCGAGTGCGGAGAAACTCCAGTTTCGGTGATTTCCTGGCGTTGGGGCTGTTGTTTGTCACCATCACTCTGGGAGACGCCGAGACGCTCATTCGCAACAACCTGGTGGGTCCGTATGAGTACCGGGCAACCGTGGGACCTTGGGCAAGAGAACTGTTGCTCCTTCACCCCAATGCGCAATTCATGGTTCATGTGCCCTTGTTGTTGCAAATTCACATTGTATTTGCCTTCTTGGTGTTTGCGGTGACCCCTTTCACTCGGCTGGTTCACGTTTGGAGCCTGCCTGTCCGCTATCCCTGGCGGGCGCCCATGCAATACCGTAGACGGGGGGACAGCTGGCACACAACACGATAAAAATATGGATATCAAACCTCAGATCATTCTAACGGGCTCGCGCAAACAGACCGACAATAGGAGAAAACCAGCGAACTCTACCTGTTTTTGTGCAGGATGAAGGGCCACAAAAGTCTCCCATCGCTGCTTTCTAAAACCGACACCCTGACCCCCATGATTTTTCGCGCTCCCTTTAGTCGGTTTCGCAATCCCTGAGCAAAATCGCATTCAGCAGTCATTATTACAAAAATAAACCAAAATTTAAATAGAATCTTAAATAGAATCTGTTGAATAGATCACATGAGTACAGCTGAGAAAACTATAGGATACAGATGAACATGAACCCAATTGTGATGAACTCGCGGATGAATTGAGGATGATGATTTGGGTGTTTAATAAATTTGGAAAATTGCCGATTCAACATATGCGGTTGGAGTTTGGATTGGAGGATGAATCAACGTGTTGGTCGAGACAGGGATTTTATCGCAAGTTAGAAGGAAGGAATGAGTCATGGCAAACCAAGACGAGCCTGCTCGCAGGTGGGAGGCCTTTCTCGGTCCCAATCTGGCGTACGTGGCAGAACTATATGAACATTATTTGGCCAATCCGACCACAGTTCCAGAAGATGTGCAGGACTTATTTGCTCGTTGGGGAGATCCCACTCCAATACAAGATGGCACCTTGCCTATGCCAGAGACTCCGGAAGATTTCCAGATACAGCAAGGTAGGGTCAAACGTCTGGCTGCGGCGCGGGACTTAATGAGCAATGTCCGACAGTTTGGGCATCTCGCGGCAGCCATACATCCGCTCCAATTGCCAACGCGAACTGTGGTAGAGGAACCGTTAGACCCGGCCTCAGTCGGTTTGACGACCACAGATTTACAACAGATGTCAGCACAATGGTTTAAATTGGTGGAGCCGACGGATTTTTCAACAGACATTTCAATCTCTGAAATTTCCACTTCGGCAGAGAACACCGTAGTCTTTCGTGCTGCACAAGGCACTCACCCCACGGGATGGGACGTGTACCAGCACTTGCTGGCGGTATACACCGGATCGCTCGCTTATGAATTTGCCCATGTACATCAAAAAGAGGAGCGTGCATGGCTGCAAAATGCGGTGGAAACCGGACGGTTTGGGGTCCATTTGAGCGCAGAGGAGCAGCGCGCACTGCTGTATCGTTTGACCGAGGTAGAAGGACTGGAGACTTTTTTGCAGCGAACTTTTGTCGGGCAAAAGCGCTTTTCCCTTGAGGGGGTCGATATCCTTGTGCCAGTCTTGGACGAACTGGTTGGCCAAGCACTGGCGGTGGGAACCCGGCAGGTGATGATGGGGATGGCCCATCGGGGGCGGTTAAATGTGCTGGCCCATGTGCTGGGCAAACCCTATGAGGCCATCTTTTCCGAGTTCAATCAATCTCCCCACAAAGACCTGGTTCCCTCTGAAGGGTCCATGGGGATGAATTTTGGTTGGACAGGGGATGTGAAATACCACCTGGGAGCCCGGCGTACCTTGTCCCAGCAAGCGACGGTCCAGGCCCATCTGGTATTGGCCAATAATCCCAGTCATTTGGAGTTTGTGAATCCGGTGGTGGAGGGTTACGCCCGCGCCGCTCAGGACCAGCGCGATGTCGGTGGCGCTCCCCGGCGTGACAACCAAGCGGCCTTGGCCATTCTGGTTCATGGGGACGCAGCTTTCCCCGGTGAGGGGATTGTCGCTGAAACCCTAAATCTGTCGCGGTTGCCCGGTTACGAGACGGGCGGCACGATTCATGTATTGGTCAACAATCTGGTGGGATTCACGGCAGAGGCCGAGGAAACCCGTTCCACCCGCTATGCTAGTGACCTGGCCCTCGGATTTCAGATTCCCGTGATTCATGTCAACGCAGATGACCCGGAAGCCTGTCTGACCGCTGCTTCACTGGCACACGCCTATCGAACAGAGTTTCACAAGGATGTGCTGATTGAAATCCTCGGTTACCGTCGTTATGGCCACAATGAAATGGACGATCCGCAGGTGACTCAGCCTCAACTGTACGCGCTCATCCAGAATCAACCGCGCGTGCGCAACCTGTATGCGCAACACCTCTTGGCCCAGGGCCACATCACCGAAGGTCAAATGGCAGCAATGGAACAACAGGTCCAGCAAGGCCTGCAGGAGGCATTGAAAAAAACGCCAGTCTCTGCGCCGCCTCCACCTGTGGAGGAGAAAGTTCATGGCGGGCAGGATCCCATAGATACAGGGGTGCCTCTCGTGAGATTGCAGAATTTAAACACGCAGTTGCTGGATTGGCCCAAGGAGTTTTCTGTTTACCCCAAATTGGCACGCATTCTCAAACGGCGGGAACTAAGTTTTACTGCACAGGGTCAGGTGGATTGGGCGCAGGCGGAGGAATTGGCCTTGGCCACTTTGCTGCAGGAGGGCATTCCCATTCGTCTGACGGGTCAGGATACCCAACGGGGAACCTTCAGTCAAAGGCACCTGGTATTGCATGATGTGCACAAGGCAGGGACCTATACGCCCCTGCAGCACCTGCGGGGTGTGCAGGCAACCTGCGCAGTGTACAACAGTCCCCTGTCTGAGGCATCGGTGCTGGGTTTTGAGTATGGCTACAGTGTCCAAGCGCCGGAAACCCTGGTCTTATGGGAGGCGCAGTATGGTGACTTTGCCAATGCCGCTCAGGTCATCATCGACCAATTTGTGGCGGCGGGGCGGGCCAAGTGGCAGCAGCCCAGTGGCTTAGTTTTACTGTTGCCCCATGGCTATGAAGGCCAGGGTCCGGAGCACTCCAGCGCACGATTGGAACGTTACTTACAATTGGCGGCGGAAAATCAATTACAGGTGACGATTCCCACCACTGCGGCGCAGTATTTTCATCTGCTGCGACGCCAGGCGCACCAACTGGGTTCGGCGGCGCGCCCCTTGGTGGTACTGACTCCAAAAAGTTTGCTGCGAAATTCGCAAACCCTCTCACCTTGGCAGGAGTTGACTTCCGGTCACTTCTCTCCAGTGCGGGTGTCGGGGTCTCCCCAGCCTACCCGGGTGCTTTTTTGCAGTGGCAAAATGGCTTTGGAACTAGAGACGGCATGGAACAATTTTATTGGAGAGAAACCAGCCATTGCGATTTTGCGTTTGGAACAACTGTATCCATTTCCGGAAGCGGAAATCTCTGCAGTAGGGTCCAAGTGGTCGGGAGTGCAGCAGGTGTTGTGGGTACAAGAGGAACCCCGTAATATGGGGGCTTGGAGTTATGTGGAATCACGGTTGGGTGCGTGGCTGCCGGCAAACCTCTCCCTATCGTATGTAGGTCGTGAAGAGCGTAGCAGTCCGGCGGAGGGATTGGCACACCTGCATGAATGGGCGCAAACTCAAATCATCCAGTGGGCCTTGAGTGGGCAGGTACCGACAAAGACGGATAAGGGAGTCCAATCGATTTTGAAGGGGTGAATGGGATGGCCAATATCCTTGTCCCTGAACTCGGGGAATCCATCACCGAGGCCACTGTGGGTCAGTGGTTGAAATCCGCTGAAGGCTTTGTGGAAGCCGGTGAAGCGGTGGTGGAGTTGGAAACGGATAAGGTGAATTTGGAAGTGATTGCGGAAGCTTCGGGGGTGTTGTCCCAAACCGTGCCAACCGGGCAAACTGTGCGCGTGGGTGAGATACTGGCGGTTTTATTAGAAAAGCGGGTGGGGACTCCTATGGAGGGGGTGAAAGAACGCCTAGCTACATCTCAGGTGTTGTTGAAGCCCCTTCCTGTTTCTACGTTGGTCGCCAGTGAACAGGAAAATGCCGCAGATAGCCCTCTTTCTACGGTGGTTAATGACGATCTCAGGGAGCATTCTGTCAGTGTGAAAGCAGCAAATAGGTTACCCCCTTCGCGACGTCGCCTGGCATTGAATACAGACACCCTTAGGAGATCTGAGGGAGAGGGGGGAAGATTAATCTTCCATTCATCTCCAAAAACGCCAACAGATAAAACGGGAGAATTGTCGGAAGGGTTGCCCAGTGGAATGGGGAGTGAAGGACAGAACGCACATATGATTGTGCCACCCGAGTTGGCATCCGGGATGGCAGCACTGAACCGAGATCAGACGGGGTACAAAGAAGAACGGGTGCCCATGACCCGGCGACGCCGGACCTTGGCGAGTCGATTGGTGCAGACACAACACACAGCGGCCATGTTAACCACCTTCAACGAAGTGGACATGTCGGCCATTTTAGATGTTCGCAAGCGGCGCAGGGATGGGTTTAAAGAGAAGCATGGTGTAAATCTGGGGTTCATGTCATTTTTCACGAAGGCCGTGGTGGCGGCACTGAAGGAATATCCCCGCTTAAACGCAGAAATTGTGCAGGACACCTTTGTGCTCAAGTATCACTATGACATGGGAATTGCCGTGGCCACCGATGCCGGTTTGGTGGTGCCCGTGGTGCGCGATGCGGATGCCCTGAGTTTTGCAGAAATTGAGCGACAGATTGCCAATCTAGCTATTAAAGCCAGGGCTGGAACCCTGAGCTTGGCGGAATTGCAGGGAGGAACGTTTACCCTCACCAATGGCGGGGTTTTTGGGTCCTTGTTGTCCACTCCAATTCTCAACGGTCCGCAAGTGGGGATTTTGGGAATGCATACGATTCAAGAACGGCCCGTGGCCGTCCGGGGTCAGGTGGAAATTCGCCCAATGATGTACGTGGCCTTGTCCTATGACCACCGCATTGTGGATGGGAGCGAGTCTGTGCGCTTTTTGATTTCTGTTAAGAAGTTGCTGGAAGACCCCGAATCACTGTTGTTAGAGGGGTGAAGCGCTACATTTGATAAATCCAATCGCAAAATGCAAATCGAACAATGGTGAAGGACGCCGTACTCCGAAAGGAGATGAATGGAGATCAAATTTGCAAATTCCCCGAAAAAACGATTATCTGCAACCGTATACTATCTGTTCACAGGCCTAGCCTTGGGATGGCCGGGATTGTTGGCGACGGGTGATTTATTGCCATCGTGGCAAAAGGGAACGATTTCTTTAGCACTGTCCCTTGCAGCGATTCATTTGCTTGTACTCGGTTCCATGTGGACCATCGCTTTCGGTGTGCTTTATCAAATTGTGCCGATTGCCTTTCAGGCTCAGTCGATGCCACGTCACGTCCTGTATTGGCACCTTCCAATCCATGTCTTGTCCGTTGTCTTCATGGTTGTCGGTTTTTTGCGCCTGCAATTTGTTGTGGTCGGCAGTGGTGGTATACTGTTTTTTTGCAATACTATAGCGTACCTTCTGCTGTTGGGTCGCAGTTACTTTTACGCACGAAACAAGACAGGTGTCTACAAAGCGCTATCCATTCCGTTGTCTGCCATGGGGTTGGTCATTCTCGTGGGGTTGTTTCAAGCATTTTTTCCGGCCCAGGTCAATCTCCCACTTTTACTGACACACGTATTGCTGGGGGGATTCGCATTCTGGGGAGGCCTAGTCCTTGTATTTTCTTATAAATTGGTCCCCATGTTTATCATTAGCCACGGTTTCAAGGTATCTCTGATTCGCAGTAGCAGTCTATATTTTGTCGCTGTGACACTGTGGATTGTGTCAAACTGGTTGCCGAACGGACTGCTTTCGCGCGTCGTCCTGGGCGTCAGTTGCGTTTTGCTCCTGGTCAGTTTGGCGCTATACGTGCGAGATATGATTGCAATTGTCAGAACGCATAAAAAAAGAACCATCGTCTTGCCCATGTGGAATGCGAGTTTGGCCATGTGTTTTCTTGTTTTCGGCCAAGCTGGAATCCTGATTGCAACGTTTTTTCACACAATTTTCTGGTTGTATCCTTCTGTCTACCTGTTTGCATTTGGTGGATTGATTGCCTTGATGTATTCCTATATGCAAAAGATGGTCCCGTTTCTCTGGTTCGAGTATCGCTTCAGCAAACGGCCTGAACGTAAAACAGCTCCGCTCATAGACGACATGGTGCCAAAACGTACCGCTCAATGGGGGATGGCCCTTTATTTCATGGGTGTCATAACTGGTGTCGTGGGGTTGCTAGACTTCAGGATTCATGCGTTGCTTTTGTGGTTGTCCTGGCTCAGTGCCGCTTGTATGACTTTGGGCAGCATGTTGTTATTTGTTGCGCTGCGCTTTGTACTGACAATCGGAGGAACGAGACCCGCAGATGGCGCAGTCTAGGAAAGCCTCTATTTTAACAAATCTCATTAAACTCGTTTGTGAGTTCTAAGCATGTGCGCTATATCTCATTAGGGGATTTTTTCACACTCGTGATATAACATAACGTACATCCCTTCTTGATATAGGTGGAGTGACTGAGTAAAAGAGGTGGTCTTATAGAGGTTGTCCGGAAAGGGGTCAGCACTTCCCGGCGCATGGCCACGTCGTACCCAAAATGCTCCTTCACGTACCGAAAGGGTACGGTACGGCACTCACGCCAGTCTAAACGCTCTCCACTGGGGAGCAGACCCCATGCGCAGGTTGGGCTGGCCTCGTGATACTGCTTGGGTCTGACTGGACCCCTTTCCAGACACGCACTTTAAACGTAAACTTAGGCGATGGGCAGTTCACAGAAAAGAGGGACCGTTCATGCAGGTACAACTGAAACGGGTATATGAACCCGTGCAGGAGACAGACGGGTGTCGAGTATTGGTAGATAGGTTATGGCCTCGGGGAATCAAGAAGGAACAGGCGCAACTGACTCATTGGTTGCGGGAAGTGGCACCTAGTCCTGATTTACGCAAGTGGTTCCATCATGATTCCACACGATTTGCTGAATTTTCCCAGTTATATGAGATGGAATTGGGTACAAGACAAGAAGCTCGAGAAGGGGTAACAAAACTGTTGCAATGGGCTTCACAGGGCCCCTTGACCCTGGTTTACGGCGCAAGCGATCCTGTGCACAATCATGCACTGGTGTTATTGCATCACTTACAGAAGTCGGCAAAGGGAGCGCATGGGTTCGATAAATCTACACCATCAGTGTAGGAAAACTAAATGTCCAGCTACATTTGGGGCCCGCAGCAAAAATGCTGCAGGCCCTTTGACTTTCATCTAATTAGTTGAACCGAAATTAGTTTATTGTGCCGCGACTGCACCAGGTTCTGTTGTATAGTCACTGCGTTCCGTGTGGTCCTGACCATTGGACAAATGCATGGCATTGAACACCAGACTGAGCACGACGACGATAATGATATTCACCAAGATCGCCCATATTCCAGCATACCCCAAAATCACTGAGTGCCCCAGATGAAGAGGATATATGGACGTCTTAAACGATTCAGCAGCAGCCATCCAGGTACCGAGAAACATTCCAAACAACCAGCCGATGAACAGCGCCCACCTGTGAAACCACCGAGTGTACAAGCCGAACATAATGACCGGAACCGTTTGCAATATCCAAATTCCACCCAGTGTTTGAAAATAAATGGAATATTGCAATGGAATAGCTACAATAAACAGCAAGGCGCCGAGAATAACCACGAGGCCGACAATTTTTGCTACGTGAGCCTCTCGGTTTGGCCCGTCTTCCTTCATAAAATATTCTCGATAGATGTTGCGCGTAAAAAGGTTGGCGGCGGCAATTGCCATAATGGCGGCAGGCACCAGTGCACCAATTGCAATCGCTCCGAATGCGAATCCGGCAAACCATGTTGGTAATGTCTTTATAAATAGGAGGGGGACAACCAGGCTGGTATCTTTCGTGTGTATTCCTGCTGCAATGGCCATATAGCCCAATAGGGCGATGAAGGTCAGCGCGAGAGAATACAATGGCAGTAAGGCAGCATTGCGCTGAATGATGTGACCACCTTTCGCACCCAGGGAACCGGTGACGGCATGTGGATATAGGAGCAGAGCAAAGGCAGAGCCGAGTGCTAAGGTCGAAAAGGCCGTATACAATTTTGGAGGAAGAATCGCAGCGCCTTTATGTGCTGCCAATGTGGTCGCGGCAACATGGAAAATATGTCCGTAGCCTCCCAATTCGATTGGAATTGCGATACAGGCCACAATCACAGTGACATAAATTAAAGTGTCTTTTAAAATGGCCGTAAGAGCGGGAGCTCGTAGCCCACTGTTATAAGTATATGCAGCCAAAATGAGAAAAGCGATGATCAATGGCAAATCTCTCATAAACCCGCTTCCACCCAATCCCATGACAGCGAGAACGGCTTGGATACCTGTTAACTGTAATGCAATGTACGGCATTGTCGCGAGAATTCCGGTGATTGCAACGGCCAGTGCCAACAGAGAACTGTCAAAACGACCCCGGACAAAATCAGCGGCAGTTACATATTTGTGACGCTTTGATACCCGCCATAACCGGGGGATTACAACGTACATGATTGGGAAAACGATAATTGTGTATGGCACCGCAAAAAATCCAAATGCGCCAGTACCATATACCAGTGCAGGAACGGCAATAAAGGTGTAAGCGGTGTACAAGTCGCCGCCCAAAAGGAACCATGTCACGAATGTGCCAAATCTTCGACCTGCCAGACCCCACTCTTCAATGAGGTTTAAGTTTCCGCGGTGCCAGCGAGACGCGAAAAAACCCAAAAAGGTCACCAATGCGAAGAGGATAAGAAAGACGATAAACGCTGACCAATATATGGTGAACAACTCCCTTCACTGGATAATGAGGTTCTAGCGGTTGTCAATGAAATAAATGATGCCGCTCAGAATCGCGACCAGAAAAATCCACAAAATGAGGTACCAATACATAAAGGGGAATCCCCCGAGTGTTGGACGATACGACGCATAAAAAGGTGGCCATAACGTCGCGATGAATGGAATAATAAATAGCCAGTACCAGCCGCTCCTATTGCCCTTTTGCATGACTTATCACCCCCTTTCGTCTGTATCAACCATAAAACTGTAGCACTTCAAATAATGCTCGTCAATGCGAAACATTGCTACTATTCGCAAGTGATCCCTAAAATTATTCATATGATGTAAGGGATTTCAACGTGCTGAATTATACCCTAACTGGTACGTGTTTGGAAAGGGAGAATCAGCCGAAACGAAGACTTTTTCAGCAGTTTCCCAGCAGACTTATGAAGACTTGGCATCACTGCCATCGGAGTAATCTTGTGAGCCTGTTCGTTTCGCCAATTCATGTTCACCTTGCGTCGGAGCAGGGAGTCATCGTGCAGCAAGTTTAGGTCCCAGTGACTCCTGTGTCAATTGATGAATAACTCCCGCAATGGCTTGGTGAATCAAGAAAAAGCCTTATTGCCATATTGGGTAGATCTACTCTCCGTCAGAAAATAATGGGGATAAATTCCCAAAAATTTTAATTAAAAAACAAACGTTTGCACTCACTTTGAGAGGGATAAAAATCAAAAATAGGAATAAATCTGAGTTTATCGTCGCAACTTGTAGTACTTTAAGTATCTGCTTTTCTTAAATTGATCTTCAAATGGTCTTATGAATGCAAATACATGGCATAAAGGGGAGAGAATAATGCATTATAAAGCAAGAGGTTACATGACAGTTTGCTGTTATCGAGAGAGAACTAACTATATTTGAATAGAAAAGTGTGTTAACAGAAGCCATGAAAGCGAGATGTGTGGGACTCAAGATACATATATCGGAAAATACATTCAAAAAGGAGGAAGAAAGCGCTTGACACCCAGGGAATTGGACTCTATACTGTTCATACAAACGTTTGCACTAGTTTTGCTCGTGTTATGAGCATAGAAAGAGTCATTAAATTAGGGGGAATTGATGATGAAGAATTGGCAAAAAACCACAACTGTCATACTTACCATGGGGATGATGGGCGGATTGGTGGCGGGATGTGGGACTGTACCCACCAGCAATGCAACAAACTCCACTGGTGGGACAAGCACCCTGCCTAAAGGACAGACATTGACGTTGTGGGCGTGGGTTGGCGGTCCGCAGTTCAACGACGTAAAAACACTTGCTGATGCTTGGGCGAAGCAACACGGAGACACGGTGAATGTCATCAATGAGAGCCAAAACCCCAATGGATTCCAGTTCTATGCTACTGCAGCACGAACGGGCAAGGGACCGGATGTGCTGATTGGCATGCCGCATGATAACAATGGGATGTTTGCGCAAGAAGGGTTGCTAGCTCCAGTTCCATCCGGGGTTGTTCATGCCAGTGACTACCCACAAAGTGTATTGCAGGCCTCAATGGTCAATGGAACCTTGTATTCGATTCCTTATGGTGTGGGTACCTATGCGGTTTTTTACAATAAAAAGCTCATTCCAACTCCTCCAACTAATTGGCAGGAGTTTGTACAAGATGCCAATAAGGCCGGTTTCATGTACGACCAAGCCAACTTATACTTTAACTACGCCTTGATTGGGGGCATGGGTGGGTATGTATTTAAAAACAACAACGGAACTTTGGATCCGAAAGATATTGGTCTGAATAATTCTGGAGCGGTGCAAGCCTTTACCCTAATGTATGACATGGATGCTAAATATCATTGGATGACACCCAGCACAACGGGTGCTGTGGCTAAGGCGAAATTTATTGCTGGGAAATTAGGCATGTATGTAAGCGGCCCTTGGGATACCCCCGATATTCAAAAGGCGGGTATTGATTACGGGATTGCGCCTTGGCCTACTCTATCTAATGGGCAGAAGGCCACTCCGTTTATGACTGTATACACGACTTTGGTAAACTCTAAGAGTAAAACGCAGGCCGCTGACTGGAGCTTGGCTCAGGCTGTCACCAGCACCCAAGCACAGCAGATGTACTTTAAAGATGGGCAGCAGTTACCAGCCTTGACGAGTTTACAACAGTCCAGTGATGTACAGGGTAACCCGAATTACGCAGCATTTGCAAATGAAATTCCAAATGCGGTGTCTATGCCCAACATTCCGCAGATGCAGGCTGTCTGGAGTGCCATGAGTGTGAT
The DNA here is from genome assembly GCA_027336365.1 of Bacillota bacterium. Classification (GTDB taxonomy): domain Bacteria; phylum Bacillota; class Bacilli; order Alicyclobacillales; family Alicyclobacillaceae; genus QXHL01. The sequence goes on along the minus strand of DAHWFY010000015.1, from coordinate 9,348 downwards.
TGGAAATATTATCAAGGGATCGGTGTCTCCCCAGCAGGGTGCAAATGACTTCGTGAAAAACATTCAAAAAGGAATCCAAGTACAAGGATCTTAAGGCCAAGCGATATTGGACGCGGGCTGGCCGAAAGCCAGCCCGTTGTCGATCCAAGTGGAGGTGTGAGGGAATGGGTCAGATAGAATCTGCGGCAGTTTTACGCGGCCACAGAAAACCGCGGCGCAAAGTTCACTGGTCGGCATATGGGTACCTATCGCCCGCCATCATCAGCATCTCTGTGCTGAGCTTGGCGCCCATTGCGTATACGATTTACATTGCATTCACCAACTATAGTGCAATGCATTTTCAAACCTACCAGTTTGTTGGATTCAAAAACTTCATCGATTTAATGAATCCCAATAATCCCCTATCTACTTTATTTATACCCACTCTGGTGTGGACTTTTATCTTTGCTATGGTTACCACGCTGTTGAATTACCTGGTGGGCTTATTTTTAGCAGTGATACTGAACAATCATAACATGAGGGAGGCAGCTGTGTATCGAGCTATTCTTATCATTCCATGGGCAGTGCCGGGGCTCATCAGCATGTTGGCTTGGCAGGGATTGCTGAACGACTCCTATGGGCAAGTCAATGCACTGTTGCACACCCTTGGATTGCCAAGTGTCCCTTGGTTAATCAGCCCTTTTTGGGCTCGAATTGCCATTTTTATGGTGAATTTATGGGCGGGTTTTCCATATATGATGACTGTCAGTCTAGGAGCATTGCAGGCGGTTCCCAATGAACTGTATGAGGCAGGATCTATGGACGGAGCAGGGTGGTGGCAACAATTTCGCAACATTACTGTGCCTGAAATTTGGAAAATAACCCTTCCTTTGGTTATCCCATCTTTTGCATTTAATTTTAACAACTTTAATGCTGTATACCTGTTGACTCAAGGCGGGCCGGCTAGGTCCACAAATCAGTTCGTCGGGTATACCGATATTCTGGCCTCGGCTGCATACAAGATGACGCTGACTTTTAACCGTTATGACCTAGCGGCAACGATTTCCATCATTCTATTCATCATTGTCGGCTTTCTGAGTTGGGTTCAAATGAGGTACACCCATGCCTTTGAGGAGGTGGATGACTAATGGAACAGGTCCTGAGTACAAGACAGACGCGTAAAGTGGTTCCTGCGATGAGGATTCGGGGGCACCGCTTGAATCCGGGAGAGTCTTTTATTCTATGGTTATCTCGGGTGATTATTTGGATGGTGATTGTACTTTCCATCATTCCCATGTGGTTTGTGTTAACAGCTTCTTTCAATCCGTCTAACGCCTACTTTTCTTTCTCCTTGTTTCCCCCCCATCCGTCTCTGGTGAACTACGTGCAACTTTTCAAAGATGGGCAGTTTGTCGTCTGGGTACGTAATAGCTTGATTGTTGGTTTGACGGTGGCTGTAGGACAGGTATTGTTGACCGCAAGTTCTGCATACGCATTCTCTCGGTTGCGGTTTTGGGGCCGCAAGTACGGATTGATGATTTTACTTATTTTACAAATGTTTCCTAATTTTTTGGCCATTGCAGCAATTTATAGTGTTCTGGCACAATTAAATATGATGGATAACCTGGGATCTTACATTCTGGTCTTGTTGGGCGGCAGTGCTTTCAACATTTGGTTGCTCAAGGGGTATTTCGATTCCATTCCAAAGGAACTGGATGAAGCAGCTATTATTGATGGAGCAAGCTCATGGCAACGATTCACTCGGGTCATTTTACCCTTGTCGGTTCCAATGCTGGTGGTCATCTTTTTATTCACCTTAATGGGGGCTTTTGGGGAGTATATTTTGGCAGGTACAATTTTACAATCACCACAAAACTATACGCTTGGGGTTGGTATGTACGGACTTATCAGTAACCAGTTTGCAAAAAACTGGGGCGAGTTTGCGGCTGCTGCCCTGTTGTCGGCTGTTCCGCTGACGGTAATATTTGGGTTTTTACAGCGATACATTGCGTCCGGCTTGGTGGCCGGTTCTGTCAAGGGTTGAGGAGTTGTGGGACTGAGGGAGGAAGGGCTGTGCATGAATACAATTAAGGATGTTGCTGCCGTGGCGCGGGTATCCCCCTCGACGGTGTCCCGGGTATTGGCGGATTCGCCACGTATCTCTGAGGCAACCAAGCGTCGTGTGCGAGAAGCCATGGACGCTTTACACTATGAGCCCAATATGTTGGCTCGGGGATTGGTGACAAATACCGCCGGGGCCATCGGACTGGTGATGCCTCCTGGTTTGAATGAGTTTTTTGAAAATCCATTTTTCAGTGAGATGATGAGCGGAGTGAGCGAGGTGGCTCGCAAGGAGGGGTTTGACACTCTGCTGTCCACCTCGGCCAAGAATGAGGAAGATGCTTTAGACCGGATGATTCGAGGACGCAGGGTGGACGGTGTCCTTTTGCTCGGAAGTCGTCTGCAAGATCCTGTATTGGATCAAGTGTCAAAACTGGGGTTTCCATCTACTTTGTTGGGGCGTCCAGCGCGCAATATTCCGATTTCCTGGGTCAATAACGATAATGTTCAGGCTGCCTATGAGGCCACTCTACACTTGGTGGGACTCGGTCATCGCGTTGTGGGATTCCTCGGGGGGTCCACAGACTTGGTGGTGACGTCGGATCGTCTCGAGGGATACCGCAAGGCGCTTAACGAGGTAGGTCTGATCCGGGACTCCCGATTGGAGGTATCTAGTTTTTTCTTGGAGCAAGGAGGTTATCTCGGAATGATGCGACTGTTGGCCTTGTCGGAACGTCCCACAGCCGTGTTAGCGTCAGATGACGTATTGGCTTTTGGGGCGATGCGAGCTGCCGCGGAGTTGGGATACCGAATACCGGATGATATGGCGATTGTGGGATTTAATGATATACGTTTGGCAGAAATAGCAAATCCTTCCTTGTCCAGCGTGAGGGTTCATATGCAGCAGTTGGGAATTGCTGCAGCGCAGCAGTTAATTACCCAAATTCGCAACCCGGAAATTGGCGTGCAGCACACGGTGGTTCCCACTCGACTGATTGTGCGCAACTCCTGCGGAGCGCGATTATTACCGCAAAGAGTTCCGACCTCGACGTCCTCGTAGTGTGAGGGTGTTCGAGGGGACGTTCTATGGGTGGGGGGATGTTTTACAGTGTGCCAAGGGGGAGTGTACGATAAATGGTTGTCTTTTACCACCGCAGCACCGAGCCGGAGGCTTATTCTACGGGACGAAATAAGGCCAGGTTGACCCTGCGGATTGAGAGTGGGGCGGCCAAGCGAGTGTTTGTCGCTTTTGCGGATCGATACGATGAAAATGGGTCCGGTTATGAAGAAATGATGCACGGCGGAAACGATGGCACCTGGGATTACTTTGATGTTTATGTGGTACAGCCAACCGGGCGCTTAAAGTACGTTTTTTATGTAGAACTTTTGAGTGAATCAGTGTGGTTTGGCGAAAACGGAGTTCACCAAGAGCAGGCGATGGTAGATTCCTTTCAGTTGGCCTATTTAACGGAAAGAGATAATTATGAGGTGCCTGATTGGGTGAAAACCGCCATAGCCTACGAAATATTTCCTGATCGTTTTGCACGGAGCCATCCGCAGAAGGCTCCACCGGGTTGCCAATCATGGAACAGTGCGCCCACTCCGACCACTTTGTTGGGTGGAACCTTGATTGGGATTCATCGCTACTTGCCTTATCTGGCTGATCTGGGTGTGACGTTGATTTATCTTACACCCATTTTTCGTTCGCCTTCGAACCACAAGTATGACACCTCAGATTACTTTGATATAGATCCTCAATTTGGCAGCAAGGCGGACTTGCGCAATCTGGTTCGCGAGGCACACAAACTGGGGATGCGGGTTATACTAGACGCGGTTTTCAATCACTGCGGCGACAAGTTTGCTCACTTTCAGGAAGTTGTTCAGGCTGGCAAAGGCTCACCGTACTGGAATTGGTTTTTTATTCGGGGAGACAAAGTGAACTTGGATGAGCCTAATTTTGAGACATTTGCCAATGGAATTGCCAGTATGCCGAAGTTGAATGTGGCGCACGACCAAGTGGAGCGTTACCTGCTGGATGTAGCTACCTACTGGATCCGAGAATGCGACATTGATGGCTGGAGGCTAGATGTAGCCAATGAGGTGGACCACGTGTTTTGGCGGAAATTCCGCGCGGCCGTCAAAGAAACGAAACCTGATGCACTCATCATTGGTGAGGTATGGCATGATAGTTTGCCGTGGCTTCGGGGAGACCAGTTTGACGGAGTGATGAACTACATTTTTCGCAGTGTTGTGTTGCAGCACTTCGTACGAAAAACTCTGCCTGTTCAAGAGTTTGCGCAGGCCATTACCCGTTTGCTACATCAATACCCGCAACCAGCCAATGCAGCCATGTTTAATCTGTTGGGCAGCCATGACACCGCTCGCGTTTTGACGGAGGCTGGAGGCAAGGTGGAGCGAGTGATTGAGGCGTTGGTCTTTCAATTCACTTATCCGGGGATCCCGATGGTCTACTACGGAGATGAGGTGGGCATGACTGGATCTACGGATCCTGACTGCCGAAAGGGAATGGAGTGGAATAAAAAAAGGCAAAATAAGAAAATTAAGGATATCGTCCGCCGCTTGGCAACCCTCAAGGCCAGCTTGCCTGCTCTAGCTATCGGAGAGTTGAAATTCATTGAGGCCAACGAGAAACTTTTGCTTTACCAACGAACTTCAGAGGACGAGACATGTGCGGTGAATGTGGTGATGAATCGGGATGGGCAACCCTATGCCTTATCTCCGCATGCACTGATTCACTTTGCAACTTCCTCGGAAACCTGGCAATCAGGGCGGGTACCTCGGAATGGTGTGGCTATCTGGCAGGATTGCTAGCCAAGAGCGCTGGATGAAAAGTTGTCTTTGAGGCAAGCAGTGCTGGCAGAGCGCCCACTCATCAAGATTGGAGAGACACACGATGGAAACTAGTGAAGCCATTCGACCGGAGCATTTTCGGCTCCAACCTGCGCAGTCCCCCCAGTGGACTACAGGCCCCTTGCTGAACCATGAGGTGCATGGGCACCAGGTGGTGCTGCGCTTTGCCCACGTCTCTCTGGGAATTCAATTTCTCCACGGAGGAACCTTGCGTATCACAACTCTGGGAGAAAACGAAACGTTCCCTCGACCCACTTTGGCGGTGAATCTGCTTAAGCCCCTTGTCAGCCCCCTGCGCATAGAAAAAGTCGCCGATTCACTTCGGGTGTGCGGAGACTTCACCTGTCTTGAGGTGGACAACGAGGGTGGGAATTGGCGTGTGATGGGGATACATGCAACAGACCGCAGCAGACTGCCCTTGGTGGAGTTTCATCAAGTTTCATTGATCCGCGATGAAACCACTGGTGCTTGGCAAGGCTCCTTCAACAAACAGGCCGAGGATCACTTTTATGGATTGGGGGAAAAGACTGGTTTTCTAGATAAGCAAAACGAACGCTATGAAATGTGGAATTCGGATGTATACGCTCCTCACGTGCCTGAGATAGAAGCGCTGTATCAGTCCATTCCCTTTCTGTTGCACATGCGGCGAGGGAGTGCCTATGGATTCTTTCTCGACAACCCGGGAAAAACGATATTTGACATGCGCAGTTCTGCGGACACTTATCTGATATCAGTGGCCACTGGAGAATTGGATGGATATTATATTCCAGGGCCAAGTCTCAAAGATGTTCTGCAGGGGTATACACAACTCACGGGACGTCCCTTTTTGCCGCCCAAATGGGCATTGGGGTATCATCAGTCTCGGTACAGCTACATGAGTCAGTCCGAGGTGCTGGAGGTGGCCCAAACTTTCAGGGACAAACAAATTCCTTGCGACGCTTTGTACCTTGATATTCACTATATGCGCGGCTATCGGGTTTTCACGTTCGATCCTGTGCGGTTCCCCGACCCAGCGCAGATGACTAGAGCTTTGACCGAAATGGGATTCCATACGGTCACCATTGTCGATCCGGGAGTGAAACGAGATCCTCAATTTCAACCGTATCTGGAAGGGTTGATGGGTGGTCTGTTCTGCGCTTATGCGGAAGGAGATTTGTTCAGAGGTGAGGTGTGGCCCGGGGAGTCTGTGTTCCCTGACTTTGCCAATCCACAGTCTGCGCGGTGGTGGGGAGACCTGCACCGTTTCTACGTTGACCGAGGTGTAACCGGGATTTGGAATGACATGAACGAACCTGCCGTGTTTAATGAAACGAAGACGATGGATATGGACGTGCTGCATCACTTTCCTGATTTCCATCAGACTCACGGCGAGGTGCATAATCTGTATGGTCTGTGGATGACTCAGGCGACCTACGAGGGTATGCGTCGTCACCTGCAGGGGGAAAGGCCCTTCGTTTTGACTCGGGCCGGATTTGCTGGTATTCAGCGCTATGCGGCCGTTTGGACCGGAGACAATCGGAGCTTTTGGGAGCACATGGCTATGGCTATTCCAATGGTATTAAACCTTGGTTTGTCCGGAGTGGCCATGGCGGGACCAGACATCGGCGGTTTTGCTCATCATACAAGCGCTGAACTTTTGGCGCGTTGGACGCAGATGGGGGTGTTCTTTCCCTTTGCTCGTAATCACAGCGCTATGAATACACTGCGCCAGGAACCCTGGAGTTTTGGACCGGAAGTGGAGGACATCAACCGTCGATACATTGGCCTGCGATACCAGTTGCTACCTCACCTGTACTCCTTGTTTTATGAGGCAACCCAGTCCGGGTTGCCTGTGATGCGTCCCTTGGTGATGGAATACCCTGATGATGTTCATGTGACCAACTTGTGTGATGAGTTTTTGGTAGGTAGCGAGATGTTGGTAGCACCCGTATTGCGTCCTGGAGACAAAGAACGGCTGGTCTACTTGCCTCATGGAACTTGGTATGATTACTGGAGTGGGGAAAGGTTTGTCGGTGGGCGGAGCGTGGTTGTACCTGCACCTTTGGACACCCTACCCTTGTTTGTGCGGGCAGGGGCCATCGTACCGCAGTCGGCGGTCACTCAGCATACGAGTGAGGTACCTGAGGAATTGACCTATCAAATACACCTTGGCGGGCCTGGAACGACGGGGGAGTACAGGTATTATGAGGATGACGGGCACTCGCTAGCTCATGAGCAAGGGGTCTACAATGAGGTGGAGTTAAGCTTTCATGAACATCCTAAAGGGGTGGTGTTCCACTGGAACTATCGTTATCGAGGAATGGAAACATTGTATTCTTCTTGGAATTTTTCATTCCGTCAAGTACCCAGCGGGGCGGTGGCATTGGTACAAGGAGATTGGTCCTCCACCTGGACCCATGATTTGCGAGGTCCGTATCTGAGTGTGCGTGTGAATCCGCGACAGGACAGAGGAGAAATTGTCATTCACTACAGTCACGATTAAAACCGGGAGGTTCTCATGGAACTCCAATTGGACGGCGTTCGACTGATATTTCAAGTGGGGGACCTGACTCAGGTCACTGTGGACGCGATTGTTAATGCAGCCAACCGGACCCTGATGGGAGGAGGCGGAGTGGATGGAGCCATTCACCGTGCAGCGGGACCGCAACTGTTGGAGGCCTGCCGGGACATCCGTCGACAGCAATTGTCGAATGGGTACTTGGACACAGCCACCCCTGTCATCACATCGGGATTTGCTCTGCCTGCAAAACATGTGATTCATGTGGTGGGTCCGATTTGCGGTGCGGACCCCAATCCGGGGGTAAATCTGGCTTCAACCTACAGTCGCTGTCTCCTGTTGGCTGACTTGCACCAGTTGCGTAGCATCGCCTTTCCGTCCATCAGTACAGGTGCGTTCGGGTGTCCTGTGAAGTGGGCGGCGGAGATTGCCGTGCGTGCGGTTTTGGACGTCTTACCGACGTGTCGGTATCTTGAAGAAGCGCGTTTTGTGTTGTTCTCACAAGGAGATTACGAGATTTACACGAAAATCTGTCTGAGACAGCCTGAGTTTTTCGAATAACACAGCGTGTGCCAGTGGACATGATTGAGCAGCTATCCAAGCCAAACAAGAATTTTTTGGCCGCCTGGCTGGCAATGTTCGCCTGAGGAGAGACTGTAAGAAATTGTCCGGAAAGGGGTCAGAACTTCCCAGCGTATTGCCGCGTCGTCGCCCAAAATACTCCCTCACGTACCGAAAACGTACGTTTGGTGCGCATTTTGGGCTGGCCTCCTTGCACTGCTTGGGTCTGACCAGACCCCTTTCCGGACACGCACTGTAAGGCGCTCAATGAGCTGGGAAACCAAAGAATAGGTCATCCTTCATGCCGCTGATAGCGGCAGCAGCAAGGAATGTGATTCCACGCAATTGTAGTTACTGAATTATAATTGGCGTCATCCCTCGAATTTATTCGATAGGCAGGAGGTCAACTGTTGACTTCCAGGCTTTTGTCCCCTTGACTTCCCCCAGAGATTCCAGGAAACTATTCGCCAAGGTCCGGTGAGAGAATTCAGGCAGTCCAGATGAGAGGAGAGAAACTTCTGTGAATGTTTATTTAGGTCTGTTGGGGTGCGGAACGGTGGGCCAAGGCGTTGTCAATTTGACCCAAAAGAGATCAGGAATCATCGCGGACATGACTGGCTATCGCCCGGTGGTCAGGCGGGTGTTGGTGAGAGATCTGGCAAAACAACGGGATGTAGAATTGAATTCTGATGCTTTTACCCAGAATGCAGATGACGTGCTGATGGATCCGGAGATTCAGGTGGTAGTTGAGACCATCGGTGGCATTGAACCCGCCCGAACTTATATCCTTGAAGCTCTGCGGAGGGGAAAACATGTCGTTACGGCGAATAAGGATTTAATCGCGTTGCATGGGGTAGAAATTTTAGAAACAGCCAGAAACTCAGGGGTTGATATCCTATTTGAGGCTTCCGTGGGAGGGGCTATTCCTTTGATAGGCCCTTTGCAGGACAATCTCACAGCTAATGAGGTCACGGATTTAAAGGGTATTATCAATGGGACCACCAATTACATTTTGACGCAGATGACAGAAACGGGTGTGGACTTTGCTCAGGCTCTTGCAGAAGCGCAGGGTTTGGGATATGCAGAAGCCAACCCGGCCAGTGATGTGGACGGATTAGATGCGGCCAGAAAATTGGTGATTCTCGCTTCCATTGCTTTTCACGCCCACGTTCATTTGGATGAGGTTCGAGTGGAAGGGATTCGTACCATTACGGCTCAAGATGTGGCTTATGCCAAAGAATTAGGGACAGTGATTAAACTGGTTGCTTCTGGGTCAGACAGAGGAGGTAAGCTCACCCTGTCTGTGCGTCCAACTTTAATTCCCCAACGACATCCTTTAGCTCACGTGAGTGGGTCCTACAATGCCTTATTTGTCCGTG
>DAHWFY010000159.1 GCA_027336365.1 Bacillota bacterium | reverse complement strand
CGACTATCACATCCAATAACGTGCAGACGGGTGCGCCTCTCATCGACTATGTGCAATTCTTCCACAAGTCGGCATTCGACTGTTTCAACCAACTCTCACAGATTACTGGATGGGACTGGTATGTGGATCAAAACAAAGATTTTCATTGGTTCAATGCGGCCAACAATCTAGCGACTGTGGTTCTTTCCAGCGTGGGTCCAGGAGCGAACATCGTCAAAGGGAGCGCTCAGTTCACGTCGGACGGGAGCCAGCTGAAGAACAAAATCACTTTCTACGGTGGCAGCTATCTATCAAACCCGTGGGCGGAATATCAAACGGGCGATGGTCAGCGGAAAACCTTTTTTACCACTTATCCGATTGCCGCAGTACCAGTGGTGTACGTGAACGGGACACAAAAAATCGTCGGTGTCGATGGTACCGATGTCAACCGGGACTTTTACTATGTGATTGGAAAAAACTACGTACGCCAGGACAGCAGTGAGGCTGCACTCGCTTCTACGGATGTGTTAGAGGTGCTGTATCAGTATCATGTGCCTCTGATTGAGCAGGCACAGGTGGATGATAGCATTGCCAAGTATGGACTGTTTGAGTACGCCATGACTGACGCGTCTGTGAAGGACCGGACACAGGCAAGAGCCATGATTCAGGGTCAACTCCAGGAGTACGCTTATCCAAAGATCAACGGGACACTCGACACCTGGGAGCCGACGTTGGCCAGTGGGCAGATGGTGACCGTGAATGTGCCCGACCAAGGTATTAACAATGTGGCTATGAAAATCACTCAAGTGGAGCATCAAATCAGCGCGACTGAGTATGACATCACTGTCACGCTGCAAGGGCAGGTGACTCCCTAATGGGAACGCAGGCACCCCAACTGAGTGACACGCTGGCAAACCTAAATAGCCGTGTCACAGCCCTGGAATCCACGGTGATCAATGACAGCCAGCCGGTGGATATCTACAAGAGTTTTTTCGACACGGCTGTTGCAAACGACACCTTTACTATTTTCACGCATCTATATCATGTATGTTCGACGTCGTTGCTGTGCTCTACAACCCTTATCCTGTAGGGGAGGCGATCTTGATGTCATTTCGTGAAAAACCTGTGGCTTGGGGCCGTGTGGCACTCCGAACGTGGGATAGACGAGCCGATGAGCGACTGTGGCGATTGCGAGAGCGTGAAGGTGTGCTGAATGAAGCCATCTCAGCGCTTATGAGTGAAGGGTACTACCCCACAAAACAACGTCTGAAAAACAACATGGTCGTCAACACGGGTTTCAATCTCCTCCTCAGTTTTCTTGGCGGCGTGTCGGGTACGGCTGGGTTACAGTATGTGGCACTCGGTAGTTCGACGGTTTCGCCTGCACCCACGGACACACAACTCGGCACAGAGGTCAGCCGCATCGCTGTAACGTCTTTTAGCCAGCAGCCCAATGATCTGACCGTGACAGGTTACTGGGGCACCGGACAGGCAAACGTATCTTTAGCAGAGGCAGGCATATTCGGCAACGGTGCGACTGCGACGGCCAACAGTGGGACATTGTACAGTCATGTTGGATTTGCGGCATTCACCAAGGACGACCTGGAGAGTTTGACAGCGCAATGGGACCTTGGATATGCGAGGCCATCATGATGGAGGTGGAATGAATGCCTTACACCCCGACGAATTGGGTAGACAGCACCACACCGCTCTCGGCGGCGAATATGAACAACTTGGAGACACAGTATAGTGAGGCCATGTCTGATATAGCGGCGCAAACGCAGAGCGCTCCCACTCCAAATACCCTGGTAAAGCGCGACGCGAACGCATCCTTCCAAATTGGTCAACCATTGGGCGCGTCGAATTCCAATGAACTATTAGGGGCTTTCTTTTCGATTACCACGGCACCTCCTGTACCTGGAAATCTCGGTCCCCTCCTCAGTTGGCAGCACATGAATACCTTGTCTGTCGGGATCGATGCATCAGAAGGAAATCCAGTACCGCAGATTACGAACTTTAACCCCGGACAGACAACAAACTTCATGGGTGTAATTTCCGGTTACATTACCGTACCTACCACTGGCGCATATACGTTTGAAGTGGATTCCGACGATGGAGCCACAATGTGGGTAAATGGAGCGTTGCTTGTGAACAACTGGCAATTAGAGGGGGTACAGGCCCAAGGGACTGGTCCGAAGGGAACTGTTTCTCTGAATGCAAGTGTTCCTTATCCCGTGGTCATCACCTGGTTCCAAGGGGTAGGCGGTGGGGGACTGGAAGTATGGGTAACATCTGCGCCTTCGGGTGTCACCACCCCTGAGATCATCCCCGCTTCTTGGCTCTCTTGGGACAGCGGTTCCATCGGCAATGGATTCCAGTTTATGTGGGGTACCCAACCAGTTCCTTTGTTTCACACGGGAGCCGTGAGTTTCGCCTCCTCCGGAACATTCACGGTGCCTGATGGAGTGAGCCGAGTGTTTGTGCAGGTTTGGGGCGGCGGTGGCGGAGGCAGTAGTAATGGCGGTGGTGGGGGCGGTGGGTACGCGGAGGGTTGGGTTGAGGTTTCTAGCGGACAGCAAATCTCTGTAACTGTTGCGCCAGGGGGCAGTGCGGGTTATTCTGGCGGTAACTCTGCGTTCGGAAGTTATATATCCGCGAATGGGGGAAGTGTCGGGGCGAGTGGTGCACCGGGTTACGGCGGCACAGGTACACTCGGGATTAACTTATATACGGGTTCTCCGGGTAGCGGTATCAACGGAGGTAACGGCGCGACTTCTTTTGGGGGTGCTGGAGCCGCGTCTGAAAACGCAAACGGAACCGTACCGGGCGGTGGAGGTGCATATACCTCGGGGTCTGGTGCCCCCGGTATTGTCCACGTCTATTATTAGGAGGTGTATAACATGCACTATATCTTCCCTTACGATGACAATGGCAATCTCTACCCACATCCCTATTACGGCACCGAGCAGGCTCTCAGTAATCCGCCACACGGATGGAACTTACTGCCTGCCATCGACGCAACAGACACGACAGCACAAGCCGCATATCAAGCCTGTGAGTCACTACAACCACAGCAGTACATCGTATCAGCGGGGGTGCTGACACCGAATCCAAACTGGCCTGCGCAGCAACTCGCACAGGCAAAGACCACACAGATTACGCTTCTTCGAGCAGGCTACATGCAAACTCTTGCAGCAGGATTTCAGGCGACCATCACGGCAGGCACCTATACTTTTGGATGGCAGACGGCTGACGAAAGCAACCTGAACGCCTTACAAACCGCCGTGGCAAACAGCTACCTTTCTTATCCGGTGCAGTATGCGGACGTGAACGGGAACCCAGTTTCCATCGCCAGCGCAAGCGACCTCACCACGATTGAGCAGACAGCAGCCAAGTTTATGGCAGCGCAGCACCAGCAAGTGTTGACACTAATTGGGCAAGTACAAGCCATCACAACAGCTACACCGAATTATCTGAGCGCTGTTGAAGCCCTCGTATGGGCGCCAGCGAGTTACTAATCTTAGAAATGAAAACCTGGCGCAGAATGTGAAGAGCACTGCAACGGTAAGCCTAGCATCTCAACTGAAACGGCTGTTTACAAAAGAATAGCCTCAAGTCTATCGACTCAAGGCAGCCACTGGGGTAAAATAAATCAGAATCCGAGCATTAGGTGCCAGCGAATCGTCCCATTCGCAAGGCACCGTTTTATTTTTCGATCTTTTTGACATTTTTCACGATTGTGTGGATCGCCATTGCAATTCCGATGGTTGCAAAAAGTTGTTTCATTTTCATGGTTCATCCCTCCCTTCTTTTTTAGGTTTGAAAAGTTCATGGACTGCCACTCCGACTAGACCGGCCAACACGATTGCAAGCAATACGTTGGGAACCGAAAGTCCCTTCTCAATTCGGCGCAATGACTCGGGGCTAACGTTTGCCTGACGGGCGAGCTCCTCCCGTGATATCCCTTTTCTTTTTCGTGCGGCCCAGAGGTGAGATTCAAATCTCTCATCATCAACCAAAACACATTCCTCCCATGGCTATTGGAAATAGTACCATACATTAGTAGAAAGCACAACTAGACTTGCGGAATAAAATCGAGAGACATTCAGGGTGCCCATCCTCTGATTGATCCAAGCGTCGCTGTATCCATTGTTACGCCATACGCTAGACCTGGGATAACTCGCTGGGTCTAGCTTTTTTGTGGAGGTGAGCGCGCGTGATATGGGCACAACCAGGGGACATTTTGCTGTACTTTCGAGCCCCAAACCTGGGGACGCGTCTGATCCAGGTCGGGGAAGAGTTGGAGGATGGTGTGGATAAACGCATGGCCTATCATGTGGCTGTTGCAATGGACCAATATACAAAAATCGAAGCCAACGGCCACAGCGTTGCAGATGCGCCCATCGACTATGCCAACTGTAGAGTATTTCGGCCGCCAATTTTATCGCAGAACATCCACAATGGACTTCATGCAGTGCGTAAACTCATCGGCCAACGGTACGATTGGGTGCTAATTCTTGACGATGCCCTCCGCTATCTCAGCCACGACCGGGTGCATCTGCCTGTGGGATATGTGCGCTCTGAGGAGCGGCGCGGGAAGGTCTGTAGCAGCCTGGTGAGTGTGTACTTGCGTGCGGCAGCATGGGAGCCTGCGAAGGCCCTCACACGCAATGCCAGTCCCCAGGACGATTACCTACTCCTACGTGCGTACGAGGTGGGGTGCAGCGATGGACAATGACATGAAGACCCTGGTAGACCAGCGGTTTACGGATTTGCAACGTCTGATGGACGTTCGCTTTCAGTCGATTGACGACGGACTCAAGCGGCAGGAAAGCGTGATGTCCGGATTTCTGGAGCGTATGAATGACCTGGACAACCGATACGTGACACGGGAGACTAACGATCTGATGGCGGAGAAACGTGATGGGGAACTAGACGCCCATGGAAAGCGTATCGACACGCTGGAACGCCAAGTCGACCATCTGCGGTTTGACTGGGCGCGAATGATGGGAGTGGCGGCGACAGTATCAATGGTCGTATTGGTACTGTTCGAGTACGGAAAACAGTGGCTGATGGGGATGGGATTACATTGAACAGGTTCAGAAGATTCAACGACAAACTCGCAGATAAGATGTCCGATTCCATGTCTGCCATGGGACTGTTCTGGTTGCTCACGGTGTTGATATGGTCTACCATCCTGTTCCAGCGTCCACAGGGTGCACAAGGTTGGATTCTATTTCTAGTATCCGTATTCTTCCAAGGTGTTGGCCTCATCGTGGTCAATTACACGTCCGCCAAACAGGGACGGATGATGTTGCAACTTTTGCAGGAAACCCACGACACGGTGATGGCTGAGCTTGCCAGTGTGCGTGATCTACTGTCCACTGAGCGGCAAATTGTGTCCGGTATCTCAATGGAGGACCAGGAACTTGCCAAACTGACAGAGACCTTACAACGCGTTACGGTCGCCACCAAATATAGGAGGAGGTGAGGGCGGATGTTCGGACGGAAACCAACATTAACCGCTGAGAATCTGTTGGCTCTCCTGGTGCAGCAAGAAAACGTCCAGATCCAACCGCTGGGTACTGGGTGCAACTGGTGGCTATCGCTGGATTACGGGGGTGGCGATGGAGGGGAAATTGCCGGGCACGGTCCAGCGACGGTGATCATCGTGAGAGGAAAGGGTGCTGACAGTGGCGCTGAAGATCATTGATGTATCCAACCTTAACCCAGTGTCGGACATGCAATCGGTTCGCGGGGCTGGATACGTAGGCGTGATCGCCAAAGCTACGGAAGGAGTCACCTTCGACGACTCTACGTTTGCTTATCACTATGGGGCCGCGCAGAGCACCGGGTTGGTGCGCGGCAGTTATCACTTCGCGCGGCCTGCGAACAACGGCCCGATTGCAGAGGCGGACCACTACGTGAGATATGTACAGGCGCATGGGGGATTCACGAACGCATTCCCGCCTACTCTGGACCTAGAAGTCACGGGCCCACAGTCCCCCGCAGGACTCACTTCGTGGGCGTTGACATGGCTACAGCGTGCGGAAGCAACGACGGGCCGCAAACCGTGGTTATACACATACTGGGCGTTCTTACAAGATAACCTGGTATTCTCTGACTTGGTGTCAACCCCGCTGTGGATTGCAGATTATGGTGCCGCCCCGCCTGTTCCTTACATTCTGCGGCAATACACAGACCATGAACAGGTACCCGGGGTGGGTCTGTGCGATGTGAGCGTGTTTCAGGGAACATTGGCAGAATTACAATTCTACACACAAGGAGGGAATACCATGCTCCAGATCGGTAGCCAAGGAGACGCGGTGAAGGCGCTCCAGGATAGTCTCAACAAGGCTCTCGGCGTGCATCTAGCTGTGGATGGTATCTTCGGACCTGCAACACAGGCAGCGGTGAGGTCGTTCCAGGCCATTCATCATCTGTCGATTGATGGGATATACGGGCCACAAACGGAATCTGCATTGCAAACGGCGTTAAAGCCCGTATCCTCTTTCCCAGTCCAACCTGTCCCTGTTGCTGAACCAGTCCCTGTATATCAACCTGTCGCTGAAACCAAGCCGGTTGCGCCTGCGCCAAATATCTCGCAGGCTGTGAACCTGCTGCAGCAAGTACTGAAACTATTGGAGGGTTGAATATGGTAAACAGTGTGGAAGTGCAGATTCTCCAAGACGTGACGAGTGCGGCGGTCTTGGCCATCGGCTCGGCGCTGACGTATGTGACCACCA
>DAHWFY010000158.1 GCA_027336365.1 Bacillota bacterium | reverse complement strand
TTTGAACACGACAAAGAGAAATTACGACTCTACACGAATCTGTTATACAATCAAGCGCTGCTCATTGAAGGGCTGCCCGTCCATGATCCGGTGGAGTTTACAAACGATATCTGTAAAATCATGGTTTAATTCTTCAAAACCCTGGGGTCGGGACGAAGATTTCAGGTGCCACACAGATACCGAGGATACCCGTACCTCGGTATCTGTGGATAATCTGTAAAAGCCGAAACACGCACTCGTCGCTCTCTGCGGAAAACTGATTCGCATTTTGTTCACGATGGGCACACGAGGACTCTTTCTTTTACAAATCATTTCGCCAAGCATAGAGTGCTGCGAACAATGATTGTGCAAGATAGGGATGACTTTACCGCTCAAACTGGCGGGTGATTTCCTCTCGCACATAAGGATTGCGCACCTGTACATGAGTCCCCTTCATACCTAAAGAGCGACTCTCAATCGTACCGGCGCTTTCTAGCTTGCGGATACTGTTAACAATCACAGAACGAGTTAATCCGTGCTCATCTGCAATCTGACTGCTCACCACCATGCCGTCAGATGTGTTGCCAACGGCATCTATCAGATACTTGGCCGCTTGCAATTCAGAAAAGCTGAGAGATTCGGTGGCTAGGTGGGCTAAAGAGCGCAGGCGTTCTTCTTCATCTTTATGCTGTTGTCGGCTATAAACAATATTCAGAGCTACTATGGCAGCACTGTACTCAGCTAGAACCATATCTTCCTCGTTAAAGGGCTCACGGGTACGGGCAAACACCAAGGTTCCCTGGCGCTCTCGGGAACCGATGACTGGGGTAATACTGATGTACTTGCTGCGAAATGATTCGTTTTCTTCTGGAGAAAACACAAAGAAGGGTTTTTTGTCCTGCAAGTTCATCACCGTTTGATCTACACGAGAGAGGTGCTTGTTGAAGTCTCCGGGGAATCGTTTCTCCTGGGTAAGAATATTTATCCACTCCTCGGTCAAGGAGGGTTCCTGTACCGCATAACCGAGAATTTTGCCCTGGCGGTCAACAATATACACGTTACAGGACATGACTTTGCTCAAAAAGTCAGCTACATCATGGAAGTCCACTTGATTGTTTGGGTCTCGCAGTAGTAGGCTAAGTTCCTGTATTTTATTTAAAATTTTCACATTTCACTTCTCCTTATGTTGAACATCATATGTGTTCGCTCTCTTTGGCATTCTATCATAATAAGGTTAGTATTTCGAGATCAGCCCTCGTTGATACAAGTGAATTCAGAAAAAGCGGATGTCCGAGATCTGAAATCTCATCAAATTTGCTCCGAACACCTCGGGCGGCTGTGGGAGTCCGTGACTTCGATTGACAAGGCTTGTTGGGCGGTTGTCTTGACAGGACTGGGATTTTGGTCCTGTTCGTGACTTCGATCTCGATTGACAAGGTTTGCAGGGGGAAAGCCCTATTGATGCAGATACCGAGTTGAACAAATGAATTTGTCATGACGCCTTGGCTTCGGTGAACCCGCGCTGTGAGTGGGGGTGTCAGAGATGAGGTCAACGATTTTGTTTTGCCTTTTGGCCTTCCACAACAGCTACTACCCCGCCCATTAAGTTGTGAAAATTTGTGTGCGTGAAGCCATTTTTAGCAAACCGTTGGGTTAACTGTTGTTGTGAGTCGAATGCACGTGCAGAGTCGTGTAAGTACTGATAGGCACTTTTTCGTTTTGCTGTGATTTTCCCCAGCAAGGGGACCAGCCAATTGAAGTACAACCAATACACTTGTTTAAATACCGGAAGGGTTGGTTTTGCCATGTCTAGCGATACGGCCCAGCCACCTGGTTTAAGCACCCGAAACATTTCCTGTAACGTTTTGTCCATATCGGGAACGTTTCGCAATCCCCAGCCCACGGTAATTGCGTCAAAAGTATGATCCGCAAATGGCAATTCCATCACATTGCCTTGCAATAAATGAATCTGAGTACGGTGCTCAGATTTTTGCACTTTTTGTTGTCCTACTGCCAACATTTGCTCCGAAAAGTCAAGCCCCGTCACTTGACCGGTTTGTCCCATTGATTTGGCAATTTCCAACGTTAAATCGGCCGTACCACAACATGCGTCCAGTACATGCATTCCCGCCGAAATGTGGGCACGGCGAATGGCATAGCGACGCCACGACTGATCCAGTCCGAAACTCATTAACTTGTTCATAAAATCGTACCTATGGGCAATTCCGTTAAACATCTCATGAACGTAATGTTCTTTCTGGTCATTGGCGGGTAATGACATTTGTGATTCTCCTGACTGTTCTAAGGTTGAACCAATCTGTTATGTCACGTTAATCTGTGCTCCATTATACCCATTTTTAGCGGTATTGCGCCACCGTGTGCGCAACTTTCACTGGACACCAGTCCCAATATGCTCCTGATGCAAGAACACAATGATATGATTTCGATAAAGGCGAACGTGAATGGGGCGAACCTATGGAAATTCGGGTAGCGGTGATTCATATCAAATTTGTGGATCGGTCTGGTCTCGGATATGACGTGTTTCGAGTCTTCGAAATCCATCGAATTGAAAAAATAGCCATGGAGGTATCTGTGGCCTCCGATATGATGATTAAGTTCAAGTATAAGCATCTGAACCAATTTGAGGATTTGTTGGCTGACCTTCGGCAAATTCCCGGGGTGTTAGCGGTGACTCCGGCCTCGGAAATGCCTTACGAGGTGCGGGAGAACCAGTTGCGAGTGATTTTAAATACCGTGAGTGACGGAATTCTGGCGGTGGACCAAGGCGGAAACGTGATTCAGAGCAACGATGCTGCCTGCGCACTGTTAGGGTGTGAGGTTAACCAGATAAGAGGCCAAAGTATTTCCGACTTGCTTGGTGAGCAAAGTGCCCTGGAACAGACTTTGCATGCTGGGAAGCGAATCGAAGCGTTCACCGGAATACTTCCTTCCAACCAGGGCAACCGAAGGTACTTGGGCAGCAGCGTTCCCGTGACGAACATGGAGGGGCAGGTTCTCGGAGCGGTGATGACTCTGAAAGGTGAGCAGCAAATTCAAGAAATTCTGTCGGCAGTACGCAATGGAAAGAAACCTGTAACTTTCAGCGACATTGTCCACCAGAGTAAACAGATGCGGCGAGTGATTGAAACCGCCAGCTATGTGGCTCACAGCACTTCAACGGTTTTGTTGCGAGGGGAAAGTGGAACAGGCAAGGAGCTATTTGCAAGGGCCGTGCATGCAGAGAGTCCTCGCAGGGAGGGGCCATTTGTTGCAGTCAACTGTGGAGCTTTGCCAGAAGCCTTGCTTGAGAGTGAACTGTTTGGATATGAACCGGGGGCTTTTACCGGAGCTACAAAAACCGGTAAAAAGGGGCTCTTTGAGCAAGCCCACTTGGGGACGTTATTTTTGGATGAGGTGGGTGAGTTGCCCCTGACGATGCAGGTAAAATTACTGCGGGTATTACAGGAAGGGACTATTCGTCGACTGGGCGGAGAAAATGAGATTGGGGTGAATGTGCGGATGCTTGCCGCAACTCACCGGGACCTGGAGGAACTGGTGAAGCGGGGAGAGTTTCGGGAAGATCTGTATTATCGCTTGAACGTGGTACCTCTCTGGATTCCTCCCTTACGGGAGCATAAAGAGGACATTCCAATACTGGCCCAAGTGTTACTCGGGCGGATGGAGCAAAAGGTTGGACGCAGCGGGTGCAGCCTGACCTCGGAGGGGATTCAATGGCTTATGCATCAGCCATGGCCAGGAAACGTACGCCAGCTTGAAAACACCCTGGAGGGGTTATTAAACATGTTGCCAGACGGAGCCGCCATCACTGCTGACCAATTGAGGTCGTGGTCCGAGGTGAGCGGGGTGGGAACTGGAGGGTTCGGCTGGCGGGAGTCGGAGCGGAACATAGCGCAGAACACAGGGGCTCAAGAGGACGACGGGTTCAATTGGCTGGGAATGTTTCACTCGGACAAAGGGGAGCGCTACCCTACATTAAAAGAGGTCACACAGGCCGCAGAGAAGGCGCTACTGCACCGGGTCTTACGGGAATATCCATCCACCCGGAAGGCTGGACAAGTTCTTGGGGTCTCCAATACGACCGTATTGAACAAGATGAGGACTTATCACTTGAATTGTGGTGAGGCCCGTTCTAATAGGTCATAACAGACCCTGGTGTCAAGAAATCATGACGATGTTCAATAAATTTGACAACATTTCTTTGAAAATTCATTGTGATAGCGTGAAATAGGGGATATGACAGTGGGCTGGGTGCCCTTTTACGTTGTGATTCTTTTTGCGCCGGACAATCCCTCTGTATACAGTTTTCCGTGATCCCGGAGGGCTGTATGCAGAGGGATTAGATGTGCATTGTGTCCGACTTGCAAGGGCCTTTGGTTTGGCATGAGATTTGCTTATCTTACTTTTGAACAGAGAGACCATGGAGAAAACTCATAAAGGGGACGATTTACCATGACATTGGCGGCTGAACCTTATAAGATTAAAATGGTGGAACCGATTCACCTCATCCCTAAGGAGGAACGAAAGCGGGCTTTGGTGGCCGCCGGTTATAATCCTTTCCTCCTCAAGTCGGATGATGTGTATATTGATCTGTTAACGGACAGCGGAACAGGGGCCATGAGTGATCACCAATGGTCCGCCATGATGGTGGGTGATGAGGCCTATGCAGGGAGCCGCTCTTTTTTCCGGATCAAAGATGCGGTCAAGGATATCTTTGATTACGATTATGTGATTCCAACTCACCAAGGCCGGGGAGCAGAACAGGTGTTGTTCCCTCATCTTATTCGCGAAAAAGGTCAGTACGTGCTGGGTAACATGCATTTCGATACTACCATGGCTCATATTGAATTGAACGGCGGTATACCAGTCAATTTTGTCATTGAGGAAGCTTTTGATACGCAACTGGAGCATCCCTTCAAAGGAAACTTTAACACGGAGCGGATGGAGGCGTTCATCCGCGATAAGGGGCGGAACAAGATTGCCTTCATTTTGGTAACTGTCACCTGCAACTCGGCGGGGGGGCAGCCAGTCTCCATGGCCAATATGCGGGAGGTGCGGCAAGTTGCCGACAAGTACGAGTTGCCCTTGTGGATTGACGCGGCCCGCTATGCGGAAAACGCCTGGTTCATCCAGTCCCGGGAACTGGGCTATCAAGACAAGACCATCAAGGAGATTGTGCGCGAGATGTTTGCCATGGCAGATGGATTCACCATGAGCGCAAAAAAGGATGCCATCGTCAACATGGGCGGGTTGATTGGGATTCGTGGCGACGAATCCACCTTTCAAAATGCCAGCGGAACCTGTGTACCCTTTGAAGGGTTCATCACCTATGGTGGCATGTCTGGGCGCGATATGGAGGCACTCGCAACTGGGTTGTATGATGGGATTGATCCGGATTATCTCGAAAACCGGATTGGACAAGTGGAGTACCTGGGCCATCAATTACGGCAGAGGGACATCCCAATACAATGGCCGGTGGGCGGTCACGCGGTATTTGTTGACGCAAAGAAGTTCTTGCCCCATATTCCGCCGGAACAGTTTCCGGCTCAGTCTTTGGTGGGGGAATTATATTTGGAAGGCGGAATTCGAGCTGTGGAAGTGGGTTCACTTTTATTGGGGCGCGATCCGCAAACAGGCAAGCAACGTGCTGCCGATGCCGAGTTCATGCGACTGGCGATTCCCCGTCGTGTTTACACCCACCGTCATATGGATGTGGTGGTGGATGCGCTCAGTGCCATTTGGCAACGTCGTGATAAAATCCATGGTCTGGAGTTTACTCATGAACCGAAGGTCTTGCGCCACTTCCTTTGTCGGTTGCAACCCGTAGTGCAGCAAGAGATGACGCCTATTCTTGAGGAAGAGACACTTTATCGATAAACCTTCATGTCGCTGTTAGCGGCACCAATAAAGAATGTCAATCCACGCAGTTGTATTTACTGGGATAGACCCTCATGCCGCTGTTAGCGGCACCAACAAAGAATATAAATCCACGCAGTTGTACTTACTGGGATAGGGGTGGTGAATTGAATGACCAAAACCTTTTTTGATGAAGCGGCAGCGGATTATGATGCTTGGTATGAGACAGAAGTTGGCAAGGTGGCTGACCAAGTGGAACGGGTGTTAGTCCAAAGGATGTTTCAACCAAAGGGATCTCGAGTGTTGGAAGTGGGCTGTGGTACGGGTCAGCATACGGTTTGGCTGGTCCAAGAAGGGTATGACGTGACTGCGGTCGATGTTTCGACAGAAATGATGGCTAGGGCTCGGACGAAAATCGCGCAGTTGGGAGGTCGGGTGCAGTGGTGGCAAGCCGACATTGAGGATATTCTAGATCAACTGGGAAGGTTTAATGGAATATTTTCCATGACGACTTTTGAGTTTGTACCTCAGCCCGAGCGGATTTTGGCCAAGCTCTATGAAGAGTTGGAGCCAGGTGGATGCTTGCTGATTGGGATGATTGCCGGGGAAAGTCCATGGGGTGAATACTATCAAGAGGTTGCGAAGGAAAACCCGACATATTATCGTTATAAATTTTATAAAACAAGCTTCCTTCTTCAATAGACAGCATATAGGCTGAGATATGTTCGGGGGCAATGTCGAGAATATGATTAATATCGTCTAAAAATATATTTTTCGTCTGTCCGGGAAGCCCTATTATTAAATCGAGCGATATATTGCTGAATCCTGCTTTCTTAGCGTTATTAACGGCGCGGTATATATCTTTTTTATTATGGATTCTTCCGGCGGTTT
>DAHWFY010000157.1 GCA_027336365.1 Bacillota bacterium | reverse complement strand
ACCAGATACGTTCGGTCGCTTGCGGAGAACGAAGCATCGTTGTTATGGAGAGGTGTGTGTCAGCGTGTACCGGGACGTTGAGGCGGGTGAGGTGAACCATGAAAATCGCGGTCTATCCGGGCAGTTTTGATCCGATAACAAACGGCCATTTGGACGTGCTGCAAAGGGCAGCAGAATTGTTTGATCAGGTGATTGTCGGCGTTCTGCAAAATCCAGATAAGAAGCCCCTATTTTCTGTGGATGAACGAATTCAAATGATTCGCGAGGCGACTGTGGATTACTCGCACGTGGTGGTGGATAGTTTTATGGGGCTGTTGGTAGATTACATGAAACTGCGGGGGGCTGTGGCAATTGTCCGCGGTTTGCGGGAAATCACCGATTTTGAAAATGAACTGCGCATGGCTCATATGAATCGACAGTTATATGAACAAGCGGTAACGGTTTTTATTCCAACCAATACGTCGTACTCCTATTTAAATTCCTCTTTGGTGAAAGAATTAGCCATGCATGGAGCGGATATTTCCCGTTTTGTCCCACATAGGGTAGAGCAGGCACTTCATGCAAAATTTTTTGGAGTGTAGACGTCCATGCCGCTACTAGCGGCACCAGCAAGGGATGTAAATCTGCGAACCTCTATTTACTGGGATAGACCGCCATGCCGCTGTTAGCGGCACCAACAAGGGATGTAAATCCACGCAGTTGTATTTACTGGGTAGGTGACCGATATGGCTTGGCCGACGATTGGGCTTGCTCTGGGTTCTGGTGGGGCAAAGGGATTTGCTCATATAGGTGTACTACGGGCTCTGGAAGAAAACGGGATACCCGTGGGAGTTCTGGCGGGGACTAGTATGGGTGCCCTGGTGGCGGCTCTATATGCGACGGGAATCTCTCCACACATGATGGAGGGATTGGCTGCTCAATTGCGGCGGCGTTATTGGCTCGATTTTACGGTTCCTAAAATGGGGCTCATAGGTGGAACAAAAGTTCATCATCTCATGTCCTTATTAACTCACTTTGCGGACTTCTCACAAACTCGTATTCCCTTGGCAATTGTTGCCACAGATTTAACACAAAAACGTCTGGTCACTTTTACCTCGGGGTTGGTGGCAGACGCCGTGCGGGCAAGCATCTCGATTCCTGGAGTTTTTGTTCCTTTTATTCATCAAGGTGGGGTGTACGTGGATGGTGGAGTCCTGGAAAGAGTTCCCGTTGCTGCGGCCCGTCGTTTAGGCGGACAAGTGATTTTGGGAGTGGACGTGGCGGCAACACCCCGCAATGCCGCTCCTGAAACCATAGTGGATGTCATTGTGCAGTCCTTGGATATGATGCAACGACCCTTGGCGGAGGTGGGGGCTGATGCGGCCGATGTATGGATTAAACCCGAGGTGGGTGACATTGGCACATCTCATTTTGAACGCGTCAGAGAGGCTGCACAGATGGGTTATCAGGCGACTGTTGAGCAACTGGAACAAATTCGGGTTCTGCTTGGAAAACAGACAGGTGACTCGGGGGCGTTGCATCAAGGTTGATTGGTTGTTGGTTTAGCTTTGAGGGTCCTATTGCATTGACACAGCGGAACGGGCCAAGGTATACTCTACAATGTTGTCGATAAGGTGGGAGCCATGGACGTTTGTTGGCAGGATGTACGCAAGTCCGGTGGGTCTTTGTCTCTCTCTGGGCGGTTAGAGTTACCCCAGATACCGGTTGAGAATTCAGATGTCTTGGACCTCA
Source organism: Bacillota bacterium (assembly GCA_027336365.1). GTDB lineage: Bacteria > Bacillota > Bacilli > Alicyclobacillales > Alicyclobacillaceae > QXHL01. The sequence continues at coordinate 5,042 of DAHWFY010000157.1, read as the reverse complement.
CCGAGGTTGTGGTTCAGGTAACGGCAGAGACTACAGGCAGGCAGATGCGGATTCAGGGCACGGTGACAGCGCAACTAACTTATAGGTGTTCTCGTTGTCTTGAGCCTTTTACTGAGCCTTTGTCTGCGGAATTTGCTGAGACCGTGACGACGGACCCGCAACAAGCTCAAGATGAAATTTGGTTAGTGGATGCAGGTTGTGTTAGCCTTGATTCATGGATTGAACAGACGGTGAATCTCAGTGTCGAGTTTTGCCCTCTCTGTCGACCGGATTGCCAAGGACTGTGTCCAGTGTGCGGAAATAACCGAAACACGCATCCCTGTGATTGCGTGGAAGACGTCGCGGATCCCCGCTTGGCAGCGTTTCATGAGTGGTTTGATGATAGCAAGAACCAGGGGGAACGGTAGGCCCTGAGATTGAAAGAGGTTGTCCGAAAAAGGACAGAACTCCCTGGCGTATTTATTCGTCGTTGCCCAAAAGGTTCCTTCAGGGTCCAAAAACGTACAGCACGGGGTTCACGTCGGTTTAAACGCTTCCTACTGAAGCGTAGAACTCAGTGCACATTTTGGGGAAGCCTTCTCGCACTACTTGGGTCTGACTAGGCCCCTTTCCGAACACGCACTAAAACAGAGTTTGCCAGCAATGGCGAGGGTTTGTACACTTCGTCTTTGGTTTGAGAGACACGCGAAAGGGAGGTGGATGAAATGGCGGTACCGCAACATCGAATTTCTAAGACCAGAAAACGTAAACGCCGAACCCATTTTAAGTTGACGACTCCGGGAATGGTGATTTGTCCTCAGTGTGGAGAGTACAAATTAAGTCATCATGTGTGCAAGAAGTGTGGCACTTATGACGGGCGGACTGTACTGACAGTCAAATAGCCGGATGCCAGAATTGAGTGCTTTGGCTGAAACAAACTATCAAATAGAACACTTTCCGAGGCTGGCATATGCCAGCCTTTTATGTAATTTTCTAGGTATTCTCCGCCAGCAGAAACGCGATTTCGTTGGAATCGTACGTGACATTTTTGGGACTAGGTGATAATATCAGGTCATAAATTTTCTTGTATCCCCGCACCGCTACCTGATGTGAATTGTCTAAGTTTCATATTCGTTGCGGGGTGGGGCAGGGGGCCGGATAGAGGGTGGTGCCTTGAAAAAATCGGAACGACGAATGGCATTGGTTCAATACGTCGTACAGAACCCCTTCGTTACAGATGAACAACTTTCTGCGCGTTATCACGTCAGTGTGGCCACCATTCGACTGGATAGAATGGCATTACAAATCCCTGAACTGCGTCAACGAATTTCCAGAGTAGCCCAGGCCAAGTTAGATCAAATACGGTCATTGGAACAGCAGGAAGTAGTTGGGGAAATTTTGGAGATGCACCTGGACCGCTATGGCATCTCGGTGCTTCACATCACTCAGGAACATGTTTTTGCTCGCAGCAACATTGCCAGGGGGCACCATCTGTTTGCTCAGGCAAATTCTCTGGCTGCTGCAGTGATTGACGCTGACGCGGTCTTGACTGCCAAGGTACAGTTGCGTTTTCATCGCGTTGTACGATTGGGCGACCTCTTGCGCAGCAGAGTGGACATTGTAAGTAAGAAATTTGGTGTGGTTAAGTGCAGGGTGTTAACATCTGTTGCAGATCAAACCGTCGTGGACGGAGTCATCTGGATGGTGTCATCCACTCAAGGTTCCACACAACTAGAAGACGAGGGGTGAGTTGATGCAAATCGTCGTTGACGCAATGGGTGGGGACCGTGCTCCAGGCAGCCCTGTGCAAGGAACTCTACAGTTTGCCAAGACCCATCCTACTATAAATCTTCTGCTGGTGGGTCAGCAGGAGCGCTTGCAGCCCCTGCTTCCAGCCAATTTGCCAGCCAATTTACAGGTGGTTCACACCCATGAAGTCATCGGCGCAGACGAGGAACCGGTCCGTGCCGTGCGGAGAAAACCAGATTCATCACTGGTTGTGGCGGCTCGGATGGTTAAGGATGGGCAGGCAGAGGCTATGCTGTCTGCAGGAAGCACCGGAGCGTTGGTGGCCAGTGGTCTATTGGTTATGGGTCGTCTGCCAGCCATCACTCGTCCTGCTTTGGCCCCCGTACTGCCCACCTTGACCGGTGGTCGGCTATTGCTGTTGGACGTGGGAGCCACCATGGATGCGGATGCGGAAAATCTACTGCAATACGCCCACATGGGCGCACTTTACAGTCAATACGTATTAGGTGTCGATCAACCGCGGGTCGCATTGCTCAATGTGGGGGAAGAACCGGGGAAGGGGAATCATGTCACAAAGCAAGCGCACCTACTGTTTCAGAATGCCGGTTTTGCATTTATGGGGAATCTGGAGGCTCGTGAGTTGTTGGATGGACGGGCCGATGTGGTGGTCTGCGATGGGTTTGTCGGCAATGTAGTGCTTAAACTGCTAGAAGGCTTCGCTCTTGGCATGTTTCGCCTGTTGCGTGAAACCATGACTCAGTCATGGTATACGAAACTGGCTGCTAGTGTTTTAAAACCCTCTTTAGAAGGCCTGCGGACTCGTTTTGACTACAGTGAGGTCGGTGGTGCACCTTTTCTAGGGGTGAACGGGGGATGTATTAAAGCTCATGGCAGTAGCAATGAACGAGCTTGGTTTACTGCTCTAGAACAGAGTGCCCGTTTTGTCGATCAAGGGGTATTGCAGAAAATGGGAGAGCGTTTATCCTCAAATTCTTGAACGTGAGCAAATAGTGAAAGCAGAGATACCAGAAGCAGAGATACCAGAAGGGAATGAATCTTGTGGCGCAAAATGGCGTGGGTTTTGGTATGAGAGCGGGTATTTTGGGAACGGGATCGGCTTTGCCAAAAAAGGTCCTGACAAATCAGGACTTGGAGAAAATCGTAGATACGAGCGATGAGTGGATAGTCACTCGCACGGGCATTCGAGAGCGTAGAATTGCCGAAGCTGCTGAGGCGACATCTGACTATGCTTTGTTGGCTGGCCAGAGGGCATTGGCGAGTGCGGGTATTCAAGCAGAGGACTTAGACATGATTATGGTCTCGACGGTGACTCCAGACATGCTGTTTCCCTCCACGGCGAGTCTGGTGCAGGACAGATTGGGTGCTACCCATGCGGCTGCATTTGACCTGGAGGCGGCCTGTACAGGTTTTATGTACGGGGATTTTCTAGCGTCAGCCCTCGTAAACAGCGGACAGTGCAGGTACGTGTTGGTGATTTCTGCGGATCTGTTGTCCCGCATCACGGACTATGAGGACCGCAGCACCTGTGTGCTGTTCGGGGACGGAGCAGGAGCGGCTGTGGTGGGCCTGGTTCCCGAGGACAAGGGTTTTCTCTCCTTCCATTTAGGGTCAGATGGTGCAGGGGGTAAGTTTCTCTATATGCCCGGGGGTGGTTCACGTATGCCAGCCTCTGAAGAATCCGTGAAATCACGCCAGCATTTTTTGAAGATGGAAGGGCAAGAGACTTTTAAATATGCGGTACGCGCCATGGGGGTGTCTGTGGAACGAGTGTTGTCGGATGCACACCTAGATATGGCGGATGTGGACCTACTGGTGCCTCATCAAGCAAACATTCGCATCATTGAGGCCATCCGGAATCGTCTTCATCTTGACCCGGCCAAGGTGATGTATACTATCGAAAAGTACGGAAATACCTCCGCATCTTCCATTCCCATCGCGTTGGATGAAGCGGTGAAGCAGGGCAAGGTTCATCCGGGACAGGTGGCCTTGATGGTGGGATTTGGCGCAGGCATGACCTGGGGAGCCATTGCCGTGCGCTTGTAAAGGGCTTGTCTGTGGGTGAAGAGTAGTTGCGCTCAGTTTGGACAACCTGGAAGGGAGTAGGGGAATGAAACTGGGGTTCGTGTTTCCTGGACAGGGGGCTCAGTCTGTGGGCATGGGGCTAGAATTGGCGACTCACCACGAGGTGGCTGCTAAAATGGTCCAGCAAGCGGACGAAGCTTTGGGTTTTTCGCTGTCTAGCTTGATGTATCAGGGACCGGAGGCGCAATTGAGGCTGACTTTCCATGCCCAGCCGGCACTGTTGACCGCAAGTGTGACAGCCTTCGAAGTTTGGGTGGAGAAAACGGGAATTCGGCCGCAGGTGGTAGCGGGGCACAGCCTTGGCGAGTACTCCGCCCTGGTGGTTGCTGGGGCACTGGATTTTCAGACTGCCGTACGCTTGGTATACATGCGGGGTCTCTGGATGGACGAGGCAGTACCAGCTGGACAAGGGGCTATGGCTGCCATCTTGGGGATGAATACGGCTAATCTGGAAGAGGTTTGTCGAGAGGCCAGTGAGAAAGGCTCGGTTGTGGAACTGGCTAACATCAATTGTCCTGGACAAATCGTGATTTCCGGAACAGCACAGGCGGTACAGAGAGCCAGCCAATTAGCAAAAGTAGCAGGCGCTAGGCGCGTCATTCCCTTGGAAGTCAGCGGTCCCTTTCATTCAAGTCTGATGCGTCCTGCGGCTGCCAAGTTGAGTGTGGCACTGGCAGAAACGAGATTTGTTCCAGCAGCCGTGCCTATTGTGGCGAATGTGGATGCCGCAGTTCACATGGAGCCAGCAGAAATTCGCACCGCATTGGAAACACAGTTGTATCAGCCAGTGCTTTGGGAACAGGGCGTTTACACCATGTTGAAAATGGGAGTCGAAGGTTTTGTGGAGTTTGGCCCGGGAAATGTTTTGTCTGGTCTGATTCGTAAGATAGATCGCAGGATTCCTGTATTTCATGTAGAAGATGAAGTATCGTTACGGGAGACTGAGCAAGATTTAAAAAACCTGATCTAGTAGTGCGTGTCCGGCATCGACATGGTTTAGCGGTCACCCTATCCCAGTAAATACAATTGCATGAATTTACGTCCCTTGCTGGTGCCGCTATCAGCGGCATGAGGGTCTAGGGATGAAAATGGTCAAAGGGTGGTGGTGTCGGCCATGGGAGTTGCGGACAGGACAATCTCCAGTAAGCATCTGAGGGGACAGCGCAGGTTATTTCGAACGCACACTTGTTTAAAAGAAAGGAGGGATCTCG
>DAHWFY010000156.1 GCA_027336365.1 Bacillota bacterium | reverse complement strand
GAGCAACCTGTCGCCAAGCCGATGATTGCAAGTGTGCAAATTACGCAGCGTAATCCTGCGGTATATTTCTTCACGCGAACATCCTTCCCATCTTTTACTCAATAAAATTTCAGGAACGTATCGAACTCAGAAAATAATAGCTGAGATTCCACTGTGTGAATGCTCCATTTGAATTAATTCGGATAAATATTGTTAATTCGCTTTATAAAAATTACCAGGGATAGCATTCAGGTGTTTTGCATCCAAGAGGCAGGGCAAAGGAATCTTCCTTCGCCCTGCAAATACAATTGACACATGTTTTGAAATTCTTACCGAAAAGCTCAATTTATATTTTATAATTTTTTACTTTTAAGGCTGCGAAATCCACGGATTATAATTATTACCGTTGTTATTATCCCATGTGCCAGCCTGATTATAGAATGCCATATTGAGTTGACTTCCCGCCGGAATAATAATGTTGGCATCCCAATATCCGTTACCCAGATTGGTCATGGCTGTGTCAGTCGTATCCGTCCAACCATCATATCCCCAATGCAAGGTAATCGCTGTGCTGGAAGATGCAAGCGAGCCATCGTAATAAATCGTTGCGGGTTGCCCGCCCACGAGCGGATTAGGCCACGTATCCACCGGAGAAGCAACCGGGGTATGACTTCCCGCAGAAATATTGTAGTTCCAGTTACTCCCGCCATTGTTGTCCCAATTGGTTCCGTCTGTAAAACAAAAACTCAGATTGGTGGCCGTTGTCGGAACGCTGATGGTGGTTTCCCAAAAGCCATCCGAACGCTTAACCATCTGCTTATTAACGGGGTTTGTCCAATTGTTGTACCCCCAATGCAAATAAATGGGGTTAGAGTTTTGCAACGAACTGCTGTCGTTGACCGGGTTATAATAGATAGTTAACGCGTCTCCTTGAACCAGGTTATTTGAATTCAAATCGACAGTATAGCCTGAATGAGGCTGATACGCATTGGCGACGTAGTGATTGTACACAGTCATAGGCATACCCGGCAGATCCGTGTTCCCGGCATTGTAATTCGACTGTGCCGCAACCAGTGAGATATACTGGGCCATGGACCAGTCCAGCGGGTTCATGGAGTTCGCTGGAGTTCCCGCTGTGTACCCTGTTGGGGGATCGTTCTGCCAAACCTGTTCAGGAATCATGTAGCTGCCGTTGGCCATTTCTTGCATATCAGTGAGATACGAACTGACAGAGTTGTTCAGCAGGAATTGATCTTGCGCATATTCTGCGGTTAAAAGAGGCCACAGGCCGCCAATCCCGCCAGAACCATCAAAATTTGCGCCCGTCGACGTTGAGCCATAACCGTCATGATTGTAGCGGAAGAAGGAGATGCTTCCGTTGGGGAAGGTCTCTTCCAGAGATCCAGCCGATTCTCCAGCGTTCGGATTGGCCGTTACAGCCAATGAACTGGTAATATACGGACTGGTTGCCGACTTGATACCGAGTATCGCCAACTGTAGATATCCATTGTCAACAATGGCGTTTTCGTTGTAAGTGCCTCCACCATTTGCAATGGTTACGCTTGCGCCATTATTAGGATTGGCGCCAGGTGTGATACGCGTGAAATATTGACCATTCCCAAAAGGACCATTAGTCGTATAGGTCCAATCAGGAATCAGGGCAGCCCAATAATCGGCTGTATTTTGGAACAACGTCGCGTGCGTCGTATCGCCATCCAGTGAAGCAATTTGGGAGGCCAAATATAACGCTGCCACCTCTGAGGCCATCGTGGAAGGCGAATACCCTGCATTTTCTTCCCATCTCTCTAGCGGAGTATAGGGTCCGTTTTCAACCAAATACATGGCTGCCGGAAGAATGTGGTCTTGATAGGTGGTGGAATTGATAGTGGACGAATCATAGTTTCTCAGTTTCCAAGCTAGAATAATTGGATAGGCCGTTTCATCCACTTCTATGCCGGTCCAACCAGGCACCCCATTGACATATGAATTTTGCGGAAAGTGCCCATCACTTTGCTGTTGATCATTGAATAGAAACCATAACGCTGCGTCCGCGTCGGCCATGTCTCCATCCAGCATCATAGCGCTCGCGCTATTGTACAAATCTCGCGCCCAAACCATGTGATAGCCAAAATCGTTGGGACCATTCGTGTCTCCCCATGGGGTTCCGATGCCTGCTACAATGGCTCCCGTGCTGGGATCCTGAGCGGCTTTTAATGCCATCGTCGCCATGGTATACTGCTCTCCACCAATGCCACCATACGTGTTTAGCCCACTCTCGTAATTAGTCCATTGATTGATGTAGGCGTTCTCTGTAACTCCCGGATTGTCAGCCAGATTGGTTAGTTCATTGGCTGCATTCGCTTCTGCAGTACTTGCATCCGGACCAAAGCCGACAACGACATCAAACGTGACGCTAGTTTGAGTCGCCACCGGACTTAGATCAAACTCCCCCATATTCGCGATGTTTCCGTTTTGAGCAAGATCGTAGGCATAGTTCATGGTGTAATCCGGTGTAGTTCCGCCTAAAAGATCCGTCCACCCGTCATTCACTCCGACAAAACCACTGGAGAGCATTAGGGTGCTATTTTGCGTAAGCCATCCGAGTCCATTGCCCACAGCCAGCGCCGATGCGTTACTGGCGTTGCCGCCCGTATCTTCACCAGTCGTAACCAACATGTTTTGACCATTGTAATCTACAGTTTGTCCCGTATCGTTATTGCCGTTACCGTACTGCGCTGGATTGGCCAAAACGTACAACAAATAATCGCCCAAGGTTCCTTGGAGTGCCGTGAAAGTCACTTGTTGAATGACCACAGGGCTATTTGGATCGGTATAAATCGTCTTTTGAATCTCCCAATCGCCATTTGTTCCCTTGTTTGTGACCGTCCACGCCAAAGCATTGTTATTGACCAGAGAAACCGTGTGTGTGGCATCAGTTTTTTCAGTTTGGTCCCACGTGTTTGCCGAGTCCCCCACGATGAACTGTAGATCCGTATAATCCGGCGTATCCACCGTTGGATAAAACATTTCGGTGAGAATCCCGTTGGCTCCAGTAAACCACACATCATCGCTCGTGCTTGCTGGAGATTCAGCCCGTCCTAAAAATGTTTTGTTCGATGGAGACCATGTTGACCCATTCCCTGGACCATTCGGGGCTGTCCCTGTATAAACCGTCGTTGCGAAGGCGATGGACCCAAATCCAAACATCAGTGCCAGTGCCGCAAAGGCCCCCGTTCGTAAAGCCCAGTGAAATTTTCTTTTTTTCATTTCGTCTCTTCTCCTCCTAGAAAAGACTCGTCATTCGTGATAGTCCGTTCATATCCCCACATCCCATATTGTCCTAATCAATTGATGGAGTCTTCATTCCCATATCAAATTCTGTATCTTCCATCAATTTACTAACCACTCTACCTAAACTCATTTTTTCACTTAGCATATTTCCACCACACTTTCATAGAAATCACACTTCAATCGAAAGCGTTTGCATCGAATGCCACTAAATTAATCACCTCCTTGGCAGAATGTTCCTCGTAATTAGTAATCCTTCCATACCAACCCTACCGTTTCATTGCCCAAACATGACATAACTCGAGAGCTTCTTGGCTTTGCACCACCTCCATTCATTAACTTTGTTTTTAATTTAAACTTGGTCGACAAAGTTTGCAAGAGGGCGATCTCTCAATCTAACAAAAAATGATGACTTACAATTTTATAAAAACACGTCCTCAATCCCTCTGATAAAATTTTCACACTCTCCCCAAAACCCTTGCTTTTTAGTCACCGTGTTATAATTCGAAACGTCCAATGAGTTCTTGCACTTGCCCTGCCATTTGCAAGAGCGTTATAGCAGATGCAGTGATTTCCTCCATAGAGGCGAATTGTTCCTCAATGGACGCCGCAACTTCTTGGGTACTCGATGCGATAGATGTGGCTACCTCGGAAACGACATGAACCGAATGCATCGCGTGTCCGGTTGCTGTGGAAATTTCCTGAGTACTGCTGGACACTTCTTGAATATGACTCGCCACATCCTGCACAGATCTTTCAATGACTCGAAATGAATTTCCCGCCAAATTGACCTTTTCAATTCCAGAATTCACCTCTGTCGTTGCAATATTCTTAATCCGCATGGCTTCCTCTGTTTTCGATTCAATTTCACTCACAAATCCGGTAATTGCTTTGGCGGACTGAGCCGATTGTTTCGCAAGTTTGCCTACCTCGTCAGCCACAACGGCAAATCCTCTGCCCTGTTCCCCAGCACGAGCTGCCTCAATTGCTGCATTCAATGAGAGCAAATGAGTTTGGGCAGCAATGTCCGTGATCATTTGCGCGATTTGCCCAATTTGTTGTGATCGAACCCCAAGATTTTTTACGGCATCTGCAAGTTCCTGTACTGCCTGTTGGATGGACTGCATTTGTTGAGTAACAGTCTGAATCACCAATTGCCCTTCCACGGATTTATCAGAAGCGCTCACTGCCAAAAAGGACACATTTTGGACACTGGACGCTACTTGAACAGATTTCGCTACAAGAGTCTCCATAATTTTAACCATGTCATACGTGCTATGTGCTTGGGTGTCTGTTCCACTAGCCATCTCCTGAATGGCCACCGAAATACCTTCAGTTGTCTGCTTGGTTTGCTCTGCATTTGCAGTGAGTTCTTCCGAAAGATTCGTTACCAAATTCACAGTTGACCCAATCTCCTGTATTATTTCCCGTAAACTCCGAACCATTTGATTAAAAGAGTCCGCTAAGCTGCCCACCTCGTCATTACGGTTTACTTGAATTTCCTCTACCGTAAGATTCCCTTCGGCAATTTTGTGAATTCGCAAAGCAATAACGGGAATCGGTTTTAAAAGAAAATAAATCGTTGCCAGTAATCCGATTTCCAAAAAAATGACGATACCCCCAAAAATCAGTGTCACATTGAACTGCTGTTGTGAAGCCTGAACAGAGCGAGCGGAGTGTTCTTGAATCATGTGCATAACGATATTTTGCATCTTCTGCATGTCACTCGTTAAAGCCGCCGATACGACATCGTCGTTCTGAACATAAGTGACAATCTGGGTTTGATGATGAGTGCTAAAACTCGATTTTTCTGCCTGTGAGAAATATCCCTCGTAACTTTTGACACCGCTCTCTGTAGCGTGCAGTAAAGTTTGATCCTGAGGGTTATTTAAAAGAAGGCCTAGATTATGTAAAGAATTATTAAGTTGATTCTCAGCTTGTGTGACCTGTTGAAGAGTTAAATTAACCAAACTCTGATCACTGTAACCGTAGAGTTCCATCCACACGTTGGTCTGACTTTGTAGGATCAAATAGCTGTCATATGCTTGGTGGGCATAGCTATCAATGAGCATATCTCTTGATTGGAGCTCTGTAATGTTATTCACAACATTTTTAGAAAACTTCATATCTACGACTACAAAACTTACCACAAAGAAAATCATGATCGCGATTAACACCACAATTTTCATTACAATGCTCTCTGTGAGCCTTCCCACACCACAATTCTCCTTTGATTATGGTTGGTCCTTCGCTTCAACTTGGCCGCGACAGATTCCGACGCTGATAATGGTGACCTTTTCAAAACTTTGTACATTGTTGGATACCATTCTGGTGACTCGTAGCTTAGAGGAGTCAAGGAATAGAGTCACTGTTAAAAACTATACACACTGTTTCAATAGACCTTCCAAATAAGCTACATCCTTCGGATTCTGGCCCCCTGGCACTGCTTGGGTCTGACCAGACCCCTTTCCGGACACGCTTTTAAAGTGAGCACGGTTTGATCAGCGGAGTCCAATTTTTAACGCAATCATCCGTCAATGAGAATGCGGTAGGCTTATTCATTCACAACAAGATAATTTTGCCTATTGATCTCAATCCAACTACTAGGCATTGCAAATTTGACGAACTCAGTTTATCATAAAAACCAAGTAGAGAAAAGAGGGAGGTATATCCCGTGAGAATCCGGTTACCAAATGTCATCCGGGTTACAATACCCACCTCTTTGTTTACGAAAAATACGAAATTAAAATTTTCTACAACTTGGGAGGGACCTCAAAAATTGTTGATTTAAATTTAGAATTTAGATGAGGTGTCAGGGACGAAATTTTCTTTCGTATTTTGAAAGTGCTCAAAGTCAGGCGGCTAGCAAATGGGTACAGTCTATCTCTGTCGATCACTGCAATCATTCAATCCTGTGAAATCTAAGGAAGTTCATTCAGACACGGGTACGTTACGGTACCTCATACGGGGGGAAAACCAATGAGTAAAAAGAAAAAGTTGACAATGGGATTGGCCGCTATGGTGGCGCTCACTGCGGTGGGACTAACAGGTTGCGGCAGCCAACCGGCAAACAACACAAGTTCAGGGGCCAGCAACACCTCTGCAACACAGACAAATAGTAGTCCCCAACAACTCCAGATTTTCAGTTGGTGGACAGGAGTGGCCAGTAGCAAGGCACTCAAATCCTTAATTGGGGTCTTCAATCAACAGTATCCCAATGTTCATGTCGTAAATGAGGCCGTGTCGGGAGGAGCGGGGTCCAACGCGAAGGCCGTCTTGGCCAGTCGGATGGAAGCAGGCAACCCGCCGGGAACCTTTCAGGTACACGCCGGGAATGGCACATTGCTCTCGTGGATTCAAGCAGGCGACATGGCTCCGCTCAATTCTCTCTACAAGCAGGAAGGGTGGGACAGCGTTTTCCCGAAAGGTCTGTTGAATCTGTTGACGGTCAACGGCAATATTTATGCTGTGCCTGTCGACATGCAGCGTGGCAATGTGCTGTGGTATAAT